>NZ_VISU01000015.1:0-178990 GCF_007827625.1 Micromonospora sp. CNZ297 | reverse complement strand
GCCCCGGGGGCCGGCGGGGGGGGGGGGGGGCGGGGGGGGGGGGGGGGGGGGGGGGGGGGGGGGGGGGGGGGGGGGCGCGGGGGGGGGGGGGGGGGGGGGGGGGGGGGGGCGGGCCGGGGGGGGGGGGGGGGGGGGGGGGGGGGGGGGCCCCCGGGCCCCCCACCCCTCCGTCGTGAAGATCTCCCATGCGGGCGAACCTACTTTACATTCGTTACTCGATTGTAACGGCGAGATGTCCGGTGACTTTCCGTCGTGCTCACCGTCATCTATGCCCGGTTTGCCGCGACATTTCGCCCTCCACGCCCTGCCTGGGCAGGGATCTCGTGACGCCTGGTCACCTCTCTGCCTCACCCCGGTGTTACCGCCGGGTAATCGGGGGGTTGTGAGCTGCACCGCATCGGGTGCACGATCAGGCTCGATCGTTACCCGTCGGTAACAGAGGACGGGCCCGGCGCGGGCCACCGGTTCCCCACCGGCCGCCGCGCACATTCGTTCGAGGAGGAACCCCGTGCAGAATCGGCTCGACAACCAGGGTCGTACCCGGTGGCGGCGGTTCGCCGCCATGATCGTGCCCACCACGGCCGCCGCCGGTGCCATCCTGTTCGGCATGTCGACCGGCGCCATCGCCTCCGACATCACCGTGTCCGGGCAGACGTTCAAGATCGGCGCCGACCGCCTGGAGGGTGAGGGCTTCAAGCAGTACGGCGGCATCGTCCGCGAGAAGGGCGAGGACGGGAAGGCCGGCGCGACCCGCCCGGTCGCGATGGCCGAGATCAGCAGCGCCGAGCTGTACAAGCTCTGCCAGTCCGTCCGCGCCGACCTGCCCGGCCTGCCGGTGGTGCTCACCATCAACGCCGGTGAGGGCAAGGACCCCGCCCGGGCCAAGGACCTCGTGATCGCGATGGACTCGCTCGAGGGCAACGCGACCTTCACCAACATCAAGATCGGACGCGACGCCAGCGACCTCAACCCGACGGCGCAGCGCGGCTCGTTCGGCCAGAACTCCGACCGGGTCACCATCCGTGACCTGAAGCAGGTCTCCCGCTACACCACTTCCTCGACGTTCAACCTGGTCGGGCTGCGGCTCAAGGTCAACGTGGGCGACGACGCCAAGGGCAAGGAGTGCTTCTGAGCTGAGCACGGCCCGCGGTGGCCGACCACCGCGGGCCCGCCCGATCGTTCCCGTCCCCGCTCCGCCAGGAGGAGTACGTGACAACCGTCGACCCGTCCCACGCCCGGCTCGGCACCGCGGCCCGGGCATGGCGTACCTTCCGCCGCTGGCAGCGGAGCCGGCCGTTCTGGGGCGGCCTGTTCATCATCCTGGCCGGGGTGGAGATGCTCGCCTCCACCCGGTTGACCCTCAACGGCCTGAGCTTCAGCAGCGGCGCCACCGGTCTGCTCTCGCTGCTGATCCCGGGCATCCTCGTGACCTGCGGGGTGCTGCTCTGGCTCAGCCCGCCGCAGCGGCTGTTCTACTCGATCGTCGCGGCGATCACGACCGTCTACTCCCTGATCGGGCTCAACCTCGGCGGCTTCTTCGTCGGTCTGCTGCTCGGCATCGTGGGCAGCGCGCTCGCGTTCGCCTGGGTGCCGACCCCTCCGGCCGGTCCCGCCGGTCCGGCCGCCGACGAGCGCGACGCCGCTGCGGACGCCGAGCCCGGCACCGCTGTGGACGCCGAGCCCGGCACCGCCGCGGACGGGCAGCCCGTGGACACGCGGCCCGAGGACGCACAGCCCGCGGACGAGCGGCCTACCGTCGAGGTGCCGGCCGGCGTACGGCTGGCCGTCGAGCAGCCGACTGCCGAGCGGCCGGGCGGGGAGCGGCCGGTCCCTCGGCAGTCGGTGAACGGGCAGGCGGCCGGATCCGACGGCGGCCCGCCGGAGTGGGCGGGGCGTTCGGCGGACCCGCGCGCCTTCGGCATCGTCCTCGTGGTGCTCGGCCTCGCCACCGCCGGCCTCGCCGTACAGCCCCGAGCGGTGCAGGCCGCCGCCCCGAGCAAGCCCACCGCCAGCGCCTGCCCGTCGAAGCCCGCCACGCCGACGCCCGGCGCGAGCGCGCCCACGGCGACGCCCACCCCGTCGCCGAGCGCGAGCCCGACGCGGGAGGGCAACATCATCACCGACTTCTTCGAGGGGATCGGTGACCTGTTCAAGGGCAGCAGCAAGAAGAGCGAGACGCCGTCGCCCACACCGACCGCGAGCGGATCGGCGGCCCCGACGAGCAAGCCGGCGACCCGGCCCGGATCGACCGAGTGCCCGGCGCCGGGCAATCCCGGCAAGGTGGACCCGGCGAAGCCCGGCAAAGTGGAACCCGGCAAGCCCCTGCCGCGTATCGCCGCCGACCCGAGCCTGCCGAAGGTGGGCCAGACGCCGTCGAAGCTCACCGGCTCCAAGGTGACCATGACCGGGCTGCGGTTCGAGGGGATCACCGACCTCCAGACCGAGCAGGGTGCGCTCAAGGTGCTGAAGTTCAGCATGAAGGAGGCGGTGACCGACGACTTCCTGCTGGTCGCCGACGGTCCCAGGGGCCGCACCCAGCGGTACGCGACCGACCGCCTCACGGTCCGCGACGACGTCGCGTTCTACTGCACCCGGTTCGTCGGCAGGCTCGCCGGTATCAAGCTGACGCTGACGCCGGACCTGCCGTTCCCGGACGGCCTGCCGGTCACGCTCCCCATCCCGGTGACGTTCACCGACCCGGTCATCGACCTGGCGTACGTCACCAGCAACACGCTCACCGGCCGGCCGACGTTGCGGCTGACGCTCGGCGCCTGACTCGGCGCCTGACCCGGCGGGTGCCGGCGGGACTCCCCGTCGGCACCCGGCACCGGCTCAGAGCCGGGCCAGCGCCTTGCGCAGCGGGTCCAGCCCCAGCGAGCCCAGGTCGAGCGCCTGGCGGTGGAACTCCTTGAGGTCGAAGTCGGCGCCCTTGCGGGCCTTCGCGTCCTCGCGGGCCTGCAACCAGATCCGCTCGCCCACCTTGTACGACGGGGCCTGACCGGGCCAGCCCAGGTAGCGGTTCAGCTCGAAGCGCAGGTTCTCGTCCGGCACCCGGCAGTGCGCCCGCATGAACTCCCAGCCCAGCTCCGGCGTCCACCGCTCGCCCGGGTGGAAGCCGAACGGGTTGTCCTTCGGGATCTCCAGCTCCAGGTGCATGCCGATGTCCACGATGACCCGGGCCGCGCGCAGCGCCTGCCCGTCGAGCATGCCGAGCCGGTCACCCGGGTCGTCGAGGTAGCCCAGCTCGTCCATCAGCCGCTCGGAGTAGAGCGCCCAGCCCTCGCCGTGCCCGGAGACCCAGCACAGCAGCCGCTGCCAGCGGTTGAGTAGGTCGGCCCGGACGGCGGTCTGGGCGACCTGGAGGTGGTGACCCGGCACGCCCTCGTGGTAGACGGTGGTCACCTCCCGCCAGGTGGAGAAGTCGGTGATGCCCTGCGGCACCGCCCACCACATCCGTCCCGGCCGGGAGAAGTCCTCGCTCGGGCCGGTGTAGTAGATGGCGCCGTCGCTCGTCGGCGCGAGGCAGCACTCGATCCGGCGCACCTGCTCGGGGATGTCGAAGTGGGTGCCGTTCAGCTCGATGATCGCCCTGTCGGCGAGCGCCTGCATCCAGTCCCGGAACGCCTCCTTGCCGCGTACCGTCCGCGCCGGGTCGGCGTCGAGCGCGCGTACCGCGTCGTCGACCGAGGCGCCGCGCCCGGCGATCCGCGCGGCCACCGCGCGCATCTCGGCCTCCAGCCGGGCCAGCTCGGCGAAACCCCAGGCGTACGTCTCGTCCAGATCGACCTTCGCGCCGAGGAAATACTGCGAGGCCAGCTCGTAGCGCTCCCGCCCGGCGGCCTGCTTCTCCCGGCCCACCGGCGCCAGCTCGGTGCGCAGGAACTGCCCGAACTCGGCGGTGGCGGCGGTCGCGGCGGCGGCGCCCTTACGCAGCTCCGCGCCGAGCGCGCCGTCCGCGTCGATCCGCTCGACCAGCCCGTGGAAGAAGTTGTCGCCCTCCGGGTCGACCCAGACGTCGCACTGCTTGGCGACCTCGACGAGTTGCACCCGCGAGCTGACCCGTCCCGCCGCGGCGGCCTCGCGCAGCGTCCGCTTGTAGCCGTCCAGCGCGGACGCGAAGCGGTTGAGCCGTGCGGCCACGTTCGCCCGGGCCTGTTCGCCGTCGGTCGGCATGAGGTCGAAGACCATCCGGATCTCGTGCAGCCCGCTCGCGATCACGTTGACCTCGCTGCCGGTCTCGCCCGCGTCGTAGCGGGCCAGCTCCAGGCCGAGGCGCTCCTGCATGGCCTCCTGGGCGGTCCGCTCCGCCTCGGTCTCCGCCTCGGTCACGTCGAGTTCGCCGAGCGTGCGGCGGGCCAGGTCGGCGCGCGCCGCGTAACCCTCGGGCGACAGGTCGTCGAGCTGGTCGTCGTAGCCGGCGATGCCGACGTAGGTGGCGCCGGTCGGGCTCAGCGGGGCCCACTCGGCCACGTACCGGTTGGCGAGGTCATCGATTCGTCCCACGAGGCGACCCTACGTGACCCCGCATCCGGAATACCGCGCGACTTCGTCGTACCTCTGCGGCAGAGTGTCAGGAGTGAACGTCGAGATCACTCCTGACCGCGCGCCGGCGCGGAGCTGGCTGCCCGGGTTCGTCGCGCTCGCCGCCATCTGGGGTTCCAGCTTCCTGTTCATCAAGGTCGGTGTCACCGAGCTGCACCCCGTGCACCTCACCCTCTACCGGGTGGCCACCGGTGCGCTGACGCTGCTCGTGGTGCTTGCCGTGCTGCGCGACCGGCTGCCCCGCGACCCCCGGGTCTGGGCGCACATGCTCGTGGTGGCCGCGTTCGGCGTCGCGGTGCCGTTCACGCTGTTCGGCTACGGCGAGCAGCGGGTCGAGTCGATGCTCGCGGGCATCTGGAACGCCACCACGCCGCTGATCGTGCTGCCGCTGGCGGTGCTGGTGTTCCGCACCGAGCGGCTGACCGTCCGGCGTGCGGTCGGGCTGGGGCTGGGCTTCGCCGGCGTGCTCGTGGTGCTCGGCGTCTGGGAGGGCGTGGGCGGCGCCCACTTCGTCGGCCAGCTCATGTGCTTCGGCGCGGCGGCCTGCTACGGGCTGGCCATCCCGTACCAGAAGAAGTTCGTCGCGGGCAGCGCGTACTCCGGGCTGTCGCTGTCGGCCGCCCAGCTGCTGGTGGCGACCGCGCAGCTCGCGCTCGTCGCGCCGTTCGTCGGCACGCCGCCGTCGCCGACCGGCCTCTCCCCGCGCGTGATCGCGAGCGTGCTGGCGCTCGGCGCGCTCGGCACCGGGCTCGCCTTCGTGATCAACATGCGCAACATCCGGCTGGCCGGGGCGAGCACGGCGTCCACCGTGACGTACCTGATCCCGGTGTTCGCGGTGCTCGTCGGCGCGGTGGTGCTCGGCGAGCGGATGAACTGGCACCAGCCGGTCGGCGCGTTCGTGGTGCTCGTCGGTGTGGCGGTCGCCCAGGGCCTGTTCGGGCGGCGTCGCCCACGCCCGGAGGCGGTGGCGCCCGCAGTCCGCGCCGCCGAGCCGGCCACCCGGGGCTGACGTTCAGCTACGGCCGGCCGTCCACTTCACCAGGCGGTCGGCCGTCCAGGTGTTCACCACCCGCTTCGCCGGTACGCCGCACAGCGCGGCACGCTCGCAGCCGAAGCGCTGCCAGTCGAGCTGGCCCGGCGCGTGCGCGTCGGTGTCGATGGCGAACCGGCACCCGGCCTCCAGCGCGAGGCGGATCAGCCGCTTCGGCGGGTCCTGCCGCTCCGGCCGGGAGTTGATCTCGACGGCCACGTCGTGCTCGGCACAGGCGGCGAAGACGGCGTCCGCGTCGAACTCGCTCTCCTTGCGGGTACGCGCCCGGTGCCCCCGGTCGCCCGGCCCGGTCACCCCGGCGGGCCGGGAGGAGACCATCCGGCCGGTGCAGTGGCCGAGGATGTCCAGGTGCGGGTTCGCGATCGCGGTCAGCATCCGGCGGGTCATCTTCGCCCGGTCGTCGTTGAGGCCGCTGTGCACCGAGCCGACCACCACGTCGAGGCGCGCCAGCAGGTCCTCGTCCTGGTCGAGTGAGCCGTCGGCGAGGATGTCCACCTCGATGCCGGTGAGGAGGCGGAAGCCCTTCGGCAGCGCCTCGTTGACGGCGGCGACGCGGTCGAGCTGCTTGCGCAGCCGCTCCGCGGTCAGGCCCCGGGCCACAGTCAGCCGCGGCGAGTGGTCGGTGAGCACCATGTACTCGTGGCCCAGCTCGACCGCCGCCAGCGCCATCTCCTCGATCGGTGAGCCGCCGTCGGACCAGTCCGAGTGGGTGTGGCAGTCGCCGCGCAGCGCGTCCCGCAGCTTCGCCGCCGCCTCGTCCAGGTCGGTGCCCTCGGTCGCCAGCAGGCGGCGCAGATAGACCGGCTCCTCGCCGGCCAGCGACTCGGCCACGCAGCGGGCGGTGACGTCACCGACGCCGGACAGCTCGGTCAGCTTGCCGGTGCGGGCCCGCTCGGCCACCTCGGCGGCGGGCAGCGCGCCGAGCGTCTTCGCCGCCGACCGGAACGCCCGGACCCGGTACGTGGCCTCGTTCGCCCGTTCCAGCAGGAACGCGATCCGGCGCAGGTCGGCGAGGGGATCCCGGGCACTCATGTCCTGGAACCTACGCGCATACGCCGTCCGCCGCGTGGCCCCGCAACCGCGAGTCGGTCAGCCGCTGCGGGTGGACCGGCCGGGCGAAGCCGGGCAGCCGTGCTTGCGCTGCCAGGCGGTGACCTCGGCGACCGGCGAGCGGTTGCCGCCCTTGCGCCACGAGTTCAGGTACGGCGCCGGCCAGACCACGCCCCGGCGGATCCACCAGTCGTCCGCGCCCGTGCATTTCGGGGAGAGCCCGAAGTGCAGGTGGCAGACGTTGTTGGCGTTCCCCGTACGGCCCACCTCGCCGAGCTGCTGCCCGGCACGCACCCGTACCCCGGCGTCGACACCCGCAGTGATCGCGCTCAGGTGCGAGCCGTAGTAGCGCACCCCGTCGTCGCCGAGCAGCGAGACGGAGAGCCCACCGTTGTCCGGGCCCAGCGGCCCGCGCTTGTCGAACCGGTCGACGCGGCTCACCTCCAGCACGACGCCGTCGGTCACCGCCACCACCGGTTCCCCGCAGTCGGCGAACACGTCGGTGCCCGGGTAGCCGCCGTGCGTCGGGTGGTAGTCGACGTTGCCGGCCCGTACCGGGAAGACCCGCTTCGCGTCGGTGCGCGCCGGCGACGGCGCGGCGGACGAGGAGGCGACCGGCGGGGCCGGGTCGGCGGGCTGCGCCGCCGTCGCGATCGGACTCGGTTCCTGCCACCTGTCGGCGCGCCCGGTAGGGGCGCCGCACCCGGCGACGAGCGCCGCGACGAGCAGCAGGACCGGGTACGCCGGCCGCGCGCGGCGTCCGATCGATGGCGAGCGCATCCGGTCATCCTGACAGACCACTACCGTAGGGACGAAAGCCGAACGCGGGACGGACGGTCCGGGAAAGGGGGCGGCGGTGACGCACGGGTGGCACGGCGGACCCGAGGGGACCGGTCCGGGGGCGTTCCCGCCACCACGTACGCCCTCGGGGCTGTTCCCGTCGAGCACGTCGATGCGGCCCAGCTACCGCGAGCCGTACCCGATCACCGGCGCCGGCGTCGCTGTCGGTGCGCTGGTCGCGTTCGCCTGGTTGCTGTTGTTCGGGCTGGTCGGCGGCGGCGTCGCCGGTTACGCCTGGTGGACGCTGCTGGCCGGCGGCCTGGCCTGGCTGGCCGCCGCGGTGCTGGTCCGCCACGGCGACCGGGGGGTGGCGACGGGCGTGGCGATCGTCACCGCGGGTGGCTGGAGCATCGCCGCAGCGATAGTCGCGATGCGGTGGGCGCAGACCGGGGACTGGCCGCTCTGGTGACCTTCGGTGCCGGTTTCGCTGCGTAGCGAAGGCCACCTTGACGTACGCCTGAGGACGGTCCACGCTCGCGGTATGGCCTGGACCACACCGCCGCGGCTCGACCCCGATCGGAGCCGCCGACGCCTGCAACTCCTCGCCGAGTTGGCCGGTGCCCGTGCGGTACAGCAGCGCCAGCGGCCGCAGCGGGCCCGCACCGAGCGGCTGCGCCAACTCATCGCCACCCGCCGGCGCGTCGTCGGCTGACCGGCTTTCTCTTCAGGAACGGCCGGCCCATACGGGGCGTTGACCGCTCGCCTGCCGACCCGACCGGTTAACGTGCATCGCGTGACGTGTCGGCGTGCTGCCGAGGCTGATTTGGGGGGACCGTGTCGTACTTCGCTGCTGCCGTGGCGCGCGTCGACGGCGGCTGGACCGCCGGTGAGGTGAGCCTGCGGGGCGTCACCGACATCGAGGAGGTCGCCGACCGGCTGCGCGACGTCGAGCCGGACGCCGACCTCTCGCTGCTGTTCGTCGAGGCCGACGACACGTACCTGGTCATCCTGCGCCTGGACGAGGGGGAGGACCTGCGGGTCTTCGGCTCGGACTCGGCGTACGCGGAGGAGTCCCGGCTGGGCGCGCTGCTCGTCGGCGACCTGAAGACCTCGGTGACTGGGCTGGAGGAGGTCGACGAGCCGCGCGCCTCCGGCGGCGACGACGACACCGAGCAACCCGCTGTCGACCCGGAGGCCGACCCGGTCGGTGACGCCGACCTCCTCGCCGACCTGGGCATCCCGGCGCAGAAGCTGCTGGCGCTCTGCGCGCACGAGGGCTCCATGCCGGCCGACGTGACAGCCGAGATCTGCCAGGTGCTCGGCTGCGCGGACGAGGTCGAGGAGCTGCGTGAGGTCTGAGCCCGGGGAGTCCCTGACGCCCGGCGCCGCCGAACCGGCCGACGCGACAGATCCGGCGCTGGAGACCGTACGCCCGGGGCAGCCTACCCCCGGCCGGGCCGGGCGCGTCGGTCCGGGCGCCGACGAGGCGCTCGCCGACCCGGGCGCGATCGGCCGCCGGCAGCGGCACGAGCTGTGGATGCGCCGGGCCCTGGAGGTCGCGGTGACCGGCCCGGACGATGCGACCCCCGACGCCGACGACGTGCCGGTCGGCGCGGTGCTCTACGGACCCGACGGCGCCGAGCTGGCGATCGGACGCAACGAGCGGGAGCTGACCGGCGACCCGACCGCGCACGCCGAGGTGCTGGCGTTGCGCCGGGCCGCGCAGCGGCTGGGCCGCTGGCGGCTGGACGACTGCACGCTCGTGGTGACGCTGGAACCGTGCACCATGTGCGCCGGGGCGATCGCGCTGGCCCGCGTCTCGACAGTGGTGTTCGGCGCCTGGGAACCCAAGACGGGCGCGGTCGGGTCGCTCTGGGACGTGCTGCGCGACCGCCGCGTCACGCATCGCCCCGAGGTGTACGGCGGCGTACTGGAACGCGAGAGCGCGACGTTGCTGCGCGCCTTCTTCCGCTGACCGCCAGGTCTCAGGCGTCGGCCGGGGCGGGGCGCAGCAGCGTCGCGGCGACCGCTCGGCCGACCTCGGTCCAGGCGGTCGGGCGCAGCGTGGCCGGGTCCAGCCGGACGATCGACCGGGTGCCGGTGGCGTGCACGGTCGCGCCGTCCACCGAGCGGAACTCGAAGGCGTAGCGGGCGCTGCTGGTGCCGAAGTGTTCGAGCCAGAAGTGCACAGCCACCGTGCCGACGCCGACGACCGGCGCCTGGTAGGTGATGGTGAACTCACGGACCGCGTGGAACACGTCGGGGGTGGCGTGCACGTCGCCCCGGAAGGCGACGCCGCGCTCGGCCCAGTAGGGAGTCAGGGCGCGTTCCAGCAGCACGGCGTAGCGGGCGTTGTGCAGGATGCCCATGGCGTCGAGGTCGTCGAAGTGCACCGGCACGTGCTCGACGTGCCCGAACTCGGCGACCTGCCGGTCAGCGGTGGCGTGGCTCATGACTGGCCTTCCGGTAGCAGGGTCGGATCCGGGCAGAGCGCCCGCAGCCGGGTCAGCAGGCCCTGGCGGGCGTGCCGGTAGGTGGCGTCCGGGTCGAGCAGCCGGGACCGCATCACCGCGCTGATCCCCAGCGCGTCGATCTCGTACGCGAGCAGCGGCACGTCCAGGTCGGCGGGAAGCTCGCCGAGGTCGACCGCCTCCTGCACGAGGCGCTCCAGCAGTGCGGTCCACCTGGCGAACGCCTCGGCGAGCCGGTCCCGGACCGGGCCGGGGCGGGCGTTGTACTCGAACTCGGTGTTGGCGAAGAAGCAGCCGCCGGGCAGCACCCGGGCGGCGTAGAAGTCGATCCGGGCCTCGTGCAGCGCGCGCAGCCGGCGTACGCCTCGTGGCGCGCTCAGAGCGGGGGTGACGATCCGTTCCTGCCACTGCGCCACGGCCCGGTCGACTGTGGCGAGTTGCAGTGCCTCCTTGGAGCGCCAGTGCGCGAAGAGGCCGGACTTGCTCACCTCCAGCCGGTCGGCGAGCTGGGCCAGGGACAGACCGTGCAGGCCGACCTCGGTCGCCAGCGCCACGGCGGTGTCCAGCACCGCGGTGCGGGTGCGGTCGCCGCGGGCGACGCGGCCGTCGGAGGTCATGCGATCAGCCTAGGGGAAACAAGCACGACCGGTCGTATTTATTTTTGTGACCCGGGTAACGCGCAACCGCCCCGCCACCGAGCGGTGACGGGGCGGCCCTGGATCGATCAGGTCAGGCGATGATGGTGTCCAGCGCGATCTCGACCATCTGGCCGAACGTCTGCTCACGCTCCTGCGACGTGGTCTTCTCGCCGGTCTTGATGTGGTCGCTGACGGTCAGGATGGTCAGCGCGCGGGCCTTGAAGCGCGCCGCGATCGTGTAGAGCGCCGCCGACTCCATCTCCACCGCCAGCACGCCGTAGTCGGCCAGCCTGTCGTACAGGTCGGGCCGGTCCGTGTAGAAGGCGTCCGCCGCCAGGATCGGCCCCACCCGCATGCTGATGCCGCGCCGCTCGGCCACCTCGACCGAGGTACGCAGCAGCCCGAAGTCGGCCACCGGGGCGTAGTCGATCAGCCCGTCGAAGCGTATCCGGTTCATGTTCGAGTCGGTGGACGAGCCGATCGCCGCCACCACGTCCCGCAGTTGCAGATCCTCGGTCAGGGCACCGCAGGAGCCGACCCGGATCAGCGACTTCACGCCGTACTCGTTTACCAGCTCGTGGGCGTAGATCGAGGCGGACGGCATGCCCATGCCGGAGCCCTGGACGGACACGTCGACACCGTTCCACTTCCCGGTGAAGCCCAGCATGCCGCGCACCGTCGTGTAGCAGCGGGCCCCCTCCAGGTAGGTCTCCGCGATCCACTTGGCCCGCAGCGGGTCGCCCGGCATCAGGACCCGCTCGGCGATCTCTCCCGGCTCAGCGCCGATGTGCGTACTCATGGCAAAGATCCTGCCAGGCCGGGCCGAGGGATACCGGTTCGGCGTCCAAGCCGGCGGTCCTGTACCCTCGTCGGCGGTGGCGTGTCCGAGTGGCCTAAGGAGCACGCCTCGAAAGCGTGTGAGGGTTTACGCCCTCCGCGGGTTCAAATCCCGCCGCCACCGCTCGTGAAATGCGAGAACGCCCGGGTCGATCCGCGAGGATCGCACCGGGCGTTCTCGCATCCCGTCACGAAGGAGCCGTCGGTGCGGCCAGCGTCGCCGCGCCTGTCACCGCACGCCGGGCCCGAAGCCTGTCGCGCTCATGGCGCGTATCACCGCAGGCGAGTCGAGCAGCCGTACCGCTGACTCGACGCAGAGTCCGCGAATGCACACCTCGAGCGGGTTGGCCGCCGGGAACAGCAGTTGGCCGTCCCGTTGTCGCCAGGCCTTCACCAGATCCGACGACCTGACGAACTCGAGCTGGGAATAACTGTGACTGCGGCCGCGCAGCGCATCGGCACCGAAGTCGCAGATTGCCAGGACGGTGAGCATCAGAGTGTCTTCGATGCTCCCGTCCTGGCCGGTCGGGTCGTCGACGTCGCTTCGCATCGCCAGCCGGAAGGCGCATCGCCCGGATGTGTAGCCGGTGTCGAGGAGGGAGCCGTCGAGGACTTTCTTCGAGAGGAGGGCTTCGACGGCGTAGCCGGCTGCTGTCGACGTCGACCGCGTCCTGCCGAAGGTGCCCTCCGCTCCTTCGAGTTGCCTCGTCTCGCCGCTCCTGATGACTCCGGTCTCCTGGATCGCCCACTCTGCCGGCACGCGCATGGTGGGGATGCTCACGACTCCTGGATGGCGGACGTTCCCCTCACTGCTCCGAATGCCGACCAGTACCAGCTCCGGGTCGTCGGCGGGCACCATGACGAGACCGATCACTGCTTGGGGAAGATCATTCGGTGCCCGGCGTCGAATCGTCGACGCCTCATCTCGAAGCCACATCGGTCCTCGCTCGAAGAATATCGATCTGTTTCGTTGGCTTGTATTTTCGGATAGGTCGGCGTGGTCAGTGACTGGCGGCAATTGGGCGAGCCAGAATGGTGGTGCGGAACCATCCCTCGCGCTGCGTCAACAGACGATTCAAACGATCAGTATACGCCTCGGTGTACAGGTCGGACTGGCTGACCACGAGGAGGTTCTCCTCCCGGTCCCAGTCCTCGGCTGCGACGAGTTCGTCGAAAGGCTCATGCCGGTTGAGCACCAACTCGAACACGGCGAAGCCGAGTTGTGAGCCGTCCGCCGTGGAAACGACCTGGTATCCGTGGAACTGGAATCGGCTCTCCGGGGCATCGAGGCCGCAGCAGATGAACAACTCCCGCTGCGCTGCGCGTATGAACGCCTTCACCGGGACCCCGAGCGGGCCATCGGTTCTGGTTGCCTGCCACATCGCGTCGGTGGCGGCATCCACGTGCCGGTCGGCGAATACCGGAACTCCCAGTGCGGTAGCCAGGTCCTCCTCAAGGAGCCTGCTGGTGATGAGCGAGTATTTTCCGAAGGAGTCGGTGTCCGAGAACTCGTTGCGCTGCCTGAGCATGACGACCGGGCCGCGGTTGGTGTTCGCGCGGATCATCACGGCCGCCACTGGCATGCAGGCGGGACGGGCCTGCCCGCCGGTCCCGTACGGCTCGAGGCCGTGTACGACGAGGTAAGGCGTCTTCTCGTCGTGCCAGCCTCCCGGCGGTGGGGGGCCGTTCACATCGCTCGCTTCGATCAGGTCACAGCGCACCTGCCGGATCGCCAGCTCTTCGCAGCCTTCGATCAATCGGCTGTGCATGTCATCTAGAATGGGATAGTTGTCGTCCGTCTCCTCGACCACCAGAAGGGGAAGGTCGTTGCTCTGATGGCCGGCCCCTATTGTCAACCAGAACTCTTTACGGCCTGTACTGCGGACGGTGACGTGCATCAGCATTTCCAAGAAATAGTGACGCATCCCCAGCAACTGCAATGCTTTGCTCCGCCTGGCAGCGGCGGCGGGGACCGCCCGCGCCTGCTGACGAGCGCAGTTTCGGATCGTGTCCACGGCCGCCTGCCAGTCCCGTACGACCGGCCCGAGCCCGACTCCGCTGCGCCCGGTGAGAATCATTGACGGCGTCGGTGTGACGTAATGCAGGCTGTCCCACGGGAAGTCCTTTTCGCTCTTGCGTACCTCCGCGGCAACTGTTGACATCGCCAGTACTACGCTCCGGCTGGCGATTCCGCATATCGAGATCTTCGAGGCCTCGCGTAACGTACGTTCCAGCTCGGAGCGCCGGTTCGCCTCCGGCGGCCCCACCAGATACTGGCTCCGTCGCAAAGCGTTCGACGACTTGGACGTGGCGGGGCCGGTTTTCCCCATCAATTCCTCGGTGAGCCGAAGATCCTCGTTGCCCCTGCCCCCATGATTTGCCATGTCGCTGTCCTCAAAGATGTGAACGATAGACGCGGGAGACCTCTCGGATCATGACCGTCCATTGCCGCAGGATGTCTTCCTCGTCGGCGTCTGATCTCGCCACCGCATTGGCGAGGCTGAGGCATGCCTCGCGAGCTGCCTGGTCCTTCAATCGCGCGGCCGACAGCACCAACCGACGACGTACCGCCGATTCCGATTCGGTCAAGGCGCGATAGACGCTGATGTCCTCGAACAGTCCCAGTATCTCGTCACATCTCGCACGCTGGTCCTCCCTTCTTCGCCGTCGACTCTCTCCCGACCCCGCAATCATCGGCGCGACAAGACCCGCGATCAGCCCTACGAGTGCCATGACTGCGGGAATGAGGGCTGGAACGACGGGCTGGTCCATGGCCTCCCCAGATCACGGTGCGCGACACGTAGGCGGACATCGAGATGGCCCCGTCATGGGCACCAATGCGGCCATTATCACATGAAAATGAAGCGCAGAGAATCATCCAATCAGGCCGTACCGGCGTCAGAGCTCAGGGCTTCGCTATTCGATAAGCGGCAGACCTGATAAATCGTCCCATTGGTCGAGCGTGGGTCGTTGAGCCGAGGCGCCGGAAGCGGCCGGGTGGAGGGCTGTGCCCGGCGGTCGCTGCCGAGCGTCAGCAGGGGCCGTAGCCCTCGTCGAAGAGGCGACGGGCCCAGTCCGCGTACCCGGCGATGATCTCGCGGACGGTGACGCCGTCGTGCAGGAACAGGTACGCGCGGTCGCCCTCGCGGGCGAGCAGCCCGGCGAAGCGGTGACTGCCGGGCGGTGCCGGCAGGTCGACGGCGCCGGGATACGCGGCGCGGACCTCGCCGACCGGCGTGCCGGCGCTGATGCCCTCGGGCGTGCTCATCGGGTCGTCGAGCCACAGCAGGACGAGCCGGTCGTCGACGAAGATCGGGCTGACCGAGCCGTGCCCCACAAGCGCGGGTCCGCATGCCTCCTCGTCGGCGCGCAGCACGCCGCGCCGGGTCAGGGCCGCCTCGGTGTCGCCGAACTCCGCGTTGCGCAGGCCTTCCAGGCTGACCACCTGGGCGGCGCCGACCGGGCGGGTGGGCCACTGTGGATGAACGCCGCTGCCGGCTGCGGACGCGGCAGCAAGCATCGCGGCAATAAAGCCGAATTGTCGTAGCTTCATGCAATCCCCCAGTCACCAACGGGGCCAGGGCGATGAGGTTGCTGGTGCTGGTCGGATTGGCGTAGTTCCCACTCTTCAGCCAGGTCGTCCCAGTAGTCGGCGGACAGTCCGCGGCGGCCGTGCGCCAGCCAGCCGTCCGTGTCGCGCTCGAGGTGCAGGCCCAGCTCGGCGAACGGGTCGATCCACGCGCCCGGCTCCGCGCCCAGCCGGGCCAGCGCCGTGTTGATCGGCCACTCGGTACGCGGCCGGTCCAGCGCGGCGTCGTACCGCGGGCCCCAGCTCACCTCGCCGCCCAGCCAGACCACCGCCGACTGGTGGCCCAGGCCGCCCGCGAACTCCGCCTCCAGGTACGCCACCGGGCTGATCCTCGACCAGCAGGCCAGCACCTCCGCCAAGGGCGGTGACAGCACCAGCCGGAACGGGCGCTCGGCGTGCGGCTCGTCGGTGGCGTAGTCCGGCAGGCCGCCGGTCAGTTCCTGCACGAGTTGCGGGGTGACCGGCAGCAGCGCGAAGTCCTGGCGGAGCGCGGCGAGCACCGCGTGGTCCAGGTCGGCGGTCTGCTCGCGAAGCAGCTCGACGTCGGCGACCACGGCGCTGAGCTGGTAACTCATCCGGTCCTCTCGGCGTCCACAGGCTGTGGATGGAACATGTGTACGAGGGTCTCAGGTGGTTCCGTTGGTCAGGTACCTCGGGCGTCCGTCGCTCAGCGCGGCCACCGCGTGACGCAGCCGATGCCAAACGTACGGGCGAAGCAGCGCCTGCGCATCATCGAGCGCAACGAATCGTGCGTCGGCCAGTTCGCCGTCAGCCGGTTTCAACGGCTCGGCGGGAGGCAGTGCGCCGCCGTCGAAGATGAACATCAAGCTGTCGTCCCAGGGGCCGTGCGGTGCCACCCAGTCCACGACCAGCAACGGTCCGACGCGCAGTTCGAGACTCAACTCCTCGCGTAGCTCCCGCTCGGCGGCCAGGTGCGGCGGCTCGTTCGCCTCGGCCATGCCGCCCGGCAGGTCCCAGTCGGGCTTGTAGCGCGGATCTACCAACAGGATGTCGCCGTCACCGTTGCGCAGCAGTACGTCAGCTCCCACCCGCTTCCGGGGCTGCCGCGCGTTGCCCTCGGCGAGGTGGACCTGCCAGGCTGCCGGATCTCGCTCGTACAGGGGACGCTCGTCGGCCATACCGACGATTGTCGGCCGTCCTCACGCCGTCGGCAGCGGCAGCGCCACCCATCTCCGCTCCCAGATGGCGTCGCGAAGCCGGTCCAGAAGCTGTGGCACGTCCGAGCACCGGGCGGCATGCGACCGCAGCAGCAGTGCGAGATGTCTGAGCTGGTCGAGGACAACGGCCGACACCAGCCCGTGGGTGAGTTCGACGGTCTGGTGCGTCAGGTCGCACGCCTCCTCGATCCGGGCCTGCCCGACGAGCGCGGTGGCCAGGAGCATCCGGGCGAGCGCCTGACTCCGCACCCGGCCGCCCGGCCGCTCGGCGACGTTGCCGTTGAGAATACGAAGAGCGGCCGTGACGTCACCGAGGCGAAGCAGGCAGCGCGCCGACTCGATATCGAACGAGGTGCGGTCGAATGGACTCAGCCATTCGGTGGGTGCAGGTGCCGCCTCCGCGAAGGCGGACTCAGCCCGCTGAAGGGAAGCACGGCAGTCGGCGGTGAGACCCGCTGCGGCGAGGCCGCGTGCCTGCAAGGCGAGAAGACGGGCGCGTGCCAGAGCACCGGCCTCCACTTGAGCGACAGCCCCGAGCCCGTCCCTGGCATGTGAGATCGCGGCCTCCGCGTTTCCGCCGTGGCAGGCGAGGTGGCTCAGGCTTCCGTGCACCTGCGCCACCAGCAGCGCGTCTCTGCTGTCGACGGCGAGCGCCAAGGCGTCAAGGAAATGTCGTCTACTCGTCGTGCTGTCCCCGGAATCGTGCGCCATCCAACCGGCCATCTCGCGCAGGGTGGCGGTCGCCATGAGTACCTGTGGGGACATGGCAGGAGGACCCGCCGGCCCGGAGAAGGCGGCAAGGTGCGTCAGTACGGTGCTGTAGAGGTTCTTGCCGCCGACCTGACGATCTGCGGACCGGAGTGCGCGGATCAGTTGAGGACCCACCTCCACGACATCGGCCGGCAGCGGGGTGTCGCCTGGTGCGGCCGGTAGTCGGAACCACAAGGTGTGCGCGGGTATCCGCAGCACGCGGGCCCAATGCGCCAGTCGGTCGAGGTGCACCACCTCCGGTCCGTTCTCGATGCGGCTCAGTTGCGCCTGCGTAATCCCGAACCAGCCGGCGACAGTGGTTTGGGGCAGCGGCTGTCGCCCGTGATAGGGATGGTGACGGTAGGCGCGGACAACGCGACCGAGGTGCCGATCCGCAAGCGCATGGCGAAGCGGTTCATGGGACCAGAAGCTGGGTGGAACGTCGGGAGCAGCGACGATGCGGTCCCGCTCCGCTCGTTGACAGGGAGCGCACCGTCCCGAGCCGTTGTCGGCAGCCAGGTTGGCGCCGCAACGCGCACACCTGCTTGGCCTCGATGCCGCGATCACTCACTTATTCAATCTGCTCAGTGACTGTCGGTTATGCACGCAATGCATAACCGGCCATGACTAGGACGAGAGCTTTGACGTGCCACGTACGAGAATTGCGTGATCGACCTCGTCGGGGGCTGTCGGATCGGGGTGGCGGCGTTCGTAGCCGGGGTGACGGCGGCCCGGCCCGCGGCCGGCGAGAGTGAAAGAGGAACCGATGGCGCAGTACCTGATCTCCGTACTCGACGACACGACCGGCTCGGCCACCGACGCGGAGATGGCCGCGATCGGTGAGTTCAACGAGCGGTTGCGAGCCGACGGCCACTGGGTCTTCGCCGGTGGGCTCGCGGCGCCGGAGACGGCCACGGTCGTGGACGCGCGGGGTGGCAGTCCGCTGCTCACCGACGGGCCCTACGTGGAGACGAAGGAGTACGTCGGCGGGTTCTGGATCATCGAGGCGCCGGACTTCGACGTGGCGCTGCCGCTCGCCGCGCTGGCGTCGCAGCGGTGCAACAGGCGGGTCGAGCTGCGGCCGTTCCTGGGCGCGTGAGCGACGTCGGCGAGGCGCTCACCCGGGTCCACCGCGAGGAGTGGGCCCGGGTGGTTGCCACGCTCGCCCGGCGCATCGGCGATCTCGACGTCGCAGAGGAGATGACAGCCGAGGCGTTCGCCGCCGCCGTCGAGCGGTGGTCGGCCGACGGCGTACCGCCGAATCCCGGCGCGTGGCTCACCACCACCGCGTACCGCAGGGCCGTCGACCGGATCCGGCGCGAGAGCCGGCGGGAGGACAAGCACCGGGAGGCGCTGATGCTGGCCGACGTGCCGGAACCGCTCGGTGCCATCGACGACGACCGGCTCCGCCTGATCTTCACCTGCTGCCACCCGGCGCTGGCCATGGAGGCGCGGGTGGCGCTGACGCTGCGCCTGGTCGGCGGGCTCACCGTGCCCGAGATCGCGCGGGCCTACCTGGTTCAGGAGGCCGCCATGAGCAGGCGGATCACCCGGGCCAAGACGAAGATCAAGGCGGCCGGGATCCCGTACCGGGTGCCGTCCCGCGAGGACCTCCCGGCCCGGGTCACCGGCGTGCTCGCCGTTCTCTACCTGATCTTCAACGAGGGCTATCTCGCCTCCGATCCGGGCAAGGAGGCGGTCCGCGCCGACCTGACCGCCGAGGCGATCCGGCTCACCCGGCTGGTCCGTACGCTGATTCCCGACGACCACGAGGCCACCGGGCTTTTGGCGCTGATGCTGCTCACCGAGGCCCGCCGGCCCGCCCGGGTCTCCGCGACGGGCGAACTCGTCGTCCTCGCCGAGCAGGACCGCAGCGCCTGGGACCGCGAACTCATCGCCGAGGGGCACGCCCTGGTCCGCGCGTGCATCGCCGCCGGACGGCCGCCGGGCCGCTATCAGATCCTCGCCGCCATAAACGCCGTCCACACCGACGCCCGCGACGCGCGGGACACCGACTGGGCGCAGATCGCCGCGCTCTACGACCATCTGGTACGCGTCGACCCGTCGCCGATCGTGCGGCTCAACCGGGCGGTGGCGGTCGCCGAACTGGACGGGCCGCAGGTGGCGCTCGCCGAGGTGGACGGGTTGCCGCTGGAGGGCTATCACGCGTACCACGCGACGCGCGCCGAGTTGTTGCGCCGGATGGGAAGGGGCGGGGAGGCGCGGGCGGCGTACGACAGGGCGATCGAGCTGGCGGGGAACAGCGCGGAGACGGCTTATCTGAAGCGGCGGCGGGACCAGTTGGGCGGCCGGTGAGGGGCGCCGCGGAGTACGACTCAGGGCCAGTCCCCCTGCGGGAACCGGCCCTGTCGTCTGCGAGCGGAGGATACGAGATTCGAACTCGTGAGGGTGTGAACCCAACACGCTTTCCAAGCGTGCGCCCTAGGCCTCTAGGCGAATCCTCCGCGAGCCAGGATACAGGTCCCGCGACGGCGGGCCACCCCACCCTCCCGGAAGATCCACAACCCTTCGGGTAGGCTTGGTGTCACCTCCCGTGCGGCGGTACCTCGTGAACCTCCCCAGGGCCGGAAGGCAGCAAGGATAAGCGAGCTCTGCCGGGTGCACGGGAGGCCTTTCTGTCTCCCGGGCCGGGTAACGTCGCTGCGGGTCGGGTCACGGGGTGGTGGGTGGTCACCCGGGGCCGACCGGCGCAGAATGGCTCGGTCGAGAGGAGGCGGGACGGGTGGCACTGGCCCTTTACCGCAAGTACCGGCCGCGGACGTTCGCCGAGATGATCGGCCAGGAGCAGGTCACCGAGCCGCTGTCGCAGGCGCTGCGCAGCGGGCGGCTCAACCACGCCTACCTCTTCTCCGGTCCGCGGGGCTGCGGCAAGACCTCCAGCGCCCGGATCCTGGCCCGCTCCCTCAACTGCGAGCAGGGCCCCACCCCCGAGCCGTGCGGGCAGTGTGACTCGTGCCGCGGGCTGGCTCCCGACGGCGGCGGCTCGATCGACGTCATCGAGATCGACGCGGCCAGCCACGGTGGTGTCGACGACGCCCGTGAACTGCGCGAGAAGGCGTTCTTCGCCCCGGCCCGCAGCCGCTTCAAGATCTACATCATCGACGAGGCGCACATGGTCTCGTCGGCCGGCTTCAACGCGCTGCTCAAGCTGGTCGAGGAGCCCCCTGAGTACGTCAAGTTCATCTTCGCCACCACCGAACCGGAGAAGGTTCTCGGCACGATCAAGTCGCGGACCCACCACTACCCGTTCCGGCTGTTCCCGCCGAAGGTGGTCCGCCCCTACCTCGAACAGCTCTGCGAGGCGGAGGGCGTCAAGGTCGAGCCGGCGGTCTTCCCGCTGGTGGTGCGCGCCGGCGGGGGCAGCATGCGCGACAGCCTCTCCGTGCTCGACCAGCTCATCGCGGGCGCCGGCCCGGAGGGCGTCGGCTACGCCCGGGCCGCCGCGCTGCTCGGTGTCACCGACGCCGCGCTGATCGACGAGATGTGCGACGCGCTCGCCGCCGGTGACGGCGCCGCCGCGTACGCCACCGTCGACCGGGTCGCCGAGGCCGGGCACGACTCGCGCCGCTTCGCCTCCGACCTGCTGGAACGCCTCCGCGACCTGATCGTCCTGCAGCAGGTGCCTGATGCCGCCGCCAGGGGCCTCATCGACGGCCCGGCCGACCAGATCGAGCGGATGGCCGCCCAGGCGCAGCGCCTCGGCCCGGCCACGCTGTCGCGCTGCGCCGACATCGTGCACAACGGCCTGGTCGAGATGCGCGGCACCACGGCGCCCCGGCTGCTGCTGGAACTGATCTGCGCGCGCATGCTCCTGCCCGGCGCGGACGACTCGTCCGGCGGCCTGCTCCAGCGCCTGGAGCGGATGGAGCGCCGGCTGACGCTCGGGGGCGCCGAGCTGCCGCTGGCCGCCGCCGACCCCGCGCACCCCAACCAGACCCAGGGGGTACGCCCGGCGGCTCCCGCCCCGGGCGCGGCTGCCGCCGCGGTCCACGCGGATTCCGCCGGCACGCCGGCGGCTGCCGGTGCCCCGACCGGCGCCGCCGCCGCACGTGCCGCTGCCGCCGCTGCGGTGGGTGCCCGGAACGCCGCACCCGGTTCCCGTCCGGCTCCCGCCGCGACGGAGCCGGCAGGCGACCCGGAGGCTGCTTCCCGCGCCCCGGCCGCTTCCGAGCGAGCCGCCGTCGATCCGGCCGCTTCCGGCTCGCCCGCTGCCGCCTCTGATGCTCCCGCCGCTGCCCGACGTCCGGTACCGCCGTCCGCTGTGATGCCCGACCCGGCCACGCCCGAGCCGCCCCGCCCCGGCGCGGCGAATCCCGGCGCGCTCGACGCGGTCGCGGTGCGCCGCGTGTGGCCCGAGGTGGTCGGCAAGGTCAACCGCAGCAACAAGCGGATCGCCGCGCTGATGCGGGACGCGGTGGTACGCGACCTGGACGGCGACACGCTCGTGCTGACCGTGAAGTCGACGGTGCTGGCGAAGATGATGGCCGACCACGCCGCAGTGCTGACCGACGCGCTCTACGAGGAACTGGGCGGTCGCTGGCAGATCCGCTGCGAGGTGGCGGGCGAGCGTGGCGCGTCCTCGCTCGGCGGCCCGTCCCGTCCGTCCGGTGCGAGCCGCGCGCAGGCCGACGCCGCACCAGGCCGCAACGCGCCCGAGAGCGCCCCGGCCCGCCCGGCGGCCGCCCCGTCCGGCCCGGCGTCCGACACCGGGTCCGGTCGCCCGGATTCCGGGGCGGTAGGTACTGCTCAGGGCCGTCCGGACGCCGACGCGGCCGATGCGGGACCGAGCCGTCCGGGCTACGACTCCGGACTCAACCGTCCCGGCTCCGACGCGGGACCGGGCCGCCCGGGTTCGGCCCACGCCGGGCCAGGCCGTCCTGACTCCGGTGTCGCCGGACGTCCGGCAACCGACGCCGTCGGCGGCGCCCCGGGACAGCCGGTGTCCGGCTCGGGCAGCGCCACTGGCAGCCGAGCCACTGGCAACCCGGCCACTGGTAGCCAGGCCGGGGGGCCGGCGGGCCGGGCAGGCGCGGGTTCGCCCGACGCCTCGCACCGTTCGACGGCGAGCCCTGCGGCAGACCAGACCGAGGAGGACTGGCCGGAGCCGGCCCGACCCGGTGGCACGGCCTCGGCCACCGGCACCGCCTCGGCGGCGAGCGGCGGCGACGGGGAGGACTGGCCGGCTGCGGCCCGTCCGGGCGGGGGCACGGCTACCGCTACCGCGCCTGTCGTCGTACCCAAGCCTGCGGCACCCGCGGCGGCGCCGGCGCCTGCCGCTGCGGCGAGGCCGGCGGGGGCGAAGAACAGCGCGATCGCGGCGGCGCGTGCGGCCGCGGCGGCTGCTGCTGCGGGCGGTGGTCCCGGCAAGGGGCCGCGCGCGGCGCAGCCGGCGCGGAAGACGGCCGATGCCGAGTGGGCGGGCGAGCCGCCCTACGACCCGGACTTCGACGGCCCGGTGCGAGGTGGGGGCGCGCCTGCGGCGGCACCCGCCTACGAGGGATTCGACCCGGGCGACGAGCCGCTGGACGACGTGATCGACGAGCGGACCGCCCGGCAGTCGAGCGAGGAGCAGGCGGTGCAGCTGCTGCGCGAGACGTTCGGCGCGGAGAAGATCGACGAGGTGGACGCGCGCTGAGCGCGCGCCGACCGCGATTCAGCGGTGCCGTGGCCCGACTAGGCTGGGCGCGGCCGAGCAGACGAGTGGAAGAAGGAGCGGTCCGTGCGCCCAGGTGGACAGCCGAACATGCAGCAGATGCTGAAGCAGGCGCAGAAGATGCAGCAGCAGATCGCCAAGGCCCAGGCCGAGCTGGCCGAGGCGGAGCTGACCGGCACCGCCGGCGGGGGTCTGGTCACCGCGACGGTCGCCGGTACCGGTGAGCTGAAGGCGATCAAGATCGACCCGAAGGCGGTCGACCCGGAGGACGTCGAGACGCTGGAGGACCTTGTGGTCGCGGCCGTGCACAACGCCGCCGAGGCGGCCCGCGAGCTGACCGAGAAGAAGATGGGCCCGGTCGCGGGCGGCATGGGCGGCCTCGGCCTGTCCGGGTTCTGAGCCGGCAGATGTACGAGGGTGCCATCCAGGATCTGATCGACGAGCTGGGCCGGTTGCCGGGCGTGGGCCCGAAGAGCGCTCAGCGGATCGCGTTCCACGTGCTGTCGGCGGATCCGGCCGACGTCAACCGGCTGGCCGGCGCGCTGCGCAAGGTCAAGGACCTGGTCCGGTTCTGCACGACCTGCTACAACGTGGCCGAGTCGGAGCAGTGCCGGATCTGCCGCGACCCACGGCGTACCGACGAGGTGCTCTGTGTGGTCGAGGAGCCGAAGGACGTGGTGGCGATCGAGCGGACCGGCGAGTTCCGCGGGCGCTACCACGTGCTCGGCGGCGCGATCAATCCGCTGGAGGGCATCGGCCCGGACAACCTGCGGATCCGTGAGCTGATGACCCGCCTCGGCGGCGGCGAGGTCCGCGAGCTGATCCTCGCCACCGACCCGAACACCGAGGGCGAGGCGACCGCCACCTATCTGGCGCTGATGGTCAAGCCGATGGGGATCGCGGTGACCCGGCTCGCGAGTGGACTGCCGGTCGGCGGCGACCTGGAGTACGCCGACGAGATCACGCTGGGCCGGGCCTTCGAGGGCCGACGGGCCGTCTGAATCCGGTCGTGCCGCCTCCGGCGGGTGCCCTGCGGGGTGCCCGCCGGACGTGTCTCCGGGCCGGAACGGGATGCTCGTCGATCTAACAGGAACGTGCGTCCGGGACCGGATCGACGTAATAAATTCGGCCTTCTAGCCGACGAAACATCGGAAACGCAAGGGATTCTCCTTCGATTCGTATGCCTCGTTGCGGAACAGACACGATTCGATACCAACCCGCCCCCCGCCCGTTTCCGCGCCGTCCACCCGAGGGCTAAGGTCTGCGCACATCGGTGACCCTGTCACCACGTTGTCCGTACCCCCAAGGACGAGGTGAAGCACCATGCGTGCATCCAGGCCGAAGGTCGCAATCGCGGCCATCGCGGTCGCGGCCCTCGCGGTTGCAGGCTGCGCCGAGAGCGACCGTGAGAGTGGCTCCGGAGATAGCAAGAAGGACACCCTCGTCTTCGGCGTCGCCGGAGACCCGAAGGTGCTCGACCCCAGCTTCGCCAGCGACGGTGAGTCGCTGCGCGTGGCGCGCCAGGTCTTCGAGACCCTGGTCCGTCCGGAGGAGGGCGGCACCAAGGTGACGCCGGGCCTCGCCGAGTCCTGGACGCCGGATGCGGCGGGCACGACCTGGACGTTCAAGCTCCGCTCGGGCGTCAAGTTCCACGACGGCACCGACTTCAACGCCGAGGCCGTCTGCGCCAACTTCGACCGCTGGTACAACGCCAAGGGCCTCATGCAGAGCCCGGACGTGACCGCGTACTGGCAGGACGTCATGGGCGGGTTCGCCAAGAACGAGAACCCGGACCTGCCGCCGAGCCTCTTCAAGTCCTGCACCGCCAAGGACGCCACCACTGTGGACCTGGCGTTCACCCGGGTCTCCAGCAAGATCCCGGCCGCGCTCATGCTGCCGTCGTTCTCGATCCAGAGCCCCAAGGCGATGGAGCAGTACGACGCCAGCAACGTGACCGGCACCGCCGAGGACATCAAGTACCCCGCGTACGCGATGGAGCACCCGACCGGCACCGGCCCGTTCAAGTTCAAGGCGTGGGACATCGCGAACAAGTCGCTCACCATCGAGCGCAACGACGACTACTACGGCGACAAGGCCAAGCTGAAGACCATCATCTTCAAGACGATCTCGGACGAGAACGCCCGCAAGCAGGCGCTCCGCTCGGGTGACATCCAGGGCTACGACCTGGTCGGCCCGGCGGACGTGGAGCCGCTGAAGAAGGAGGGCTTCAACGTCCTCACCCGGCCCGCCTTCAACATCCTCTACCTGGCGATCAACCAGAAGGGGAACCCGAAGCTGGCCGACCTGAAGGTCCGGCAGGCCATCGCGCACGCGCTGAACCGGCAGGCCCTGGTCGACTCGAAGCTGCCCCCGGGCGCCAAGGTCGCGATGAACTTCTTCCCGGACACCGTCGAGGGCTGGAACGGCGACGTCACCAAGTACGACTACAACCCGGAGAAGGCCAAGCAGCTGCTGGCCGAAGCCGGCGCGTCGAACCTGACGCTGAAGTTCCACTACCCGACCGAGGTCACCCGGCCGTACATGCCGAACCCGAAGGACATCTTCGAGCTGCTCTCGGCGGACCTCAAGGCGGTCGGCATCAACGTCCAGGCCATCCCGCTGAAGTGGAGCCCGGACTACCTCAACGCCACCACCTCCGGCAACAAGCACGACCTGCACTTCCTCGGCTGGACCGGTGACTACGGCGACGCGTACAACTTCATCGGCACCTTCTTCGACCGCCCGAAGGACGAGTGGGGCTTCAACAACCCCCAGCTCTTCGCGCAGTTCAAGGACGCCGACACCACCGCCGACGCGGCGGCCCGTACGGAGAAGTACAAGGCACTGAACAAGACGATCATGGACTTCCTGCCGGGCGTGCCGATCTCGCACTCCCCGCCGGCGATCGTGTTCGGCAAGGACGTGACCGGGATCAAGGCGAGCCCGCTCACCGACGAGCGGTACGCGACCGCAGAGTTCAAGTGATCTGAAGGCACCGTACGCGGGCGGGCGCTGTGACCACAGCGCCCGCCCGCACCCCTCCGCACACCCTCCGAGGCGCCCGTGTTCCGGTTCATCATCAGACGCCTGCTACAGCTGATACCCACGCTGTTCGGGCTCTCCGTCCTGCTGTTCATCTGGCTCCACCGACTTCCCGGCGGGCCCGAGACCGCGATCCTCGGAGAACGGGGCACGCCCGAGACGCGCGCCGCCATCCGGCGCAACCTCGGCCTCGACGAGCCGATCCTGGTCCAGTACGCCCGCTTCCTGCGGCGGATGATCCGGCTCGACCTGGGCACCTCGACCGGTACGAAGCGGGCCGTCACCACGGAGTTCGTGGAGCGGTTCCCCGGCACCGTCGAGCTGACCGTGATGGCCATGATCCTCGCGGTCGGCATCGGCATCCCGCTCGGCTACCTGGCCGCCCGCCGCCGGGGCCGGTTCCTCGACCACGCCTCGGTCGGCGGATCGCTCATCGGCATCTGCATCCCGGTCTTCTTCCTGGCGTACGTGCTCAAGGCGATCTTCGCGGAGAACCTGGGCTGGTTCCCCTCCAGCGGCCGGCAGGACCCGACCATCGGGGCGACCCGGGTCACCAACTTCTTCGTCCTCGACGGGCTCATGACCCGCGAGTGGGACGCCGCCGCCGACGCGCTCTGGCACCTCGTGCTGCCGGGCATCGCGCTCGCCAGCATCCCGCTCGCGATCATCGTCCGGATCACCCGGGCCAGCGTGCTGGAGGTGCTCAACGAGGACTTCGTCCGGACCGCCGAGGCCAAGGGCCTGACCGAGCGGACCGTACGCCGCCGGCACGTGCTGCGTAACGCCATGCTGCCGGTGGCCACCTCGATCGGCCTGCAGACCGGTCTCCTGCTCTCCGGCGCGGTGCTCACCGAGACCGTGTTCGCGTTCAGCGGCATCGGCGCGTTCGTCGCCGAGTCGATCAGCCAACGCGACTACCCGGTGCTGATGGGCTTCATCATGATCATTGCGGTGGTGTACGTGCTGGTGAATCTCCTGGTCGACCTCTCCTACAGCGTGATCGACCCGAGGGTGAGGGTGCGATGACCATCACCACTGGCAAGAAGCGCGAGAAGATCGACCGGCTCGCCGAGCTGGCCGCCCGCGACGACGAGCAGGGGGTGAGCCTCTGGAAGGAGGCGTTCCGCCGGCTGCGGCGCAACCCGGCGGCCGTCATCGGCGTCATCATCCTGGCGGTCTTCGTCCTGGTCGCCGTCATCGGGCCGTTCCTCGTCCCGTACAGCCCGACGGACTCCATCGGCATCCGCGAAGGACTGGTCAAGTCCGGCCAGGGCATCATCCCGGGCGTCTCCGCCGACCACTGGCTCGGCTTCGACCACCAGGGCCGGGACGAGTTCAGCCGGCTCATCGTCGGCGCCCGGCAGACGCTGCTCGTCGGCGTGGTCTCCACTCTGATCGGCCTCGCGGTCGGCGCGCTGATCGGCGGCGTCGCCGGTGCCGCGGCCGGGCTCGGCGGGCGCTGGGGCCGCTGGATCGACACCACCCTGATGCGCTTCATCGACATGCTGCTGGCCATGCCGAGCCTGCTGCTCGCGGTGAGCATCGCGGCGCTGCTCGGCGCCAGCCTCACCACCGTGATGATCGCCGTCGGTGTGGTGTCCGTGCCGATCTTCGCCCGGCTGCTGCGCGGCTCGATGATCGCGCAGGCCAACAGCGACTACGTGCTGGCCGCGACGTCGCTCGGCGTGAAGCGCTCCAGGATCGCCCTCACCCACGTGGTGCCGAACTCGATCGCCCCGGTCATCGTGCAGGCCACGCTGACACTGGCCACCGCGATCATCGAGGCGGCCGCGCTGTCCTTCCTCGGTCTCGGCAACCCCGACTCGGCCATCCCGGAGTGGGGCGTCATGCTCGCCGACGCGCAGCCGTACCTGGGCATCCGGCCCGGCCTGGCGATCTATCCGGCGCTCGGCATCATCATCACCGCGCTCGGGTTCACCCTGCTCGGTGAGGCGATGCGCGAGGCCCTCGATCCAAAGCTGCGGAAGTAGGTCAGTCAGTCATGGCACTGCTCGAAGTGGACGACCTCTCCGTCACGTTCGCCCGTCGTGGGCAGCGCACCGTGCACGCGGTGGACGGGGTGTCCTTCTCGGTCGACGCCGGCGAGGTGGTCGGCCTGGTCGGCGAGTCCGGCTGCGGCAAGAGCGTCACGTCGCTGGCCATCATGGGCCTGCTGCCCAAGCAGCCGGGCCTGCGCGTGGGCGGCAAGGCGGTCTTCGACGGCACCGACCTGCTCCAGCTCGACGACCGGTCCCGCCGCGACATCCGTGGCCGGGACGTGGCGATGATCTTCCAGGACCCGCTGTCCTCGCTGAACCCGGTCATCCCGATCGGGCTCCAGGTGACCGAGGTGCTGGCCCGGCACCGGGGCATGAAGGGCGAGGCGGCCACCAAGGAGGCGGCCGCCCTGCTCGACCGGGTGGGCATCCCGGACCCGCGGCGGCGGCTCAAGGAGTACCCGCACCAGCTCTCCGGCGGCATGCGGCAGCGGGCGCTGATCGCCATGGCTGTCGCCTGCCAGCCCCGGCTGCTGATCGCCGACGAGCCGACCACCGCGCTCGACGTCACCATCCAGGCGCAGATCCTGGAGCTGCTCAAGGACCTGGTCCGGGACTCCGGCACCGCACTGGTGATGATCACTCACGACCTCGGCGTGGTGGCCGGCATGTGCGACACCATCAACGTGCTCTACGCCGGCCGGGTGGTGGAGACGGCCACCCGTCGTCCGCTGTTCCGCCAGCCCCGGCACCCGTACACCGAGGGGTTGCTCGGTTCGGTGCCGCGCCTGGACGCCGGCCGCGGCGAACGGCTGAACCCCATCCCCGGCTCGGTGCGCGACGTGCTGCCCTGGCCGGACGGCTGCGCGTTCGCCCCGCGCTGCGCCCGCCGCGTCGACGCGTGTGTGGGCGAGCCGCCGGAGCTGGTGCTGACCCACGACGCGCGCAGCTACCGCTGCGTCAACCCGGTGCCGGTCCCCGGCCTGACCCCGGAGGCGGACGCCCGCGCGACCGCGCCGACGACCGCCGAACCGGGTGCGGTGCCGGCCCAGGCCGAGCCGGCCGACCCGCCCGCCGTGCCCGGCTTCGGACCGGCTCCGCGCGAGGAGGAGACCCCATGAGCGACAACGACATCCTCGTCGAGGTCCGCGATCTGAAGGTGCACTTCCCGATCCGCCGGGGCGTGATCTTCGACCGCACGGTCGGGCACGTCAAGGCGGTCGACGGGGTCGACCTGAGCATCCCGCGCGGCAAGACGTACGGGCTGGTGGGCGAGTCGGGCTGCGGCAAGTCCACGCTCGGCCGGGCGCTGCTCCAGCTCAACCCGCCGACCAGCGGCGAGGTGAAGTTCGACGGCGTCGAGCTGACCACGCTCCCCGCCGGCAAACTGCGCGCGATGCGCCGCCGGATGCAGATGATCTTCCAGGATCCGATGTCCAGCCTGGACCCCCGGCAGAACGTCGAGTCGATCCTGACCGAGGGCCTCCAGACCCACGGCATCGGCGCGAACCGGGACGACCGGCGGCGGATCATCGGCGAGACGCTCGACGCGGTGGGCCTGCCGAAGTGGGCGCTGTCCCGCTACCCGCACGAGTTCTCCGGCGGCCAGCGCCAGCGCATCGGCATCGCCCGCGCGCTGGTCCTCGGCCCGGAGCTGATCGTCGCCGACGAGCCGGTCTCCGCGCTGGACGTCTCGATCCAGGCGCAGGTGGTGAACCTGCTCGACGAACTCCAGGACAGCCTCGGCCTGACCTACCTGGTCATCGCGCACGACCTGGCCGTGGTGCGGCACATCTCCGACATCGTCGGCGTGATGTACCTGGGCGCGCTGGTGGAGGAGGCGCCGAGCGACCGGCTCTACACCGAGCCGCTGCACCCGTACACCCGGGCGCTGATGTCGGCGGTGCCGGTGCCGGACCCGGACGTGGAGGACCGGCGCGAGCGCATTCTCCTCGCCGGTGACCTGCCGTCGCCGGCCAACCCGCCGTCGGGCTGCCGGTTCCACACCCGCTGCCCGTGGGCGCAGCCGACCCGCTGCGCCGACGAGCGGCCGGAGCTGCGCCAGATCGGCGCCAGCCGGGTGGCCTGCCACTGGGCCGAGAAGATCGCCGCCGGTGAGCTGCGCCCGCACGAGGTGACCGCGAAGATCACCCGGCCGGAGGGTGAGGGCGAGGAGCCGGGCGTGGTCTCCGCGCCCAGCGAGCCCGGATCGTACGTCTGACACGACGAAGCGTGCCCCCACCCGGGCCGGGTGGGGGCGCGCCTTGTCGTCGGTCAGCCCTCGGGGCGGTTGAGCAGGCCCACCGCGATCGTGTGCACGGCGTCGAGCGCGGCCGGGTCGGCCAGCGGCGCGGAACCGCCGGTGACCGCGTACCACTCGTCGGCGTCCTTGTACTGCACCCGCAGCGTCACCCGGCCGTCGGCGTGCTCGGTGCGCAGCGTCAACTCGCCGGTCACCACGCCCACCTCGTCGGTCATGACCCCGCCCGGACCTGCGGTGATGTCCGAGGTGCGGTCCGCCGGTCCGCCCGGTGCGCCCCCGGCCGGTGCGCCCGGCACCGCGTCGGCGGTCATGCCCGCCCCGGCTACGTCCGCGGACGCCGGCTGCCGGCCGTCCGCCGTCATCCCGGCCGAGGCGGGACCGGCCGTCGTCTCCGGGGCCGGTGCGGCGTCTGCCTCCGGCGCCGGTGTGGCGTCCGGCCCGGTCACGGTTTGCTCGCCCATGTGCAGCCCTCCAGCATGTCGGTGAGAGCGGCCTTCTCGGCACTTGTCACAGTCAGCCGCCAGTAGTGCTTGACCGTCACCCAGTCCGCCGCGTACTGACACCAGGACGACCGGTTCGGCGGCTTCCACTGGGACGGATCCTGGTCACCCTTTGCCCGGTTGGACCGCGCCGAAACCGCGATGAGCTGCGGCCGCGTCAGGTCGTTGGCGAAGTCGCCGCGCTTCGAGTCGTCCCACTCGTCCGCGCCCGAACGCCACGCGGCGGCCAGCGGCACGGTGTGGTCGATGTCCACGTCCGACGGATCGTTGAGCACCACCCCGTCGTAGACGCTCTCCCACCGCCCGCCCACCACGTTGCAGCCGGACAGCTTGATGCCCTCGCCGTCGCGTTGCAGCACGCTGTCGCGGACGTCGCAGTTCTTGCCGGTGTCCCGCCAGTGCGGGAAGCGGGAGCGGCTGTAGCCCTTCATCGACCCGGCGGTGGCCACTGTCAGCTCACCGAGCTGCTTGTTGACGTTCCCGGTGGCACTGGGCGGCGCCTCCGGCTCGGTGACCGACACGTCGCAGCCGGCCACGCCGAGGGCGAGCACCGCGCTCAGCGCGGCCGCCAGCCCGGCTCGGGCTCCTGATCTCGTACGCACAGACGACACCTCTCCAGCTTGCGTGCTCCGGGCGAGTCCGCACAGTACCCGGCGGCGGTTTCCGCGATTCGTGGCGTCGACGGTGGGCGGCGGGCAGAGTGGTGAGACGTGACCGCACCCGCTCCCGCGCTGCGTACCGGCTCCGCCGCCGGACGCGGCACGCTGCTCGCCGCGATCCTCGCCTCCGGCATGGTGTTCCTGGACAGCACTGTCGTCAACGTCGCGCTGCCGCGGCTCGGCGCCGAACTGGACGCCACAGTCGCCGGTCTTCAGTGGACCGTGAACGGCTACCTGCTCATGCTCGCCGCGTTCGTGCTGCTCGGCGGCGCGCTCGGGGACCGGTTCGGCAGGCGGCGCGTCTTCCTGCTCGGCGTGGTCTGGTTCGCTGTGGCGTCGGTGCTCTGCGGGCTGGCCCAGGACACCGAATGGCTCGTCGCCGCCCGGTTCCTCCAGGGCGCGGGCGGGGCGCTGCTCACCCCCGGGTCGCTGTCCGTGCTCCAGGCCAGCTTCCACCCGGACGACCGGGGCCGGGCCATCGGCACCTGGTCCGGGCTGTCCGGTGTGTCCACCGCGCTCGGTCCGCTGCTCGGCGGCTGGCTGATCGACACGCTCTCCTGGCGGTGGATCTTCTTCGTCAACCTGCCGCTGGCCGTCGGCGTGGTGCTCGCCGCGCTGCGCTGGGTGCCGGAGAGCCGGGACGAGGAGATATCCCGCACCGGGGGCGGGCGGCGGCGGTTCGACGTGGCGGGCGCGCTGCTCGGCGCGCTCGCGCTCGGCGGTGTCACGTACGCGCTCATCGACGCCCCGGCGCGCGGCCTGGACTCCCCGGCGGTGCTGGTCGCGGCGGTGCTCGGGGTGGTCGCCGTGGTGGTCTTCGTGCTGGTCGAGCGGCGGCGCGGCGACACCGCGATGCTGCCCACCGGGCTGTTCTCCAGCCGGCTGTTCTCCGTGCTGAACGTCTTCACAGTCGTCGTGTACGCGGCGCTCGGCGGGTTCACCTTCTTCCTCGCCGTCTACCTGCAGAACGTGGTCGGCTGGTCGGCGCTGCTCACCGGCCTGGCCACCGTGCCGATGACTGTGCTGCTGCTGGTCGGCTCGCCGCGCGCCGGCGCGCTGTCGGCCCGCATCGGCCCCCGGCTGCCGCTCACCGTCGGGCCGGTGATCGCCGCGGTGGGTCTGCTGCTGTTGCGCCGGGTCGGGCCTGGTGCGTCGTACTGGGTGGACGTGCTGCCGGGCGTGGCGCTGTTCGGCGCCGGGCTCACGCTCGTGGTGGCGCCGCTGACCACGTCTGTGCTCGGCGCCGTCTCGGACCGGTTCGCCGGGGTGGCGAGCGGCTTCAACAACGCCGCGTCCCGGGCCGGTGGTCTGCTCGCGGTGGCCGCGTTGCCGCTGCTGGTGGGGCTGTCGGGCACCGGGTACGAGCAGAAGGGCGCGCTTGCCGCTGCGTACCGGGGGGCGTTGGCGTGGTGCGCGGGGCTGCTGCTGGCCGGCGCGGTGCTCGCCGCCGTGCTGATCCACCGCCCCCGGCGGGGGGAAGGAAGGGCCCCTTCTTAACGCCTCCGGTAGAGGAAGGGCCCCTTGTTAACACTCGGGCCGATTCGGGCGCGGGCGTTAAGAAGGGCCCCCTCCTATGCAGAATGCGTTAAGAAGGGGCCCTTCCTTACACCTCAAGCACCTCAGGCGCGGGTGCGGTTCACCGCGCTCGTGACCGCCTTGATCGAGGCGGTGACGATGTTGGCGTCCACCCCGACGCCCCACACCGTACGGCCGTCCACCTCGCACTCCACGTACGCGGCGGCCTGCGCGTCCCCACCGGAGGACAGCGCGTGCTCGTGGTAGTCGAGCACGCGTACCGCCACGCCCAGGGACTGCAACGCGTTGACGTACGCGTCGATCGGGCCGTTGCCGACAGCGGTGAGCTGGCGGGTCTCGCCGCCGAAGCCGACGCGGGCGTCGATCTCGACCTTGCCGTCGACGGTGCCGATCGTGTACTCGGCCAGCTTCACGGCCGGGTCGACCTGGTGGTCGACCAGGTAGTTGCGGGCGAAGATCTCCCACATCGCGCCCGGCTCGACCTCGCCGCCGTCGTGGTCGGTGACCTGCTGCACCACGCCGGAGAACTCGATCTGGAGGCGGCGCGGCAGGTCGAGCTGGTGCTCGGTCTTCATGATGTACGCGACGCCGCCCTTGCCGGACTGCGAGTTGACCCGGATGACCGCCTCGTAGGTGCGGCCCAGGTCCTTCGGGTCGATCGGCAGGTAGGGCACCGCCCAGGTGAAGTCGTCCACGGGCACCCCGGCCGCCGCCGCGTCGGCGTTCAGCGCGGCGAAGCCCTTGTTGATCGCGTCCTGGTGCGAGCCGGAGAACGCGGTGTAGACCAGGTCGCCCGCGTACGGGTGGCGCTCGTGCACCGGCAGCTGGTTGCAGTACTCGACGGCGCGCTTGACCTCGTCGATGTTCGAGAAGTCGATCATCGGGTCGATGCCCTGGGAGAACATGTTCAGGCCCAGCGTCACCAGGTCGACGTTGCCGGTGCGCTCGCCGTTGCCGAACAGGCAGCCCTCGATCCGGTCGGCGCCGGCCAGCAGGCCCAGCTCGGCGGCGGCCACGCCGGTGCCCCGGTCGTTGTGCGGGTGCAGGCTCAGCACCAGGCTGTCCCGCCGGGGCAGGCGCCGGTGCATCCACTCGATCGAGTCGGCGTAGACGTTCGGCATCGCCATCTCGACGGTGGCCGGCAGGTTGATGATCAGCTTGCGGTCCGGCGTCGGGTCGATCACGTCGATCACCGCCGAGCAGACCTCCAGCGCGTACTCCAGCTCGGTGCCCGTGTACGACTCCGGCGAGTACTCGTAGTGGATCTCGGTGTCCGGGGTGTGGATCTCCGCGTACTTCTGGCACAGCCGCGCGCCCTGGGTGGCGATGTCGGTGATGCCGTCGCGGTCCAGGCCGAAGACCACCCGGCGCTGCAGCGTCGAGGTGGAGTTGTAGAAGTGCACGATGGCCCGGTGCGCGCCGCGCAGCGACTCGAAGGTCCGCTCGATCAGGTGCTCCCGGCACTGGGTCAGCACCTGGATGGTGACGTCCTCGGGGATCAGGTCCTGCTCGATCAGCTGCCGTACGAAGTCGTAGTCGGTCTGGCTCGCCGACGGGAAGCCGACCTCGATCTCCTTGTAGCCCATCTGCACCAGGAGCTGGAACATCCGCCGCTTGCGCTCGGGCGACATCGGGTCGATCAGGGCCTGGTTGCCGTCGCGGAGGTCGACTGCGCACCAGCGGGGCGCGGCCTCGACGCGGCGGGTGGGCCAGGCGCGGTCCGGCAGGTCGACGCCGAACTCGCTGTCGTACGGAACGTAGCGGTGGACCGGCATCCGGCTGGGGCGCTGGCGGGCGAACGGATCGGTCTCGGTGACAGGTTGAGCCATCTCGGAGTGCTCCCTGGAACATGTGGCGTCAGCAGATCGGAAAGGTGTCGGCGGGCTGCCGGGCGACGGTGCGCGGCGGTGCCGAGAAGAAGATCGGATGTGCTGGACGGCGCGTAGCGACTCCGCGACGAGGTGCCGGCCGGTCAGGCCTCGTCGCGGCAGCCAAGGAGAAGGTACGCGCGCCACATGACAAGGTCACCCTACGTGGTGGGACGTGCAGTGGGAAGGCTCGTCCGGACTATGGGATCAGAGTCACCGGATCGGGGCCGGCTACGGGGTCCCCGGACTCGGGGCGTCCCGTCCCACCGGCTCGCCGTCTGTCACCGCACCGGCCAGCTCGACGGTGCCCGGCGCGGCGCCGGGCTCGCCGGTCAGCGTCAGGGTGCCGAATCCGGCCCGTACCGCCGCGGGTGTGCCGTCCTCCCGGAAGCAGTAGATGCCCACGTCCAGCGGCGCGTTGAGCGATGCCGAGGTGCTGTCGACCGTGTAGCAGGGGCCGGTGGCGCCGGGCAGCGGCTCGGCGGGGGACACCGCGAGCGGCGCGCGCCGGTCGGTGAGCACCTCCAGCCAGTCGGTGAACGGGTGCTGCACGCGGGGGTCGAGCCGGCGCGGCACCGCGTCGTCGGCGTCGCCGAGGCGGACACAGGTCGCCGCCTGCGCCCAGCCGGCCGAGGGCAGTGCGCACTGGAACAGCCCGTCGGACGTGCCGGCGAGCGAGACGTCCACCGTGCCGGCGTGCCCCCAGCCGGGCACGTCGACCCGCCAGCTGCCGTCGTTGGCGCTGGTCACCGACACCGTGCGGGGCGTGCCCTCGGCGGGCGCGAACGCGTACGTGGCGGTGAGGTGCCGGTCCTGCGCTGCGGCGGCCAGTCCGGCCAGTTCCTCGCGAGCGGCGTCGACCTGCACCGGGACCGGGTCGGCGGTGCCGGTGGGCGCCGCCTCGGGGTGGCCGCCGTCGCAGGCGGCCAGCAGTACCGGCAGGGTGAGCGCGAGCACGCCGGTCAGCCGGCGGGCCGCACGTCGATGAGCGTGCACCGGCTCATTCTGCGTCGTGGGGAGGGTCCAGGTCAGCCCACCGTACGGCTGTACCGCTTGGCGTGTCGCGTACTCCCGGGCTGGTGAGCCGCCCCACGGCGGGGCCGGATGGTGGGATCACCCGACCCGGCCTCGCGGCCCGCCCGATAGGCTGAGGCGGTCTGACACGCGCCGCCGGACCGAGAGACCCGGCGGCGTCGGCACGCTCAGGGTCGTCGCTGGGAGGGAGTGCACCGTCGTGGCACTCGTGGTGCAGAAGTACGGCGGGTCCTCCGTCGCCAACGCCGAGCGGATCAAGCGGGTGGCCGAGCGCATCGTGGCCGCGCGCAAGGCCGGCGACGACGTGGTGGTGGTGGTGTCCGCCATGGGCGACACCACCGACGAGCTGCTCGACCTGGCCAACCAGGTCAGCCCGCTGCCACCGGGCCGTGAGCTGGACATGCTGCTCACCGCCGGGGAGCGGATCTCCATGGCGCTGCTGGCCATGGCCATCCACAACCTGGGGTACGAGGCACGCTCGTTCACCGGTTCGCAGGCCGGCGTGATCACCACCTCGGTGCACGGCCGGGCCCGGATCATCGACGTGACCCCGGGGCGGCTCAAGGGCGCGCTGGACGAGGGCGCGGTGGTCATCGTCGCCGGTTTCCAGGGCGTCTCGCAGGACACCAAGGACGTCACCACGCTCGGGCGGGGCGGTTCGGACACCACTGCCGTGGCGCTCGCCGCCGCGCTGGAGGCGGACGTCTGCGAGATCTACACCGACGTGGACGGCATCTTCACCGCCGACCCGCGCATCGTGCCGAACGCCCGGCACATCAAGCAGATCACGTACGAGGAGATGCTGGAACTGGCCGCCTGCGGCGCGAAGGTGCTGCACCTGCGCAGCGTCGAGTACGCGCGGCGCGCGGGCTTGCCGATCCACGTCCGTTCGTCATACTCGACCAACACCGGCACGATGGTCACCGGATCGATGGAGGACCTTCCTGTGGAACAGGCACTGATCACCGGGGTCGCCCACGACCGCAGCGAAGCGAAGATCACGATCGTCGGCGTGCCCGACGAGCCGGGCGCCGCCGCGTCGATCTTCGACACCGTGGCCGGCGCGGAGATCAACATCGACATGATCGTGCAGAACGTGTCCACCGAGGGCACCGGCCGCACGGACATCTCGTTCACGCTGCCCAAGGCCGACGGCCCGACCGCGATGACCGCGCTCAGCAAGATCCAGGAGTCGGTCAAGTTCAAGGGCCTGCTGTACGACGACCACGTCGGCAAGGTCTCCCTCATCGGCGCGGGCATGCGCTCGCACCCGGGCGTGGCCGCCGGCTTCTTCGCCGCCCTCGGCGCGGCCGGCGTGAACATCGAGATGATCTCCACGTCGGAGATCCGGGTCTCCGTGGTCTGCCGCGACACCGACCTCGACAAGGCGGTCCGCGCCATCCACGACGCCTTCGATCTGGGTGGTGACACCGAGGCCGTCGTCTACGCCGGCACCGGGCGGTAACGCGCCATGGCGTCGCTGCCCACCCTCGCCGTGGTCGGGGCGACAGGTGCCGTCGGTACGGTGATGTGCCAGATCCTCTCCTCCCGGCGCAACGTGTGGGGCGAGATCCGGCTGCTCGCCTCCGAGCGGTCGGCCGGCCGGCGCGTGCAGTGCCGGGGCGAGGAGCTGACCGTCCAGGCGCTCACCGCCGACGCGCTCGACGGCGTCGACGTGGCGATGTTCGACGTGCCGGACGACGTCTCCGCGGAGTGGGCCCCGGTCGCCGCCGCGCACGGCGCGGTGGTGGTGGACAACTCCGGCGCGTTCCGGATGGACCGCGACGTCCCGCTGGTGGTCCCCGAGATCAACCCCGAGCAGGTACGCAACCGGCCCAAGGGCATCATCGCCAACGCCAACTGCACCACGCTGGCGATGATCGTGGCGGTCGCGCCGCTGCACCGCGAGTACGGGCTGCGCGAGCTGGTGCTCGCGTCGTACCAGGCGGTCTCCGGGGCGGGCCAGGCCGGCGTGGACGCGCTGCACCTCCAGCTCGGCAAGATCGCCGGCGACCGGGTGCTCGGTTCCCGCGCCGGTGACGTGCGACAGGCAGTCGGCGACGAGCTGGGTCCGTTCCCGGCCCCGCTGGCGCTGAACGTCGTACCGTGGGCGGGCTCGCTCGCCGACGGCGGCTGGTCCTCCGAGGAGATGAAGCTGCGCAACGAGTCGCGCAAGATCCTCGGGCTGCCCGACCTCAAGGTGTCCGCCACCTGCGTACGGGTGCCGGTGGTGACCGGCCACTCGGTCGCCGTGCACGCGGTCTTCGCCACCGAGGTGGACGCCGAGGGCGCCCGTGAGGTGCTGCGCAACGCGCCGGGCGTGATCCTGGTCGACGACCCGGCCGCAGGGGAGTTCCCGATGCCGATCGACGCCGTCGGCACCGACCCCTCGTGGGTGGGCCGGATCCGCCGCGCGGTGGACGACCCCCGCGCTCTGGACCTCTTCGTGACGGGCGACAACCTCCGCAAGGGCGCCGCCCTCAACACGGCCCAGATAGCCGAACTCCTGGCCAAGGACCTGACCCGCCCATAACGCGGCCCGCCTCCCGCCGCCCTCCCGCCGCCGCCCCGTCCGGCGTTGATCTTGCACTTTCGGCCCTGGTTGTGGGGTATATGCGGCATTTGCCAGGGCCTAAAGTGCAAGATCGCGGGGGAGAGGGGTGACGGGGGCGGGGGCGGACGGAGTGGGTCAGGCGGCGGAGAGGTGGACGCCGTCTCGGCCGTGGCGTTTCACCGCGTACAGGGCCTGGTCGGCTCGGTGCAGGGTGCGTTCGGGAGACTCGCCGGGTCTCGGCAGGGCGATGCCGACGCTGATCGTCCGGCCGGTACGCCGGGCCGCCTCGGTGAGCCGTTCGGCGATCCGTACCGCCTCCTCCGGGCGGCTCACCTCGATCACCGCCACGAACTCGTCGCCGCCGGTCCGGTACAGCTCGTCGCCCTGACGTAGCGCGCCTTCGAGCGCCCGGGCCAGCCCCACCAGGAGCCGGTCACCGGCCTGGTGGCCGTACGTGTCGTTGACGTCCTTGAACCCGTCCACGTCGATCGCCAGCAGCGCGGTACGCCCCGGCGTGGCGGTGGCGATCCGCTGCCCGAACGGGCCGGTGTGCCGCAGCCCGGTGAGCGGGTCCGAGCTGGCCTGCTCGCGGAGCCGGGCGAGCGTACGCAGCCGGTCCAGGCAGGTCCACGCCTGCCCGGCGAGCAGCTCGATCAGGTTGACTGTGGTCGGGTCGGGGCGCAGGCGCTGCTCGTCGGCGACGAGCAGCACGCCACCGGAGGCCGGTGTGCCGACCGGCACCGCCACAAGCGTGCGCGCGCCGGCCCGGGTCAGCGGCAGGTACTCCTCGGTGGGCGGGTGGCCCGCCTCGCCCAGCGTGTACGCCGAGCCGTACCGGTGGGCCCGGTCGATCATGCGGTCGAGCGCGGCCGGTCCGGCCTCGTCCAGCTCGGCCCGGATCCGTGCCTCCAGCTCGCCCGGTGTGGCCGTGGGCGCGCCGAGGCGTGGGCCGCGCCGGCCGGTGAGCACCAGTACGGCGGCGGAGAGCGCTGAGACGTCCCGGGCCGCGGCGAGTGCGGCGGTCATCAGGTCCCAGTCGGTCGGGGCGGCGGTGAACGCGGCGGCGTGCCGCAACAGCTTCTCGCTGCGGCTCTCGGCCGGTGGCCCGCCGAGCGCGGCGATCCGCCCGCCGAGGCGGTCCGCCACCAGTTCGGCTGTCTCCCGCCAGGCCGCGAGCACGACCGGCTCACTCCACTGGAGGTCGAGCACCCCGATCGGACGGCCGTCCGGGTCGCGTACCGGCACACAGAGTTCGGCTGTGACGTCCGGGCGGACCTCGAGGTAGTCGGGGTCGGCGCCGACGTCGGGCACGGCGGCGGTGGTCCCGGAGGCGTAGACCCGCCGCACCACCGAGGGTTCGGGCCGGTGGCGGCCCGGTGGGGTGCCGTCGGCGGTCGCCGGCACGTGCGAGAAGACCTGCCAGGCGCCGGTCGCGGCGACGCAGCGCAGACGGTCGTGGACGCGGAGCAGGACGGTGGCGGTCGCCGGGGTGTGCCGGGCGAGCGCGGCGACGGTCCACTGGCACGCCTCCGGGACGGTCGACGCCGTGGGGAGGCGCACCGTGACGTCGCGGAGGACTCGCTCGTGATCCACGTCGTTCCTGCTCGGAGGGGGTCGGGTCGCGATCAAGGGTACTCAGCGCAACCGCCGCCGACCTTCGTACACATGTACTATCCACAGGCTGTGGACACAGCCTGTGGGCAGAAGCGGGCCTGCGCGGGGAGGGTGCGCGGCGATAGCGTGAGGGCCCGGGCACCCGAGGAGGCGGCCGATGCTCATCGCCCAGCTCAGCGACCCGCACGTGACCACCGGCCCGCTCGCGGCCGACCCGGCGTCCGGGTTGCACCGGGCGCTCGGCACGGTGCTCGCCCTGCGCCCCCGGCCCGACTGCGTGGTGATCACCGGCGACCTCACCGCGAACGGCCGCCCGGACGAATACCTCGCCCTGCGCGAGATCGTCGGCGCGTTTCCGCTGCCTGTGCACCTGGTGACCGGCAACCACGACGACCGCGAGTCGCTGCTCGACACGTTCGGCGGCACCCCGTACCTGGCCGGTGGCTTCTCGGCGCACTACCACGTCGACCTGCCGGACGCGACGCTCGTGGTGCTCGACTCGCTCACCCCGGGCAGCCCCGGCGGACGGCTCGGCGACGAGCAGCTCGCCTGGCTGGACGGGGTGCTCGCCGGGCGTACCGACGCGCCCGCCGTCGTGTGCCTGCACCATCCGCCGGTCGCGGTGGGCGTGCCGGGCATGGACGCGATGGGTCTCGCCGACGCCGACGCGCTCGCCGCCGTGGTCGGCCGTCACCCCCATGTCGTACGCGTCGCCGCGGGGCACCTGCACCGCCAGGTGACGAGTGCGTTCGCCGGTACGGTGCTGACCACCGCGCCGAGCACCTGGATCCAGGTGAGCCTCAGCATGACCGACGACGAGGAGCCGGGGTTCGTCGCCGAGCCGACCGCCTTCCTGCTGCACCGCATCGCCGACGGCGGCTGCGTGACGCACACCGTTCAGGTCAGCCACGCCGCCGGGCGCACCTGCTGGTTCTGAACCGCGCCGCCGATGCTCTGGTACGTCGCGTACGGCTCGAACCTGCACGCCGCCCGGCTCGGCTGGTACCTGCGTGGTGGGTGTCCACCGGACGGGCTGCGCACGTACCCCGGTTGCCGGGACCGCCGGGCACCGCGCCGGACGGTGCCGGTGCTGATCCCCGGCGGCGTCTACTTCGCCGGTGAGTCGCGGGCCTGGACCGGCGGCATGGCGTTCTACGACCCGCTGCTGCCCGGCCGGGCAGCAGCGCGCGGCTACCTGGTGACCGTCGAGCAGTTCGCTGACATCGCCGCGCAGGAGATGTACCGGCCGCCCGGCGCCGACCTGGCCGGGATCCTTGAGGCGGTCGAGACCGGGCGGGCGACGCTCGGGCCGGGCCGCTACGAGACGCTGCTGCGCGTCGGCGTCCACGAGGATCTGCCGATGCTCACGTTCACCGCGCCGCATCGGGCGGTGGAGGTGCAGTGGACCCGGCCCGCCCCGGTCTATCTCGGGATGCTGGCGCGCGGGCTGCGCGAGGCGCACGGCTGGGACGCCGCGCGGACGGTCGGCTATCTGGCGGGCCGGCCGGGGGTCGCCGGGCGGTGGACGCGTCCGGCGTTGCGCAGGCTCGTCGGCACCGCCCACAGCGGACCTCGGACCGGCACGCCCGGCAGTGAGTCGAGTTCGGACAGTTCGTTCGATATGCCGGGCCGTCGGACATGAACGACCGTTCGGTCCGCGATGGGTGTCCGGCAGGAGGTGATTCCGGCAAGGACGGTTGCCAGCGCAAGGATTTCCGCGTGACATGAGCGTCGGCGTCGGCTCCCTGTCCCTGGGAGCCGACGCCTTCGGCAGCGGCAGGCATCGACAGCGTGCGCCGCGCGGAATTTCACCTGACCGTCATGTCCGACTCGTCCGGCAGACTGGTACGGGCCGCTCAGGACAACGACGATTCCTGATGCCGCCCCGTTCGACCTGGCGGCCGGTGGATGAGAAGCTACCCCGGCGGGGCGGCGTTCCCCCGAGTACCGCCCTCCGCGATCGACACCTGTCACGGCACGGATCAGGGTCGCCGGGCGAACCATCGCCCGGACGCCACATACCGGCATCTCACGAGGAGTTCCATGTCCGTCACCGGGATGCGACGCCGGGCCGCCGTCGGCCTGGCCGCACTCGCCGCGACCGCGTTCACAGCGGTCGCCGTCACCCCCGACCAGGCCGAGGCCCGCCCGAAGCCGGTCGACGTCCAGTTGCTCGCGATCAACGACTTCCACGGAAACCTGGAGCCGCCGACCGGCTCCAGCGGCACCATCGAGGGCCAGCCGGCCGGTGGCGCGGAATACCTGGCCAGCCACCTGAAGTCGATGCGCGCCGCCGCCAAGCAGCAGGGCAAGGGCACTGTCACGGTCGCCGCGGGTGACCTGATCGGCGCCTCGCCGCTGCTCTCCGCCGCGTTCCACGACGAGCCCACCATCGAGGAGATGAACCTCGCCGGGCTGGAGTTCGCAAGCGTCGGCAACCACGAGTTCGACGAGGGCGCGGCCGAGCTGCTGCGCATGCAGCGCGGCGGCTGCCACCCGGTGGACGGCTGCGCCGACGGCACCCCGTTCGGTGGCGCCAAGTTCAAGTACCTCTCGGCGAACGCCTTCAAGACCTCCACCGGCCTGCCGCTGATGCAGCCGTTCGGCATCAAGATCGTCAAGGGTGTCCCGATCGGCTTCATCGGGATGACCCTGGAGGGCACCCCGAACATCGTCAGCCAGCAGGGCGTCGCCGGCCTGCGGTTCACCGACGAGGCCGACACCGCCAACAAGTACGCCAAGATCCTGCGCCTGCTCGGGGTCAAGAGCATCGTCGTGCTGCTGCACGAGGGCGGCGTGCAGAACGGCGGCGGCATCAACGACTGCACCGGGTTCAGCGGCCCGATCGTCGACATCGCCAACCGGATGGATCCGTCCATCGACGTGATCGTCAGCGGGCACACCCACGCCGCGTACAACTGCAACATCAACGGCAAGCTGGTCACCAGCGCCAGCTCGTTCGGCCGCCTGGTCACCCAGATCGACCTGAAGATCGACCCGCGTACCCGCGACGTGGTCACCGCGTCCGCGAACAACGTGGTGGTCACCCGGGACGTCGAGAAGGACCCGGCCTCGACCGAGCTGATCAACCGGTACAAGACCGCGCTCGGCCCGGTGGCCGACCGGGTGGTGGGCGAGACCACCGCCGCGATCACCAAGACCCAGGAGAACCTGTACCAGACCGGGGTCGACGTCAACGGCAAACCGACGTACCAGACCGGTGAGTCGCCGCTCGGCAACCTGATCGCCGACGCGCAGCTCGCCGCCACCGACACCGAGCAGAACGCGGTCGCCGCGTTCATGAACCCCGGTGGCGTCCGCGCCGACCTCGACGCCGGCCCGGTCACCTACGCCGAGGCGTTCACCGTGCAGCCGTTCGCCAACAACCTGGTGACGCTGGACCTGACCGGCGCGCAGCTCTACTGCATGCTGGAGCAGCAGTTCACCGTCGCGCGCGTGCTCTACGCGTCCTCGACCGTCAACTACGTCGTGGACGTCAACGGCACCACCGCGCCGGCCGGCACGCCGTGCGCCGGCACCCGGGTGGTCCGGGGCAGCCTCACCATCAACGGCACCCCGGTGACGGACACCGCCACCTACCGGGTCACCGTGAACAACTTCCTCGCCGGTGGCGGCGACGGCTTCAGCGTCCTGACCGGTGGCACCAACGCGGTGACCGGCCAGATCGACCTGGACGCCTTCACCGCGTACCTGACCGAGAAGTCGCCGGTCTCCCCGCCGGCGCTGGACCGGATCCGCACGACCACCGAGGTCGCCGCCGGCTGACGGCCGACCGCACCGCCGACGGGCCCCGGAGCGTTCAGCTCCGGGGCCCGTTCGGTGTCAGGCCACGCCGGCCGTCTGCTTGGCCGGGGCGGGGGCCAGGCGGCCGTCCTGCGCGGCGGTGAGCAGCGGACGCAGCGACAGCGCGAGCACCGAGGCGGCCAGGCAGCCGCCCACCACGACCGCCACCCACACCCGGCCGTGCGCCGCGCCGATCAGCGGCCCGGCGGTGACCGGACCGACCACGCCGCTGATCCCGAAGATCATCGAGCTCATCGCGTTGTACCGGCCGCGCAGCTCGTCGGTGGCCAGCGCGTTTGTGAGCGCGGGCATGACCGGCGACAGCATCGTCTCGCCGAACCCGAAGATCGCCGAACAGGCCACCACGCCGAGCGCCGCGAGCACCGCGTTGCCGCTGCCCACCACACCCGCCGCGCCGAGCACCAGCCACGCGCCGGCGAAGACCGCGCCGACGGTGGCGAGTGCCCGGGTACGGCTGCGCCCCTCCAACCGCCGGATCACCAGCAGCTGCGAGAGCACGATCATCACGGTGTTCGCGGCGAGCGCCCACGCCACCACCCGGGGCGTCACCTCGACCACCCGGACCGAGTACGCCGCGAAGCCCACCTCGATCTGCGCGTACCCGCAGGTGGTGAGCACCAGGCCGAAGACGACCAGGCGGCGGAACGGCCGGTCCCGCAGCACCGTGAGGTAGCCGCCGCTCCTCCGGTCGTCGGCCTTCGCGCCCGTGGCCAGGATCGGCCGGTGCCCCACGTTCGGCAGCGTGAGCAGGATCAGTGCCGGAGTCAGGTAGCTCACCGCGTCCAGCAGGTAGATCACCTCGAAGGTGATCGGACGGGCCACGTCGACCACCGCGCCGGAGATCAGACCGCCGGTGCCGATGCCCAGGTTGAGCAGCGCGAAGTTGAGCCCGAAGACGCGCTGCCGCTCGCCGTCACCGGTCAGCGAGGCGAGGATCGTGTTCTGCCCGGCCCAGATCGCCGAACTGCCCACCGCGACGACCGTCATCACGCCGAACGCCGAGGCGGTCGAGTCGACCAGCGCCAGCGAGCCGGTCCCGACCGCCTCGATCACCAGGCAGGGCAACACCACCCGGCGCGCGCCGAACCGGTCGATGAACGTGCCGGCCAGCGGCGACAGAGCGAGCGTGACAGCGCCGAACCAGCCGATCACCAGCCCGGCCCGGGTGTCGGTCAGGCCGCGTACGTCGGTGAGGTAGATGAACAGGAACGGCAGGGTGAGGCCGCGCCCGACCGCGGAGAACAAAGTGCCGAGCAGGATCCGGCGGGCTTCGGGACGGGCGGGCAGGGCACGGCGCAGCATGGCAGGGATTCTGTTCGGCGGGTACGACTACCGCGACCCGTTTACCCCTTACACACGTGGTCGCCGGGCCGGAAGGTGAGCGATCACACGTGCTCTGCCATGCTGACCCGGTGACCACGACCTGGCGGCACCTGCCCGCACCGGCCCGCGAGATCGCCGAGACGGCCACCGACGCGGTGAGCGCCGCGCAGGCCCGCGACGCCGAGGCGTACGCCCCGGCCGTCGAGCGGCTGGCCGCCGCCGACCGGGCCGGGCTGGTGCTCGGCGGCGTGGTCCGGCTGCTGCTGGAGGAGGGCCACCCGGACGGGCTGGACGGCGACGACGTACGCCAGGTGCTCGAACAGTGCGTCCGTTCGGCGGCGTCCTGGTGGCCCGACGTCGACCCGCACGTGCTGCTGGTGCTGCTGGCCGGCGCGCTCGGCGTCTACGACCCGGGCGACGACGAGAACCCGCCCGCCCCGGCGGCGATCGCCCGGCACGCGCCGCTGCTGGTGGCCGACCTGCTGGCGGTCACCGGGCGCCCGTTCGCCGAGTACCTGACCGCCGCGTTCGCCGAGGTGGCGCGCACGGAGATGCACGACTGACGGTCTGCCTGCCTTCTGGCCCGCGGCCCGCGGCCCACGTCCTGGCGGCGGGCCGCGGCCGGCGCGGCTTACGGGCTGGCGGCCAGGAAGACGAACGCGGCGAGCAGCACCAGGTGCACCCCGCCCTGGAGCACAGTCGCCCGCCCCGGCACCACGGTGAGTACCGCTGCCACAGCGGTCAGCGCCAGCAGCGTCATCTGGGTGCCGCCCAGGCCCAGCACCAGCGGCCCGTCCAGCCAGATCGAGGCGATCGCGATGGCCGGGATGGTCAGGCCGATGCTGGCCATGGCCGAGCCGAGCGCGAGGTTGAGGCTGATCTGCACCCGGTCCCGCCGGGCCGCCCGGGCGGCGGCGAGTGTCTCCGGCAGCAGCACCAGCAGCGCGATGACCACGCCGACGAACGCCTGCGGCAGGTTCGCCGCGCCGACCGCCGTCTCGATCGCCGGGGAGATCGTCTTCGCGTCGCCCACCACCGCGACGAGCGCCACCACCAGCAGGGCCAGGCTGGCCAGCGCGGTACGCGTGGACGGCGGCTCGGCGTGCCCGTCACCGTTCTTGTCCTCGGCGAGGATGCTGCCCTCCTGCGTGACCGGGAGGAAGTAGTCGCGGTGCCGGCCGGTCTGCACCATGACGAACAGCAGGTAGAGCGCCAGCGAGGCGACCGCCGCGAAGGCGAGCTGCGCCGGGGAGAACTCCGGTCCCGGCCGGCTCGTGGTGAACGTCGGCACCACCAGGCTGAGCGTGGCGAGCGTGGCCACAGTGGCGAGCGCCCCGCCGGTGCCCTCCGGATTGAACACCGCGACCTGCCGCCGCAGCGCGCCGAGCAGCAGCGAAAGGCCGAGGATGCCGTTGCAGGTGATCATGATGGCGGCGAAGACGGTGTCCCGCGCCAGCGCCTGCGTCTTGTCCCCGCCGCTGATCATCAGCGTGACGATCAGACCGACTTCGATCACGGTGACCGCCACCGCGAGCACGAGTGACCCGAACGGTTCACCGACCTTGTGCGCGACCACCTCGGCGTGGTGCACAGCCGCCAGTACGGCCGCGGCGAGCAGGGCCGCCACCACGAAGATGAGCGGACCGGGCAGCTCCCGTCCCCAGGTCATCACGAGCACGAGCACGGCGACCAGGGGCGCGACGGTGGTCCAATCGGTCAGGCGGGATCGGATCATCGGCGACATGCGCACACTTTGCCAGGAGGCAGGGGCAACCGCGCGTGGCGGGGTGGCTTCGGGCAGTTCCGTCGATCTAATCGGCCGAGGCCGGTTGCTCCACGTGGGCGGGCAGGTCGCCGAGGTTCGCGATCACCGGTCCGATCCAGCCCGGGTCGGTGTCCTGGTGTTCCGTGGTCCGGAGCACCGTCATGCCGGCCGCCGCCGCGCCGGCCAGCTCGCCGTCCGCGCCGTCGCCCACGTACACGCAGTCGGCCGGCGCGACGCCCAGCCGCTGCGCGGCGGTGCGGTAGATGGCCGGGTCCGGCTTGGCCAGCCCGACCTCGCAGGAGAACACCGTGACGTCGAAGCGCCGGGCGAGCGGGCCGCCCGCCCACGCCTCGGCCGTCTCGGAGGTGGCGTTGCTGATCAGGGCCAGCCGGTGCCCGCGCTCGCGCAGCGCGTCGAGCACGTCCAGCGTGACGGGCGAGACGCGGCCCAGCACCCGGTGGGCGAGAGTCAGCCGATGCGCGGCGGCCCGGGTCACCTGCTCATCGGTCGGCGCGCCGCCGAGACGCGCGGCGAGGATGCGTACCGTCTCGGCCGCGTTCCACCGGACCAGGCGGTCCCGCCAAGTGGCGTGGTACGCGGAGACGAGCGCCGCCGGATCCACTCCGACGATGAGCGCCATCTCGCCGACCACCCGGTCCCGCTCGTCGTCGGCGCCGTGGACCAGGGTGTGGAAGAGGTCGAAGACCACCGGCCGTGGCATGGCGGGATCCTACTGCGACGGTGATCGGTGCCGGGAAAACGCAGAGGGCACATCCGGTCGATCGGATGTGCCCTCTTACCTCTGGTCGGGGTGGCCGGATTCGAACCGACGACCTCTTCGTCCCGAACGAAGCGCGCTACCAAGCTGCGCCACACCCCGAGGCGTGCCGACAAATAGTAGCCCACCCGCCCGCACGGTCAAACTCGGTACCCCCCGCCCCGCGTACCCGGCAGATCTTGGTACGGATGAGCCCTCCGAGGGGCGGCCGCGTACCAAGATCTGCCGGGGGGTCAGCGGGGGATCAAGGTGAGGATGCTGGCCTCTGGGGGACAGGCGAAGCGGATCGGGGCGGTGGGGTGGGTGCCGAGGCCGGCGGAGACGTGCAGCCAGGAGTCCGAGCCGGGCCAGCGGTGCAGCCCCCGCGCCATCGAGCGGGGCAGCCCGCAGTTGGTCACCAGGGCGCCGTACCCGGGCACGCAGACCTGGCCGCCGTGGGTGTGCCCGGCGAGCAGCAGACCGAAGCCGTCGGCGGCCATCCGGTCCAGCACCACGGGCTCGGGGGAGTGGGACAACGCGATCGAAAGCGCCGCGTCGCCACTGACCGGGCCGGCCACGGCGTCGTAGTCGTCCCGTTCGATGTGGGGGTCGTCCACGCCTGCCAGCTCGATCTCCCGCCCGCCGGCCTTGAGCGTGGTGCGGGCGTTGTTCAGGTCCGCCCAGCCGGCGCCGGTGAGGATGTCGCGCAGTTCCTCGTACGGCAGCGGCACGCCCTCGGAGTACTCCCGGTCGGGCAGGAAGTAGGTGAAGGGGTTCTTGAAGACCGGGCCGGTGTAGTCGTTGGAGCCGAAGACGAACGCGCCGGGCAGGTCGAGCAGCGGTTGCAGGGCGCGCAGCACGCCCGGCACCGACGCCGGGTGCGCCATGTTGTCGCCGGTGACCACGACCAGGTCGGGGTCGAGTGCGGCCAGCGAGGCCACCCAGTCCTGCTTGCGTCGCTGGTCGGGCATCATGTGCAGGTCGGAGAGGTGCAGCACCCGCAGCGGTTCGGCGTCGGTCGGGAGCACCGGCACGTCGTACCGGCGGAGGGTGAACATGTTGCGCTCGATGAGCGACGCGTACGCCAGGGTGGCCGCACCGGCGGCGACGGTTCCGGCCGCGAGCCGGAATAGTGTGCGCTTTCGCATGGCGTTCAGGGTAGTTTCACCGTCCATGAGCACGCTGAAGGACCGTCTCACCGCCGACATGCGCGCCGCTCTCAAGGCGCGCGACGAGCTGACCACCTCCACGCTGCGGATGGCCCTGGCCGCCGTGGGCAACGCCGAGGTCGCCGGCCGGGAAAAGCGCGAGCTCAGCGACGACGAGGTGCTCGCCGTGCTGACCAAGGAGGCCAAGAAGCGCCGCGAGGCGGCGGTGGCGTTCGCCGACGCCGGGCGCGCCGAGCAGGCCGGCAAGGAGACCGCCGAGGGTGAGGTGCTGGAGCGCTACCTGCCCAAGCAGCTCTCCGACGACGAGCTGGCCGAGCTGGTCTCGGGGGCGCTCGCCGCGGGCGGCTTCACCGGCAAGGCGCAGATGGGCCCGGCCATGAAGGCGGCCCAGGGCGCGGTGGCCGGCCGGGCCGAGGGTGGTCGGGTCGCCGCCGAGGTACGCCGCCAGCTCGGTCTCTGACCCCGGCGCTCCGGTAGCGCGGAAACGACGACGGCCACCTCCCGAGGGAGGTGGCCGTCGCTGTGTCGGCTGTCAGTTCGGCGGTCGTCCCGGCCGGCCGCCGTTACCCGGTCCGCCCGGGCCACCCGGCCGGCCCGGTGTGGCGGTGCCGCCCTGCTCCGGGGTGCCCTGGCCGGAGCTGACCTCGATCATCACCACGCCACCCTTGATGGTGCGGCCGTCGGGGCTGGTGCCGGCGGCGGTGCCGGCCGGGCACTCCGACGGCACCTTGTTGCCGGAGACCACCGGCTCGAAGCCGGCACCCTTCAGCCGGGACTTCGCGGTCTCGATGGACTCGCACTTCACGCCCGGGATCGAGCGCTGGTCACCCAGGACGATCTTGCCGCTGGGCGGCGTGAAGTTCTTCCGCTCCTTGCCCTTCATGGCGTCGCGCAGCGTCTGGTAGACAGCCGGGTTGATGCCCTGGGGCGTCTCGTCGTGGCCCATCTTCTGGTTGGTCTGCGGCCAGTCCGGGTCGGCCATGATGCCGGCCACCGCGTACTGCTTGGTCATCGCGACCAGCGCCGAGGTGCGGTCGGAGTCGGTGGTGCCGGACTTGCCGGCCACCGGCGCGTTGACGATGTTGCGGACGTTGCCGGCGGTGGCGGGGCCGCACTTCGTGGTGGAGGAGCGGTCACCGACCGGGCAGCGCGCGGCATCCACGGCGGCGCGGGCCACCTCGGTGCTGACCCGCTGCTCGCAGCGGGGGTTGGCGACGTCCAGCTTCTCGCCGTCCGGGCCACGGATCTCCTGCACCGGGATCGGCTCGCAGTACTTGCCGTCGGCGGCGAGCGTCGCGTACGCGTTCGCCAGCTCCAGCGGGGTGGTCTGGGAGACGCCGAGGCTGAACGCGCCCCACTGGTGCGGGTTGGCGGCGAGCTGCGCGTCGCTCGACGAGCGGAACGTGATGCCGAGCTTCTGCGCGGCCTTCACCACGTTCTCCGCGCCGACCCGCTGCTGGAGGTCGATGAAGAACGTGTTGACCGAGAAGCCGAAGCCGCTCCACATGTTGTGCATGCCGGCCATCGCGGGGTTGGCGTTCTTCGGGCAGTACTTGCTGGTGCCCGGGCAGGCGGCGGGCGAGTTGAACTCGACCGGGTAGTCGGACTTGAACACCGGCTGCGCGTTGATGGGGTAGCTGAGCGGGTAGCCCTTCTCCAGCGCGGCCACCAGCGTGAAGATCTTGAAGGTCGAGCCGGCCTGGTAGCCGGCGATGCCGGGACCGCCGGTGACCAGCGGGTTCACCGTGTTGGGGTAGTTGCCCCGGATCTTCTTCTTGGCCTTCTTCGGGTCACTGGAGATCTTGTTCTGCGGGTCGGCCGGGTCGTCGAGCTTGAAGTTCCGGTTCACCGCCACGGCGCGCACCCGGCCGGTGCCGGGTTCGACGGCGGCCACCATGCGGGCCGCCTTGCTGCTCTCGCCGAGCTTGTTGCGGACGGCCTTGTCGGCGCCCTTCTGGGCCTGGACGTCCAGGGTGGAGACGATGGTGTAGCCGCCGCTCTTGAGCCGCCGCTCACGGTCGTACGAGGTGGCGCCGAACGTCTCCTGCTGGAGCCACCAGCGGTAGAGGTAGTCGCAGAAGAAGCCCCACGAGCGGGTGGTGGTCTGGGTGCAGCCGTTCGGGGTGCGCTTGCCCTTGACCTGGAGCTTGATCTTCTTGGCGGCGTCCGCCTCCTGCTGGGTGACCGCGCCGATCTGCACCATGTTGTCGATGACGTAGTCGCGCCGGCCGACCGCCTCCGGGTAACCCGCCTTGGTGGTCGGGTCGAACGCGGTGGGTGCCTTCACCATGCCGGCGAGCATCGCCGACTCCTGGATGTCGAGCTTGCTCGGCGGCTTGTTGAAGTAGACCTGGCTGGCCGCCCAGATGCCGTACGCGCCGTTGCCGAACGCGGCGATGTTCAGGTAGCGCTCCAGGATCTCGTCCTTGGAGAGCTCCTTGTCGACCTGGAGCGCCAGGCTCATCTCGCGCAGCTTGCGGCCGCTGGTGTCCTCGGTCGCGGCGACCACGTCGGCCGGGTGGGTGGCCGAGTAGGAGATGGCCAGCCGGACGTACTGCATGGTGAGCGTCGAGGCGCCCTGCCGGGAGGAGCCGGAGGCCTGGTTGTTGACGAAGGCCCGCGCCACACCGTTGATGTCCACGCCGTTGTGCTTGTAGAAGTCGTGGTCCTCGGCCGCGATGATGGCCTTCTGCATGTACGGCGAGATGTCCTTGAGCTTGACGTCCTTGCGGTTCTCGTCGTACATCGTGGCCAGCACGGTCTTGCCGTCGGACGCGAGCAGCCGGGTGATCTGGGGCGCCCGGGCGACTGTCAGCTCCTTGGGCAACGCATCGAACGTCTCCGCCCCCGCCTTGGCGGCCAGTCCGGACATCGCCGCCACGGGGAAGGCCGCCGCGGCGACCACCACTCCGGCCAAGAGGCCGCAGATCAGCAGCGATGCGGCGTTGGTCAGCACGTTGTGGTCACGTTTCCGCATCCAGGTCACCTCGACAGGGTACGCGAGTAGGGAACGGCGGGCGCGCGGGGAACTTTCCCCATTTCCTGCACGCGCCGGCCTCGTTGTGCTAAACGCACGAGCCCTGGTCCGGGGTTGCGTGAGATCCGGCGGAAGTCTCTCCGAAGTCCGGGAGTGGCGCAGCGTTTTCACGTACTCGGGCGGGGTAGTCGCGGGGCGAAAGCCCGGGAAGCCGGGAGTGTCCGGAATGATGGATTTCGCCGACAACGTTGCGTAATCGGGCGACTACACAGCATGATGGTGGCGGCGACCGCAGCCATGAGTCGTTCGTGCCGCCCTGGGGAGGCCGGCGCGAACGACCGGGGGGATGTACGAGGGCTGCTCGCGCGAAGTCGGTAGGTACTGCAAGGGGGGACGTGTACAGATGGGCATGATCACTGACTGGCCGTCACTGGCGGCATGTCAGAACGGAGACCCGGACGCGTTGTTCGTACAGGGCGCCGAACAGAACGTGGCGAAGAGGATCTGCCGGAGCTGCCCAGTTCGGTACGAGTGCCTGGCCGACGCGCTCGACAACCGGATCGAGTTCGGCGTGTGGGGTGGCATGACCGAGCGCGAGCGCCGGGCGTTGCTGCGCCGTCACCCGCAGGTCACCAGCTGGCGCAAGATGTTCGAGGCGGCCATGAGGAAGAACGCCAAGGAGAAGGCCGGCAAGGACAAGATCCTGGTCACCACGGCCAACTGACCGGACCGGTCAGCTCCGGCTGATCGCCTCGCCGATCGTCCGCAGCCCGTCGACGTCGTGCACGTCGGCGGGCTGCGCCGTCACCGACACCGCCGGCACCGCCGGGAACGCCTCGGTGAACCGGGCCGCCACCTGCTCCTCGCGTACCGCCTGCTGGGCCAGCGCGGCGTGCGCGCGCAACACCTCGACGGTGCCCTCGTGCCCACCCACGCCGGCCAGCCGCTCCGCGGCGGCCAGGCTCTCCGCGGCGGACAGGTCCGACGCCGGCCGGTGCACCCGGTTGAGCACCAGCCCGGCCAGCGGCATCCGCTCGGAGCGCAGGCGGCCGGCGAAGTAGGCGGCCTCCCGGACCGCGTCCGGCTCCGGCGCCGCGACCAGCAGGAACGCCGTCTCCCGGGCCTGGAGGATCCGGTACGTCTGCTCGGCGCGCTGCCGGAACCCGCCGAACATCGAGTCGAGGGCGGCCACGAAGCCGGACAGGTCGGTGAGCAGCTGGGCGCCGATCACCTTCTGCACCACCTTGGAGAACATCCCGAAGCTCGCCGTGACCAGGCTGAACATGCTCCGCCCGCCGCTGCGCGCGGGGGCCAGCAGCAGGCGCAGCATCCGGCCGTCGAGGAACCGGGACAGCCGGGCCGGCGCGTCCAGGAAGTCGAGCGCGGAGCGCGACGGCGGCGTGTCCACCACGATCAGGTCCCACTCGCCCCGGGCGTGCAACTGGCCCAGCTTCTCCATCGCCATGTATTCCTGCGTGCCGGCGAAGGTGGAACTCATGGCCTGGTAGAAGGGGTTGGCGAAGATCTCCGCGGCCTTCGCCGGGTCGGTGTGCTGAAGCACCACGTCGTCGAACGTGCGCTTCATGTCGAGCATCATGGCGTGCAGTTCGCCGCCGCTGGCCTCGACGTCGATGCCCTTGACCTGCCGGGGTGTGTTGTCCAGCTCGGTCAGGCCGAGCGACTGGGCCAGCCGGCGGGCCGGGTCGATGGTGAGCACCACCGTCCGCCGGCCGTGCCGCTCGGCCGCCCGCAACGCCAGCGCCGCCGCCGTGGTCGTCTTGCCCACGCCGCCCGCGCCGCAGCAGACCACGATCCGTACGCCGTCGTCGGCGAGGATCTGGTCGACGTCAAGCGGAGGCGCCGCGTCTTCGGAAGGCACCAATCGAGCGTATCGGTCCCGAGGGGCACTCTGCTCCGTGCCGGCCGCAGGTGTGAGTCAATCCGCCCGGACGAGGGCCTCGGCGAGCGTCTCCAGCCCGGCCCGGTCGACCCCCTCGGGCAGCAGCGGCAACTCGACCAGGGGCAGGCCGAGGTCCACCAGGTCACCCCGGAGGGAGTCCTCCAGCTCACGGCGTACCTGCTGGTCACGAGCCTCCTCGACGAGCCCGGCCACGGTCGGGCCGTCGGTCGGCAGGCCGGCGGCGGCCAGCCCGCGCTTCAGCTCGGCCGCTGTCACCGCCCGCCCGGCCGGCACCGGCGGACGGACGCCGTTGACGATCACGCGGCCGACCGGGAAACCGAGCTGGGTCAGCTCCGCCACCGCGTCGAGCGTCTCCTGGACCGGCATCTCCTCCAGCAGCGTGACCACGTGCACAGCGGTCATCGGCGACCGGAGCAGCGCGGAGACGCCCTCGCTCTGGGTCTTGATCGGGCCGACCTTCGCGAGCCGGGCGGTCTCCGCCGTCACGTTCAGGAAGCGGCCGATCCGCCCGGTCGGGGGCGCGTCCAGCACCACCGCGTCGTACGTCCGGCGCGACCCGCTGGTCCGGGTGGTCGCCTCCTTGACCTTGCCGGTGAGCAGCACGTCGCGCAGGCCCGGCGCGATCGTGGTGGCGAAGTCGATCGCGCCGAGCTTGCGCAGCGCCCGGCCGGCGGCGCCGAGCTTGTAGAACATGTCCAGGTATTCGAGGAGCGCCTCCTCGGCGTCCACCGCCAGCGCCCGCACCTCACCGCCGCCGGGCGCGTCGGCGAGGTGCCGTTCCTCGTACGGCAGCGGGTCGGTGCCGAAGAGCTGGGCGATGCCCTGCCGGCCCTCCACCTCGACCAGCAGGGTGCGCCGGCCCCCGGCGGCCAGGCCGAGGGCCAGCGCGGCGGCCACGCTCGTCTTTCCTGTGCCGCCCTTGCCGGTCACCACGTGCAGGCGGGCCGGCCATCTGCCGGCGGACTCGGCCGGCTGCTCACTCGCTGCCACCCGTCGAGCCTAACCAGCCGTTGGGACCAGCTCTGTCCGGCCGGTGGGATCAGCCGACCTCGCAGACCCACCAACCCGTCTTCCGCACCACTGTGAAACGCAGCGCCTGCTCGGCGACCTTCTCGTCGGCGGTGGTCATGGTCACCCGGGCGGAGACGGTGGCCCGGTCCCCGGTCTGGTTGTCGACTGTCGGGGTGGGCCAGCGGAACCGGGGGTTCTGGTACTGCGCGACGTACTTCTGGACCTCGGCGACCTTGGTGGTGATCTTCTCGTCGTCGCGGGCCGCGGAGCAGACGAACGCCGCAGCCTTCTCGGCGTCGCGCTCCTGGTAGACGGCCTTGAGGAAGCCGTCCACCGCGACCTGCGGCTCCTTCGCGCCCTGGCCGTCCTCGCTGTTGCGCAGCGCGAGGAACGCGGCAGTGCCCCCACCGCCGCAGAGCAGGACCGCGGCGGCCAGCACCAGCGAGACGATCAGCACCGCCGGTCGCTTGCGCGGCTGGGGTTCGGACGGGTACGCCGGCGGGCCGGCCGGGAGTGCGGATCCCGGCGGCGCGCCGCCGGTGGGCGGCGGTTGCGGATTCGGGTCGCCGGGCGTGCCGGTGTCGCCACCGACGGGCGGTTGGGTCATCTGTCTCCCCCGGGTTGCGGCTCCCGTCGCCGCCCCAGGCGACGGGCACGGGTCGAGGTGTGCGGGCGCGCGTCGGCGCGCGTCCAGTCCGGAAGGGTATCGGTCGGCGGGGCGCTTGCCAGCCCCGCGTACGCGCCCCGCCGGACGGAGACGGCTACCGCGTTCCCGACCAGCCTTGTGTCGCAAATGTGACTGGACGTGACGAGGCGTGCGCGTCCCGTTGCCGGGACTTGTCGCAGGATCTACGTTCGTCCCCGACGCGGAGAGCCGGGCCGGGGACGGCTCCGAGCCGGATTGCGGTGTTGGTGAACAGGTACGACGCCCGGAGGCGAAGGATGCGCGACGCGGAGAACAGTCCTCGGGGCCAGTTCCCCGGTGACCGGGCCGGACGGCCGGGTGAGGCCGAGGGACCGGGCGCGCCGTTCAACGAGCGCTCCTACGGCCCTCCGGCCGACGTGGTCCGGACGCTTCCCCGTTCCGGCGGGAGGGGGCGGGACGAGGACGAGCCCGGCTACGTCATCCACCTCCAGGTCCGGGTGCCCGACCTGGCGGCGGCCACCGCGCTCGCCGGCACCGTGGCCACCTCGCTGGGCTTCCTGATGGAGCTGGACGCGGGCGAGACCACCGTCTCCACCGCCGACGACCAGAACAACAGGCACCGGGTCTTCTGCGACCTGCTGCTGCCCGACCGCAGCCGGTGCCCGCAGCGCTTCGAGCACGAGGGCCCGTGCGGCGAGCCGCCGGCGGCGCCGGAGCCGCGTCCCGCGTCCTGGTGACCGCGGCGGACCGTAGGCTGTGCCTGACCGAAGTCCAAGTCAGGCAAGGGAGCCCTCCTCCGATGCAGAAGTGGGAATACGCCACGGTGCCGCTGCTGGTCCACGCGACCAAGCAGATCCTCGACAACTGGGGCGAGGACGGCTGGGAACTGGTCTCCGTGGTCCCCGGCCCGAACCCGGAGCAGCTCGTCGCGTACCTGAAGCGTCCGAAGGGCTGACCTCGATGAGCAACGGACCCCAGGCGAAGCTCGCCGAGCTCGGCCTCGAACTGCCCGAGGTGGTGCCGCCGGTGGCCAGCTACGTACCGGCCGTCCAGTCCGGGCAGCACGTCTACGTGTCCGGCCAGCTGCCGATGGCCGAGGGCAAGCTGCTCGCCACCGGGAAGGTCGGCAACGGCGTCTCGGCCGAGCAGGCGAAGGACCTGGCGCAGCGGTGCGCGCTCAACGCGCTCGCCGCGATCGACGCGCTGGTCGGGCTGGAGAACGTGGTCAAGGTGGTGAAGCTGACCGGCTTCGTGGCCAGCGCACCCGGCTTCACCGGCCAGCCCGGCGTGATCAACGGCGCCTCCGACCTGTTCGGCGCCGTGTTCGGCGAGGCCGGCCGCCACGCCCGCAGCGCGGTAGGCGTGGCCGAACTCCCCCTCGACGCCCCGGTAGAGGTAGAGGTCATCGTCGAGGTCGCGTGACCGTGCCCTCTCGCCCGCCGTGAGAGCCCGCGATCTTGCGGTTGCGGCCCCGGCAGAAGCCCCACACGGGGACAAAGCTCGGGCCGGAACTGCAAGATCGCGGGGAGCGGCGGGCGGAGTCGTACGATCGCAGCCATGGGTGGGCGTATGGCCGGGGCCGCGGGGGCGCTTGCGGAGGAGCTACCGGCGTGGGTGACGTTGCTGCGTGCGCCGAACCCGGGGCCGATGACGCTCGACGGGACCAACACCTGGGTGCTGCGGGCCGGGCCGGACGCGCCCGCCGTCGTGGTCGACCCGGGGCCCGCCGACGAGGGGCACCTGGCCGCGATCGCGGCGCAGGGGCGCATCGGGTGCGTGCTGATCACGCACGGGCACGCCGACCACACCGAGGGCGCGCCCCGGTTGCGTGAGCTGCTCGACGGCGTACCGGTGCTCGCCGCCGACCCGGCGCACACCGCCGGAGGTGAGCCGCTCAGCGCCGACACCGCGCTCGACGTGGGGCTGGACCTGCGACTGCTGCCCACCCCCGGGCACACCGCCGACTCGGTCTGCCTCGTCGCCGCGCACGGCGGCGAGCGCGTCGTGCTGACCGGCGACACCATCCTCGGCCGGGGCACCACAGTGGTCGCCCACCCGGACGGGCACCTCGGCGACTACCTGTCGAGCCTGGAGCTGCTCTCCACGTACCGGGAGATCCCGGCGTTGCCGGGCCACGGCCCGGCGCTGGCCGACTGCGGTGTGGCGGCCGACTTCTACCTGGCCCACCGGCGGGCCCGGCTGGACCAGGTGCGCGCCGCCGTCGCCGCGGGCGCCACCACCGCGGCCGAGGTGGTCGCAGTGGTCTACGCCGACGTCGACAGGTCGCTGTGGTGGGCCGCCGAGTGGTCGGTCCGGGCCCAGCTCGAACACCTCGGAGTGGAGCAGCCGTGACCTGCCCGGTGTGCGGAACCGTAGCCGTGCCCGGGGCGCGGTTCTGCCACAACTGCGGGGCGGCGCTGCCGGCTGCCGCCACGCTGCCCGCGGCCGAGCGCCGCGTGGTGACCGTGCTCTTCGGTGACCTCTCCGACTTCACCTCCTGGTCGGAGGACCTGGACCCGGAACGGGTCGGTGCGGTCACCGACCGGGTGCTGGCGGCCCTCGCGGGCGCGGTCAAGACCTTCGGCGGGCACGTCGACAAGCTCACCGGCGACGGGATCATGGCGGTCTTCGGCGCCCCGGTCGCGCACGAGGACGACGCCGAGCGGGCGGTCCGCGCGGCGCTGTCCATGCAGCGTGCGGTGCGGCGGGTGCTCGACGACGAGCGCGGCGGCGGCGCGCCGCTGGGCCTGCGCGTCGGCCTCAACACCGGAGACGTCATCGCCGGCATCCAGGCGGCGATCGAGTACACGGTCATCGGCGACACTGTGAACACCGCCGCCCGGCTGGCCGACGCCGCCGCGGTCGGCGCGGTCTACGCCGGTGCGCGCACCTCCGCGGCCACCCGGCACGTCGCCTCCTGGCGGGCGCTGCGCCCGCTGCGGCTCAAGGGCAAGCGGGAACCGGTCGAGGCGTACGAGCTGCTGGGCCTGCTCGACGCGCCCGGCACCCGGTCCGGCCTCGGTGACGAGGCGCCGTTCGTGGGCCGGGAGACCGAGATCGGCCGGATCGCCGGCCGGCTCGCCGAGGTGATCGACAGGGGTGAGCCCCGGGTGCTGCTGATGACCGCCGAGGCGGGGATCGGCAAGTCCCGGTTCGCGGCCGAGGTGGAACGCCTCGCTGCCGGCTACGACGTCGGCGCCGGGCGGTACGCGGCGCACACCGGCGCCCGCGTGCTCTCGGTACGCTGCGCGGCGTTCGGCGAGCGCCGCCGGCTGGCGCCGCTGGCCGACCTGGTCCGGGCCGCCGTCGGCCTGCCGGGCGACGCGGCCACCGCCGTCACCCGGCCGGCCGTCGAGGAGCGGCTGCGCCGCCTCGGCCAGCGCCTGTCCCGGCTCCCCGGCGACCCGCCGCCGATCGCCGTGGACCAGCTCCTGGCCCTGCTCGGGTACGCCGAACTCCCGCCCGCCACCGAGAACGGCGAGTGGAACGCGGCCGGGCCGCCGCCGGACGACGAGGCGGTGCCGACCGCCGTGGCGGACCTGCTCAGCGCGCTCGCCGGTGAGGCGCCGCTGGTGATCGTGGTGGACGACCTGCACGACGCCACCGCCGAGACGCTCAAGGCGCTGGCGCTGACCCTCAACCGGCTCAGCGGGCCGGTGCTGGTGCTGCTGCTCGGCCGTCCCGAGCTGGTACGCACCGCCGGCGCGCTGACCCGCGTCGCGGACGCCGAGGTGCACGCGCTGCCGCCGCTGCGCGGCGCGGACGCCTCCCGGTTGCTCACCAGCTACCTGTCCGGTGGCCGCATGCCCCAGACCGACGCGGACCGGCTGCTCGCCACCGCGCAGGGCAACCCGTTCTATCTGGCCGAGCTGGTCACGCTGCTGATGGAGCGCGGTGCGCTCACCGCCGGCCCGGGGCGGGGCGCCGACGTCGGCTGGCGACTCGCCCCCGGCTCGCTCGGCAGCCGCCTGCTCTCCCGCGACCTGGCCGCGGTGCTCGCGGCGCGTATCGACGCGCTGCCGCCCAACGCCCGCTCGGCGCTGCGCGACGCCGCGGTGGTGGGCGACACCGTGCCGGCGGGAGCGCTGGAGGCGTTGCGGGAGCAGCGGGTCGGACGGGACGGGCGGCCCGCCGCGGTGGCCGCCGTCGAGCTGGACCGGGCCGTGGAGGAGCTGCTGCAACGGCGCATGCTGCACCGCACCCGCAGCGGGTTCGCCTTCGCCACCCCGCTGATGCGGGAGGCCGCGTACGCCGGGGTGAGCAAGGCCGAGCTGGCCGAGCGGCACGCGGCGCTGGCCCGCTGGGCCGCGCCGGAGAGCGTCGACGAGACCGGCGGCGCCCCGGGGGGCGCGTTCACCGAGGCCGCCCGGGACGACTTCGTCGCCGAGCACGTGGAGCGGGCCACAGCGCTCGCCGACGCGGTCAAGCTGCGCCCGGACGCGCCGGCCCGGGCGGTCACCCCGCTGGGCGTGGCCGCGCTGGGCCGGGCCGCCCGCCGGTCGCTGCGGTCGGGGGAGCCGGCGCTCGCCGTCGAGTACGCCGAGCGCGCGGCCGAGCTGGCCCGCGACGGGGTGCCACCGGCGGACCGGGTGGTGCACGCCCGGGCGCTGCTCCAGATCGGCCGCCCGGCCGACGCGCTCGCGTTCGCCGAGAAGATCGCCGCGAACACCGGCGACCCGGCCACCCGGACCGCCGCGCTGCTGCTCGCCGGGCAGGCCCAGCAGACACTCGGTGACGCCGAGCGGGCCGAGTGCAACTGGCAGGAGGCGTTGCAGGTGGCCACCGACGCCGGTCTGCCCACGCTGCGGGCGTCGGCGATGCGGCGGCTCGGCATGGCCGACTTCATCGCCGGCCGGCTCGGGCAGGCGAGCAGCCGGCTGGCCGCGTCCTACCAGGTCAGTCTCGCCGCGCGGGATCCCCGCGGGCAGGCCTGGTCGTTGCAGAACCTGGCCTGGGTGACCACCACCCGGGGCGACTTCGCCGGCACCGACGCGGTGCTCGGCCGGGCCGCCCGGCTCTTCGCCGAGCTGAAGGACCCGTACGGGCGGGCCTGGCTGCGCGGCACCACCGCGTTCGCCCGGCTGCTCGCCGGCCGGCTGCGGGAGGCGTGCCGGATGGCGCGGGTGTTCCTGCCGTTCGGGGAGCGGGTCGGCGAGGCGTGGGCGGTGGGGACGCTGCGCGCGGTCGAGGCGTACGCCACCGCCGAGCTGGGCGACCTGGCCGAGGCGGACCGGGCGGCGCGGCGCGCGTATCGGGACTTCGCCGAGGTGGGCGACGACTGGGGGCAGGGCTTCGCGCTGGTGGTGCGCGGGGTGGTGGCGCGCGGGCTGGGCGAGCCGGAACACGCGGCCGACCTGTTCACCGAGGCGCTCGAGTACGCCGACCGGACCACCCACCCGTTGCTCACCGGCATGGCCGGCACGCTGCGCGGCTTCGTGGCGCTGGACATGGGCGACCATGAGACAGCCGAGCGGGAGGCGCGGTCGGTGCTGACCCGGGTGGAGCCGCACAACCCGCAGGCGCCGGCCCAGGTCGCGCCGCGGGTGCTGCTCGCCATGGCCCGGCTCGCGGCGGGTGACCCGGGCACCGCTGTGGGGCTGCTCGCCCCGGTCGCGACCGGCGCGGCGAACGCGCCCTCGCTGCTGTTCTCACGGCGGCAGACGATGGCCCGGTACGCCGCCGCGCTGCTCGCCCACGGCCAGCGCGAGCAGGCGCTCGACTGGGCGCAGCGGTCGATCACCGCCCCGGCCGAGGACGTGCGCAGCCAGGTGGTGGCGCTGCTGGTGCTGGCCGAGGCGCTCGACGCCTGCGGTCGCCGGGCCGAGGCGCTGACGAACGCGGAGGAGGCGGTACGCCTCGCGTACGCCACCGAGCAGCGCAGTGAGCGGATCGTCGCGGACGCGTTGCGGGTCCGCCTCTCCGGCGGCTGACCGCCCGTTGTTCTGACGGTTCCGGGGATGTGTTCGTCGGTGGAGCCGGTTAGCGTGGGGCCGCGACAGTGGTGGATCGACTGCCGCCTCCCGGTGCGCGCCTGCGTCACCGGCAGACCACGCTGGGGAGGAACGATGAGGCTGCCGCGCTCGGGCGCCGGCTGGACGATCGCGGTCTTCGGGCTCCTCGCGCTGCTGCTCGGCGCGCTCGGTCTGATCTGGCCGGAGACGCAGCTGCGCCTGCTCGGCTTCGAGGTGCCGGCCGAGCGCGCTCCGGGCGACTACACCGGCACGTTCCTCACCGCGTCCTCGATGGCCTCGTTCAACATGGGGGTCTACTACCTGCTCGCCGTCGCCACCGAGTGGCGGCCGTTCTACCGGTTCACCGTGTGGTTCCGCCTGGTCACCTTCACCGTGTTCACCATCGCGGTGCTCTCCGACGTCGCGCCGGACCGCTTCTTCGCGGTCGCCGCGTGGGAGGGCCTGGGCGCGGTCGCGACGGCGGTCGGCCTGTGGTGGGACGCCCGCCGGGCGGCCGCCGCCACTGACGACTCCGTCCCGGGTCCGGTGCCGGCCACCGACACGGCGCGCTGACGGGTCCGGATCGTTGGGTATTTTCGAGTCGTGACCGAGACCCCGCCCGGCGCCCTGCGGCTGCCCATCGTGCCCGGTCTGACCGATCTGCAGGTGTTCGCCCGGGGCGGGTACGCCACCATCTACCGGGCCACCCAGATCTCGGTGGGGCGCGAGGTCGCGGTCAAGATCGAGAACCGCACGCTGGACAGCGAACGCGACCAGGCCCGTTTCCTGCGCGAGGCCCGTGCCGCCGGGCGGATGTCGTCGCACCCCCACGTGGTGGACCTGTTCGACGTCGGCGTCACCGTCGACCAGCACCCCTACCTCATCATGGAGCTGTGCGACGGCTCGTACGCCGAGCGGATGCGCACCTCGCCGCTGGGCCCGGCGGAGACCCGCGACCTCGGCGTGAAGATCGCCGACGCGCTGGCCCACTCGCACGCGGCGGGCGTCCTGCACCGCGACGTCAAGCCGGCGAACATCCTGCACTCCGAGTTCAACTCGGCCGTCCTGGCCGACTTCGGCCTGGCGGTGCTCGCCGAGTTCCGCGACTCCTCGGTGATGCTGGAGGCGCTCACCCCGGCGTACGCGCCACCGGAGACGTTCAACCACAGTCCGCCCACGCCCGCAGTCGACGTCTACTCGCTGTGCGCCACGCTCTACGCGGTGATGTACGGCCGTCCGCCGCGCTGGCACTCCGAACGCAACCCGAGCCTGGTCACCGTGCTGGAGATGTTCCAGCAGCCGATCCCGGGCCTGCCCGGTGTGCCCGGTGAGCTGATCGACGTACTCCGGTTGGGCATGTCGAACGACCCGGGCGCGCGGCCGTCCGCGGTCGAGCTGCGCGGCCTGCTCGCCTCGCTGCCGCTGGACGGCGCCCCGGCGACCGGCGGCCTGTACGACGGCGCCACCGGCGACCGGTTCCACCGCACCGGTGGGCCGAACCCGCGGCCGCCCGCGGACGACGACCACCCGACGGTGGCCTCGCGTGGCCGGCGCTGGCCCAAGCGCTGGTTCCTCGGCGGCGCCGGTGTGCTGGCGCTCGCCGCCTCGGCCGGTGGCGGCTGGGTGGCAGGCGGGCACACGCCGGCCGTCACGCCCACACCGGCGACCAGCGGCGTGGCCGGGGTGGCGCCGGTGCCCGGCTGCGCGTCCGCCGACGTGCGGCTGCCCGCCGGGGCGCGCTGCGCGACGGAACTGGAGTGCTTCGGTCCGGTACGGCTGCGCCGCGACCGGGCCGAGGCGAGCCGGGTGCCGTGCGACGGCCAGCACACGTGGGAGACCTACGCCGCCGGTGACCTGCCGGCCGGTCTCGCCGGGGCCCGCCACGAGACGGTCGCGGCCGACCCGGCCGTCGGGCGGGTGTGCAACGCCGACACGTTCCGGCTGGTCAGCGGCGGCAAGTCGGCGAGCGGGTGGAACCTGGAGGTGCTGCCGCCGGAGGCCGAGGCGGACCGCACCTACCGCTGTCTGGCCGGCCGGGGCGTCAACGCGCTCGCCGGCCCCACGCTCACCGGTCGCTGAGCCCGTTCACGGTCCGGCCCTGCCGGACCGACCGCGGGTCGAGCGTCTCCAGCGTGTCGGCGTCCACCGCTGTCGTCGCCCGCATGCCGCGTACCACCCGCGGGTCGAGCGTCTCCAGCGTGTCCGCGTCGATCGGCTGGCCCGCCGGCGTGCGCAGGTTCCGTACCGCGCGCGGGTCGATCGCCTCCAGCGTGTCGGCGTCCACTCCGTACCCCTGGTGGGGGACCGGCCAGGTCTCGGCCTGCGGGGCGGGCCCGCCGGTGCCGCCGGGCTGACGCGCGGCGGTGATCGTCACTCCCGTGATCATGGCGAGCAGGACGCAGACCAGGGCCAGCACGACCGACAGGATGCCGGGCGGACGCCACACGGCGAGGGTCACCACCGCCGCCACCGTCGCCAGGGACGCGACGACGGCCTTCGCCCGCGCATCGGGCTTCGGGAACGATCTCACCCGACAAGCATGGCCCAGCGCGTCCACCTGTCAACCGGCGGGATGAGACGGCTTCCCGTCACCGACGCTCCACTTCGGAGTCGCAGGTAGCGACGATCGAGAAAAAATCGTTACATCATCTGGTTGTTTGCCGTATCGATCCCCGTTTGGGGGCCACTAACGTGGGCGTCGATCCCTACAGTGACGGGGGTCGAGGTCTCCTCGACGGAACTGTTCCCCGACGGAAGGCAGCCTCATGCCCCGTGCAATCCGATCCCTGGCCGCAACCGGGATCGCCGGCGTCCTCCTCGCCGGACCGGCCGTCGCGCCCGCCGCGGCGGCGACTCCGCAACCACCCGCGCACGACAGGACCACCGCCGCCGAGGCGCGCCGGGTGGACCGCGTGCCGACGCCGAAGCTCGACTGGTACGCCTGCTACGACTACGCCGAGTGCGCCACGGTCCGGCTGCCGCTGGACTACGACAACCCGAAGGGCGCCACCACCGAGGTCGCCCTGCTCCGGGTCAAGGCCCGCGACCAGCAGCGCAAGGTCGGCAGCCTCTTCCTCAACCCGGGTGGCCCGGGTGGCTCCGGCACGAGCATCGCGCTCGCCGCGCCCTACTTCCTCGGCGACGACCTGCTCGACCGCTTCGACATCGTCGGCGTCGACCCGCGCGGCGTCGAGGCCAGTGACAACATCAAGTGCTTCCGCTCGGTGAAGGACCAGACCCGCGCGTACGCCGGGCTGAACGTCGCGTTCCCGTGGACCAAGGCGGAGGAGAAGGCGTACGTCGCGGCGTCCAAGGCGGTCGGCAAGGCGTGCTCCACCACCGGTAAGCCGCTCACCGGCGCGGCGTCCACCGCCGAGGTGGCCCGCGACATGGACGTGCTGCGCCGCGCCGTCGGCGACAAGAGGCTCAGCTACCTCGGCTTCAGCTACGGCACCGCGCTGGGCCAGTACTACGCCAACATGTTCCCGGACCGCTTCCGCGCGCTGGTCGTCGACGGCGTGCTCGACCCGAACGCCTGGATCGGCCAGGGCAGTGCCCGCAACCAGCTCCAGGAGACGCGGCTGCGCAGCGCCGACGGCGCGTACCGGGCGCTGCGCGAGATCCTGGCCCGGTGCGGCGAGGCCGGCGCCGAGCAGTGTGCGCTGGCTTCCACCGGCAACCCGCTGGCCGCGTACGACACGGTGGCGAAGCGGCTGCGCAAGAAGCCGGTGGTGATCGAGGACCCGGACTTCGGCTCGTTCACCGTCAGCTACGCCGACTTCGTCGGCGCCACGCTCGGTGCGCTCTACGACCCGTACGGCTGGCAGTCGGTCGTGGACCTGACCGTCCAGCTCCTGGCCCTGACCGACCCGGCCGCCGGCAAGGCCGCCACCGCCACGGCCCGCAAGGCACTCGCCGCCCGCGCCGCGCAGGCACGGCAACAGCGGGGGTACGACTTCCCGTACGACAACGGGCTGGAGACGTTCCTGACCGTCGACTGCACCGACGCGTACCACCCGAAGAGCGCCGACGCCTGGCCGGCGCTGTCGGCGAAGGAGGACAAGCGGGCGCCCTACTTCGGGCGGGCGTGGGCCTGGGGCACCTCGCCCTGTGCCCGCAACACCTGGACGGTGCGGGACGAGGACGCCTGGACCGGGCCGTTCAACCGGGTCACCGCCGCCCCGGTGCTGGTGGTCGGCAACTACTGGGATCCGGCGACCAACTACCAGGGCGCGGTCAGCTCGGCGAAGCTGCTGCCGAACAGCCGCCTGCTGAGCAGCGACAGCTGGGGCCACACCGCGTACGGCACCTCGGCGTGCGTGACCGGCCGGATCGACGCATACCTGCTCACCGGCAAGCTGCCGGCCAAGGGCACGCTCTGCGTCGGTGACGCGCAGCCGTTCCAGGAGGACGCGGCGGCCGGCCGGGCGGACGCGTCGAAGAGCGCGCTGGCCCGGGCGGGCGAGCCGAGCCGGGGCGAGCCGAAGCGGCTGCCGCCGGTGGCGACGCCGCGCCCGGCGGTCGGCACGCTGACCGTCCGCTGACGGACCCCCGGGGTACGGCGGGTGATCGGGCACCCGCCGTACCCCGGGCCCACCTCGGTCAGTAGGACTTGTCCTGGCCGAGGACGTGCTGGGCGACGAAGTTGAGGATCATCTCCCGGCTGACCGGGGCGATCCGGCCCGCCCGTACCGCGCCGAGCAGCGTCGCCACGCCGTACTCGGTGGTCATGCCGGCCCCGCCGAGCGCCTGGACGGCGGTGTCGACGGCGAGCGCGGCGGCCTCGCCGGCCGCGTACTTGGCCATGTTGCCGGAGATGCCGGCCTCCAGGTCGCGGCCCGCGTCGTAGAGCGTGGCCGCCTTGTGGATCATCAGCCGGGCCAGCTCGACCTGCACTGCGGCGTGCGCCAGCGGGTGCGAGACGCCCTGGTGGGAGCCGATCGAGCGTCCGCCCCACACCTTGCGGGTAGCTGTGTAGTCGCTTGCCCTCTCGATCGCGTACCGGCCGGTGCCGGCGCCCATCGCGGCAACAGTGATGCGCTCCGGGTTGAGCCCGGCGAACAGGGCGGGCAGCCCGGCGTCGAGCGATTCACCGACGAGCGCGTCGGCGGGGAGCCGGACGTCGTCGAGGAAGAGCAGGAACTGGTTCTCCGGCGACAGGATCTCCATGTCCAGCTTGGACTTCTCCAGGCCGGGCGCGTCGGTCGGCACGATGAACAGCGCCGGCTTCAACTTCCCGGTGGACGCGTCCTCGGTACGAGCGACCACGAGGACGTGCCCGGCCTCGTCCACCCCGGAGATGTAGATCTTCCGGCCGCTGAGCAGCCAGTCGTCGCCGTCGCGGCGGGCCACTGTGGCGAGGCGGTGGAAGTTCGATCCGGCGTCCGGCTCGGTGATCGCGAAGACGATCTTCTGGGAGCCGTCGGCGAGGCCGGGGAGGTGCTTCTTGCGCTGCTCCTCCGTACCGTGCTTGTTGATGATCGTGGCGGCGATGGCGGGGGAGACCACCAGGAGCAGCAGCGGGCAGCCGGTCGCGGCCAGCTCCTCGCACACCAGCGCCAGCTCGGTGATGCCGCCGCCCCCGCCGCCGTACTCGGTGGGGATGTTCACGCCCAGGTAGCCCAGCCGCCCGGCCTCGTGCCACAGCTCGGTGGTGTGCTCGCCGGACCTGGCCTTCTCGACGAAGTAGGAGTGGCCGTACTTGCGGCCCAACGCCCGTACGGCGTCGCGGAGCTGGTCCTGCTCGGGGGTCAGGTCGAAGTTCACTGCGGGTCCTCCTCGGGGTCCACCACGGCAAGTACGGCACCCGTCTCGACCTGGCCGCCGGCCGGCACCGGCAGCTCCGTCACCACGCCGTCGGCGGGGGCGAGCACGGGATGTTCGAGCTTCATCGCTTCCAGCGTCAGCAGCAGGTCACCGGCAGCAACCCGCTGACCGACCTCGACGTGTACCCGGGTCACCGCGCCGGGCAGCGGCGCGAGCAGCGACCCGGCCGCCAGCTCCGCGGTGGGCAGGGGCAGGCGGGGCAGTTCGGTGAGGCTCGCCGCCCCGTCCGGGCCGTCCACGAAGACCGACGACCCCGCCCGGTGTACACGGAAGGCCCGCCGCACCCCGTCCACGTCGAGCACCACCCGGCCCGGGGTGGCAGTCACCAGCTCGACCACCGGCAGCTCGGTGTTAACAAAGGACCCTTCCTCTACCGGATCCGTTAAGAGAGGGCCCTTCCTTCCCCACTCGGCGAGGCCGCCGGTGCGGTCGAGCCGGTAGCGCACCTCGATCTCCTCGCCGTCGCCGACGGTGAAGCGGGTGACCTGCGGGAAGGACGGCACGTTGCGCCAGCCCGACGGCAACCCGGCCAGCACCGGTGCGGCGGCCCGGCGCTCGGCGGCCCCGGACAGCGCCGCCGCCAGTGCCGCCACCGGAAGCTGCTCCGCCGGCAGCAGTGGCGCGAACACCTCCGGGTGCCGGTCCAGGAAGCCGGTGTCGAGGTCCACGGCGGTGAACTCCGCGCTGCGCAGCACACGGACCAGCAGGTCCCGGTTGGTGGCCACGCCGTGCAGTTCGGCGCGGGCCAGCGCGCCGGCCAGGGCACGGGCCGCCTCGGTGCGGGTGGGCGCCCAGGCGACGAGCTTCGCCAGCATCGAGTCGTAGTGCACGCTCACCGTCGAGCCGTCCACGACGCCGGAGTCCAGGCGCAGGCCACGGGCCGGACCGAACTCGGCTGCGACCCCGGGGATCGCGAACCGGTGCAGCGTGCCGGTGGCCGGGCGGAAGCCCTGAGCCGGGTCCTCGGCGCACAGCCGTACCTCGATGGCGTGGCCGTCGGCCGGTGGCGTGGTGGTGACCGGCAGCGGCTCGCCCTCGGCGACGAGCAGTTGCAGCCGGACCAGGTCCAGCCCGGTGGTCAGCTCGGTGACCGGATGTTCCACCTGGAGGCGGGTGTTCATCTCCAGGAAGTGCACCTGCCCGTTCGGCGCGAGCAGGAACTCCACGGTTCCCGCGCCGACGTAGTCGACAGCCCGCCCGGCCGCCACCGCCGCCTCGTGCAACTCCGCGCGCACGTCGTCGGGCAGCACACCCGGTGCCTCCTCGACGATCTTCTGGTGGCGGCGCTGGATCGAGCAGTCGCGTACCCCGAGGGCCACGACGGTGCCGTGGGTGTCGCCGAAGATCTGCACCTCGACGTGGCGTCCGCGTTCCACGTACCGCTCGATGAAGACGGTGCCGTCGCCGAACGCCGCCGCCGCCTCGCGGCGAGCGCCAGCGACGGCCTCGGCCAGCCCGGCCGCGTCGCGGACGATCCGCATGCCCCGGCCGCCGCCACCGGCGGCGGCCTTGACCAGCACCGGGAAGGCGGTGACCTCGGCCGGGTCGGTCCAGGTGGGCAGCATCGGCACGCCCGCGTCGGCGAGCATCGCCTTGGCGGCCATCTTGTCGCCCATCGCGGCGATCGCCTTGGCCGACGGCCCGACCCAGGTCAGGCCCGCGTCGGTCACCGCCGCGGCGAACTCGGCGTTCTCGGCCAGGAAGCCGTAGCCGGGGTGGACGGCGTCAGCGCCGGAGCGCCGGGCCGCGTCCAGGATGGCGTCGATGCGCAGGTACGTCTCGGCCGGCGTGTTACCCGGCAGCCGAACGGCCTGGTCGGCGTCGGCCACGAACGGCGCGTCGGCGTCCGCGTCGGAGTGCACGGCGACGGTGGCCACGCCGAGGGCGCGGCAGGTGGCGAAGACCCGGCGGGCGATCTCGCCCCGGTTCGCAACCAGAAGTTTGTTGATCATCCGCGCTGAGCCTGCCTTTCGTTCGCGACTGCGGGACTCCGCTTCGCTGCGTTCCTCGCGCTCACAGGTCACATCCGGAAGACGCCGAAACCGTCGGCGCCCTTCACCGGTCCGTTGTGGATCGCCGACAGGCACAGCCCGAGGACGGTACGGGTGTCCCGGGGGTCGATCACCCCGTCGTCGTAGAGCCGCCCGGACAGGAACAGCGCCCCGGACTGCGACTCGATCTGCTGCTCGACCATCATCCGCATGGCGGCGTCGGTGTCCTCGTCGTACTCGCGTCCCCGGGCGGCGGCCGCCTGCCGGGCCACGATGGACAGCACACCGGCGAGCTGCGCCGGACCCATCACCGCCGACTTCGCGTTCGGCCAGGTGAACAGGAACCGGGGCTCGTACGCCCGGCCGCACATGCCGTAGTTGCCGGCGCCGTAGGAGGCGCCCAGGTTGACCGTCAGGTGCGGCACCTTCGAGTTCGACACCGCGTTGATCATCAGGGCGCCGTGCTTGATGATGCCGCGCTGCTCGTACTCGGTGCCGACCATGTAGCCGGTGGTGTTCTGGAGGAAGACCAGCGGCGTGTCCGCCGCGTTGGCGAGCTGGATGAACTGGGCCGCCTTCTGCGCCTCCTGGCTGAACAGCACGCCCCGGGCGTTCGCGAGCACACCGACCGGGTAGCCGTGCAGCTCGCCCCAGCCGGTCACGAGCGCGGTGCCGTAGCCGGGCTTGAACTCGTCGAACGCGCTGTCGTCGAGCACCCGGGCCAGTACCTCGCGCGGGTCGAACGGCACCTTCAGGTCGGCGCTGGCGATGCCGAGCAACTCCTCCGGGTCGTACCGGGGCGGCAGCGGGTGGGGGTTGCGCGGCGGGGGGCCGTGCTTGCGCCAGTTGAGCCGGCGGACGCACTGCCGGGCCAGCCGGATGCCGTCGCGCTCGTCCTCGGCGAGGAAGTCGGCCAGGCCGGACGTGGTGGCGTGCATCGCCGCGCCGCCGAGCGACTCGTCGTCGGTGACCTCGCCGGTGGCCATCTTCACCAGCGGCGGTCCGGCCAGGTAGACCTGCGAACGGTCGCGGATCATGACGGTGTAGTCCGACATGCCCGGCACGTACGCGCCACCTGCTGTGGCGTTGCCGAAGACCACGCTCACGGTCGGGATCCGCTGCGCGGACAGCCGGGTCAGGTCGCGGAACACCCGGCCGCCGGGAATGAAGATCTCCGCCTGGGTGGGCAGGTCCGCGCCGGCCGACTCGACCAGGTTCACCATCGGCAGCCGGTTGGCCGCAGCGATCTCACCCGCCCGCCGGGTCTTCGCCAGCGACCACGGGTTGATCGCGCCGCCGCGTACCGTCGGGTCGTTCGCCACGATCAGGCACTCGACGCCCTCGACCACGCCGATGCCCGTCACGGTGCTGGCGCCGACCGGGAAGTCGGTGCCGAACGCGGCCACCGACGACAACTCCAGGAACGGGCTGTCCGGGTCGAGCAGCAGCTCGATCCGCTCCCGGGGGAGCAGCTTGCCGCGACCGTGGTGCCGGGTCACGTACTTCTCGCCGCCACCGCCCCGGGCCTGGTCGAGTGCCTCCTCCAGCTCCGCCAGGCGTTCCAGCAGCGCCTCCCGGTTGGCGGTGAAGGCGGGCGCGGACGGGTCGATGGTGCTCTGCAGGACAGTCGTGCTCATAGGCCCATGCCCTTCGCGATGATCTCGTTCATGATCTCGGTGGTGCCGCCGCCGATGCCGAGCAGACGGGCGTCCCGGTAGTGCCGCTCCACCTCGGCGTCACGCATGTAGCCGAAGCCGCCGTGCAGTTGCAGCGCCGCGTCGACCACCCAGTCGCAGGTGGCCACCGCCACGTTCTTCGCCATCGCCACCTCGGTCACCACCGGCTGCCCGGCGGCCACCCGCTCGGCGACGTCGTGCACGTACGCCCGCGCCGCGTCGGTGCGGCTGTGCATCTCGGCCAGCTTGTGCCGGACGACCTGGCGCCCGACGAGCGGCCGGCCGAACGTCTGGCGGTCCCGGCACCACTGCACGGCCAGGTCCACGCAGCGCTGCGCGGTCGCGTAGGCCTGGGTGGCGAGCGACAGCCGCTCGTTGGCGAACTGCTGCATGATGGCGAGGAAGCCGGTGTCCTCCGGGCCGACCCGGTTCGTCACCGGCACCCGCACGTCGACGAAGGACAGCTCGGCGGTGTCCGAGCAGTGCCAGCCCAGCTTCTCCAGCCGCCGCCCCACCGTGAACCCGGGCGTGCCCTTGTCGATGACCAGCAGGCTGACCGAGCCCGAACCGGGGAACTCGGTGCAGACAGCAGTGGTGACGAAGTCGGCGCGGACCCCGCTGGTGATGTACGTCTTGGACCCGTTGACGACGTAGTGGTCACCGTCGCGGACCGCGCAGGTGCGGATGCCCGCCACGTCCGAGCCGCCGTCCGGTTCGGTGATCGCCAGCGCGCCGATCATCGTCCCGGCGAGCGCGGGCCGCACGTACTTGTCGATCAGCCCTTCGTCCTGGGTCTCGACCATGTGCGGCAGCGCGATCCCGTGCGTGAACAACGCGGCGACCAGCCCGGACGACCCGCCCGAGCGGATGATCTCCTCGGTGACCACCATCGAGTCGAGCAGGTCGCCGCCGCTGCCGCCGACCGACTCCGGGAAGCCGATGCCGAGCAGGCCGATCTTGGCTGCGGTCTCGTGCAGCGACCGGGGTACCTCGCCCGCCCGCTCCCAGTCGGACAGGTGCGGCAGCACCTCCCGGGTCACGAACGAACGGGTCAGCTCGCGCAGTTGCCGGCGTTCCGGCGTGTCCACGATGGTCATGCGCGTGCCTCCGTCGGAAGATCGACCACTCGCGAGCGCAGCAGCTCGCCGAGCGCCTTGGCCTGGGGGTCGAACCGGGTGGACGCGGCCACGCCCTGCCCGAGCAGTCCCCGGATCACGAAGTTGACAGCGCGCAGGTTCGGCAGCTCGTACCGCTCGACTGTGAGCGACGCCGTCTCCGGCAGCAGCTCGGCCAGCCGCTCCACCGTCAGCCAGTCGCGCAGCCACGGCCAGGTCGCGTCGGTGCGGGCCCACACGCCCAGGTTGGCGTCGCCACCCTTGTCGCCGGACCGCGCGCCGACCAGCTCGCCGAGCGGCCTCCGCCGGGTGCCGGGCAAGGAAGGGCCCCCTCTTAACGCCTCGTGTTGTACAGGGGCCCCCTGCAAACCGCCCGTCACCGTCGGCGGCGCGATCGGCACCCGCTCGCCGGAGGGCAGCACCGCGACGTGCTCGACAGCGTCCTGCGCGATCGTGTCGGCGGTGAACACCCCGTACGGCGTCGCGTCACCGGGCAGCGTGGTCAGCGTGCAGCCCGGGTAGGAGGCCAGCGCCAGCTCCACCGCCGCCGCCGAGAACGCCCGCCCGGCCCGCGACTTGTCACCGTCCCGCAGGTGTACGTGCAGCAGCGCGCTCGCCGCCTCGGTGTCGCCGGTGTCCGGGTGGTCGGTACGGGCCAGCGTGAACTCCAGCCCCTCCGTGCCGACCGACTCCTCGATCTGGCCCCGGACCAGTGCCGCCTTGGCCGGGATGTCCAGCCCGCACAGCACGAACGTCATCGAGTTGCGGAAGCCGCCCAGGTTGTTGACGCCCACCTTGAGCGTGTCCGGCGGGGGCGTGCCGCGCACCCCGGAGACGCGTACCCGGTCCGGACCCTCCTGCTCCAGCCGCACCGTGTCCAGCCGGGTCACCACGTCCGGCCCGAGGTAGTCCGGCCCGCCCACCTCGTACAGCAGCTGGGCGGTGACCGTCTCGACCGTCACCGCGCCGCCGGTGCCGGCGTGCTTGGTGAGCACCGACGAGCCGTCCGCGTGCAGTTCAGCGATCGGGAAGCCGGGCCGGTGCCCGCCGTCCGGCAGCTCGGTGAAGAAGCTGAAGTTGCCGCCGGTGACCTGCGCGCCGCACTCGATCAGGTGCCCTGCGACAGTCGCGCCGGCCAGCGCGTCGAGGTCGTCGCGGGTCCACCCGAAGCGGGCGATTGCCGGGCCGACAGCCAGCGAGGCGTCGGTGACCCGCCCGGTGACCACCACGTCCGCGCCCGCGTCGAGGCAGGCCGCGATCCCGAACGCGCCCAGGTACGCGTTCGCGGTCAGCGCGTCCGGCCGCTGGATCGCGTCGCCCTCGACGTACCCGACCCGGACCTGGAGGCCGAGCCGGTCGCCGAGTGACCGGATCGCGTCGGCCAGCCCCGCCGGGTTGAGGCCGCCCGCGTTGGTGACCAGCGTGACGCCGCGCTCCAGCGCGGTGCCGAGCACGCCCTCCGCCTGACGCAGGAACGTCTTGGCGTAGCCGAGCGACGGGTCGCGCATCCGGTCCCGGCCGAGGATGAGCATGGTCAGCTCGGCCAGGTAGTCACCGGTCAGCACGTCCAACTCGCCGCCGTCGAGCATCTCCCGCCAGGCGGCGAAGCGGTCGCCGTAGAAGCCCGACGCGTTCCCGATCCGCAGCACGCTCATGAGGAGGTTCCGTTCGCCGGCTCGCGCTTGCCGCCGGGCGGCCCGGCGAACGCCTGGGCCACGTCCAGCCACTCGTCGGCCACCGGCCCGGTGGCGGTCAGGGCCAGGTCCGCGCGGTGCCGGCGCTGCGTGACGAGCAGGCAGAAGTCGAGCGCCGGGCCGGTCACCCGGTCGGTCGCGTCGGCCGGCCCGAACTCCCACACCTCGCCGTCCGCGGGCGCGGTCAGCTCGACCCGCACCGGCGCCGTGGGCACGTCGCGGCCGTGGGCCGAGAAACCGTGCCCGAGGGTACGGAAGCCGAGGTGCGCGATGTGCCGCAGGCGCGCGGTCGGGGTACGGCTGACGCCCAGCGCGTCTGCTACGTCCTCGCCGTGCGCCCACGTCTCCATCAGCCGTGCCGTGACCATCGACGTGGGCGACATGCTGGTGCCGTACCAGGGGATCTTCTGTCCGGCCGGGACGGCGGCGAGCGCCCCGGCGAGCGCCGACCGGCCGGCACGCCACCGGGCCAGCAGCGCGGGCGGCGGCGCCAGGAAGGACTCGGCACCGTCCTCGACCAGGCGCGACGGGTCCGGTGCGGCCATCACCGAGGCGAAGAACGCGGACTCGTCGGTGGCCGCCAGGTAGGCGACGTGGTCGGTCCATGCCAGGTGCGCGACCTGGTGCGCGACGGTCCAGCCCGGGGCCGGTGTCGGCCGCTCCCATCCTTCCGGCGGCAGGTCCGCGACGAGCGCGTCGAGCTGTTCGGACTCGGCGGCCAGATCCGCGAGCAGGGCTGTCAGGTCGACCATTGTGCCTCCGGGCGGGGGTGGGGCGTCAGGGGATCAGTGCCGCTCGCTCTCGGGGGTGAGCAGCGCGGCGAGCTGGCGTTTCCAGGTGTGCAGCAGGGCGGCGCGGCGGGGCGAGTCGTCGCTGAGCAGGTTGGCCACGCCGAGGCCGCGGAGCAGGTCGAGGGTGGCCTGCACCGACTCGCGTACGCCCGGCTTGCGCTCGTCCACACCGAGCAGCTCGACGGTGAGCCGGTGCATCTCGCGGCCGATCCGCGCCTCCAGCGGCACCAGCGCGGCGCGCAGCTCGGCGTCGGTACGCGCGGCCACCCACAGTTCCAGCGCGGCCACGAACAGCGGGCCGGTGAACGAGGCGGCGAGCAGGTCGACCACGCCGTCGAGCCGCTTCGGGCCGACCGGCAGGTGCGCCGCCTCGGCGCGCAGCTCGGCCGCCCGGCGCTCGGTCAGGTGCGTGACGGCGGCGGTCACCAGGGCGGCCTTGGTGGGGTAGTGGTGCAGCTGGGCGCCCCGGGAGACGCCGGCGTGGGCTGCCACCACTGTCGTCGTGGTGCCGGACCAGCCGTGCTCCACCAGGCACTCGACAGTCGCCTCCAGCAGCCGGGCCTGGGTGGCACGGCTGCGCTCCTGCTGCGGAACTCGGCTCGACACGCAGACAGCGTGCCCCGCCCAAAACAAACAGTCAAGCCTGACTTTTTCTGAAAGGAGGGGGCCCTTGTTAACGCCTGCGGTAGAGGAAGGGCCCCTTGTTAACGCCTCAGCGGCCGTCGCGCGGAGCGAAGACCGTGAGCGCGTCGGCGTCGGAGTGGCGGGAGCGGACGTACTCGTCGGCCCAGGCCGCCGCATCAGGGAACGTGGACTCGGCGGCGACCCGGGCGCAGGCGGCGTCCACGTCGAAGCGGGTCCGGCGCAACTGCACGCCCGGGCCGAGCAGCGCCCACCAGGCACCGGCGCCCCCGTACGGCATGCCGACGCTGCCCGGGTTCACCACCAGGCGGCGATCGGCCAGCCGGGTGAACGGCATGTGCGTGTGCCCGCAGACCACCGTGCCGATCTCGGCCGGCAGGCCGGCGAAGACCTCGGCCCAGCGGGCGAGCCGCGAGTCCACGAGCACGACCTCCTCGTCGTCGCGCGGGGTGGCGTGGCAGAACAGCACGTCGCCCAGACCGGTGACCGGCAGCGTGACGTACGGCGGCAGCGCGGCCAGCCGGGCCACCTGGTCGTCGCGGAGCTGCCCGGCGGCCCAGTTCGACACGGCGATGGGGGAGGACCTGCCGGCCCGCGCCTGCACCAGCTCCCGGTCGGCGTTCCCGCCGACCCAGCAGGCCCGGTCACCGAGCGCGGCCAGCCGGTCCAGCACCTCGACCGGCTGCGGACCGGCCGCCAGGTCACCGGTGAGGACGATCAGGTCGGCGGCTGCCACGTCCGGCTCGGCCAGCACTGCTTCCAGCGCGGGCAGCACACCGTGGATGTCGGAGAGGACGGCGACGCGATCAGGCATCGTCCCAGCCTGGCGACCCCGTTGCGGGAGCACCAAGCGATTCTGCGGCGGGCAGAGACGGCGCCGGCCATCCCGCGCCCTGACGGCACCGGCCCGCTCAGAGGCGGCAACGGCCCGGCTTGGGCAGAGACGGCATCGGCCCGGCCTGCGCAGAAGACGGCATCGGCCCGGCTCCGCGCGGTGGCGGGCCGGGCCGGGAAGCCGGTACGGAGGGGTCAGACCCGCGCGCGGCGGGCCAGGCGCTCCGGGTCGAGGATGATGATGCTCTTGCCGTCCAGCCGCAGCCAGCCGCGCGAGGCGAAGTCGGCCAGCGCCTTGTTGACGGTCTCCCGGGAGGCGCCGACGAGCTGGGCGATCTCCTCCTGGGTGAGGTCGTGCGTCACGCGCAGCACGCCGCCGTCGCGGGTGCCGAACCGGCCGGCCATCTGGAGCAGGTTCTTGGCGACCCGGCCCGGCACGTCGGTGAAGATCAGGTCGGCGAGCGAGTCGTTGGTCCGGCGCAGCCGGCGGGCGAGCACCCGCAGCAGCTGCTCGGCGATCTCGGGCCGGTTGTTCAGCCACGGCCGCAGCGCCTGCTTGCGCAGCCGGACCAGGCGGGTGTCGGTGACCGCCGTGGCGGTCGCCGTACGCGGACCGGGGTCGAAGAGCGACAGCTCACCGACCATGTCCGACGGGCCCATCACGGCGATCAGGTTCTGCCGGCCGTCCGCCGCGCGGCGACCCACCTTGATCTTGCCGGACAGGAGGATGTAGAGACTGTCGCCGGGCTCGCCCTCGTTGAACACGATCTCGCCCTTGCGGACCTCGATCGTCTCCATCTCCTTGGCGAGCGCCTCGGCAGCCTCCGGGTCGACACCCTGGAAGATCCCGCTGCGGGCCAGTACCTCGTCCATCGCGCACCTCCGCCTGCGCGTGCCGTCCGTCGGCCGGGTCTGCCGTCCGCTGATCCCTCGCGCGCCGCCAGTCTAGGCGCACATGAGCAGGAATCAGAGGTGCACCCCTGGAATCTTGATCGTTGGGCGTAACCCACCCGACCTGGGGAGCGGCTAAGATCCCGCCCCCGGCACGGGCCGGCGCCACCCGTTCCCACCTGTGATCGTAGGGTGACCGGCGTGCTGTGTGAGCCGTTCCTGACCAGCCGGTCCGAATCCGGGTGGGACATCCCGATGCTGGCCTGGCGGGCCGAGGCCCCGCTGCTGGCGGTCGGCTCCGCGCCGCTGGGCGGGGGGATCGGCGTCCGCCGGTGGGTGCTGAACGCGACGGTGCCCATGTCGTACGACCGGGACGACCCCGCCGCGCACCTGGCCGAGCTGGCGCACGGCCTCGACCTGGACGGCCCCGGGGTCGGGCTGCTGACCGGCGTGGACGTGAGCGAGGTGGTCCGCCGCACGGACGGCGGCGTCCGCGTCTGGGCGACTGTCGGCCTGGGCACGCCGGTCTGGGCCGCCGCCCCCGAGCCGGCCACCGTCGCACCCGAGCCGTCCGCCGTGCCCGAGCCGGCGCCGTCGGCCGCGAGCGAGCCGGCCCGGCCCGCGCAGCACGTCGGCACCGTCAACATCGTCGTGTACGTCCCGGTGCGGCTCGGCGACGCCGCACTGGTCAACGCCGTGGCCACCGCCACCGAGGCGAAGGCCCAGGCGATCTGGGAACTCGGACTGCCCGCGACGGGCACCCCCACCGACGCGGTGACGGTGCTCTGCCCGGCCGACGGCGATCCGGCCCCGTACGGCGGTCCCCGGTCGGCCTGGGGCGCACCGCTGGCCCGAGCCGTGCACGCCGCCGTCCGCTCGGGCGGCGCCGGGACCGCGGTGCCCTGGTCCGACCGGCGGGCGGGCTGACGTGGGCCCGGCACACGCGACACGCCGGGTTTTCCGACCGATCGGCCCTCGTCGCGGCGTTCCGGGGACGGTAGCGTCGCCGACGATGTACGCTTCCGCCCGCTCTGTGCCCCGTACCCTCCGCGCCGCCGTCGCCGGACCGCCAGCCGCCGTTCCCGGACCGCGCCGCGCGGTGCTCGGCCGGCGCCTGGCCGCGTTCGCCGCGCTCGTCGCCGTCCTGTTCGTCGCCGGCTGCGGCGGCGACGCCGGCGGGTCCGGCGGCGACCCCAGGTGGCAGACGGGACAGGGCGGCGGATCGACCGGCTCGGCCGGGCCGGCCACCGGTGACCAGCCGGCCGCGCCTGATGCGTCGAAGGAGCCGTCGATCTCGCTCACCGCGACCGGTGACGTGATCATGGGCAACGCGCCGGACCGGCTGCCCCCGAACGGCGGCAAGGGCTTCTTCGACGACGTGAAGTCGGCGCTCAAGGGCGACCTGGTGATGGGCAACCTGGAGGAGCCGCTCACCGACGACACCGGCGCCGGCAAGTGCGGCCCGGAGCCGAAGAACTGCTACCAGTTCCGCGCGCCGCCCGGCTATGCCGCACACCTGCGCTCGGCGGGGTTCCAGCTGCTCAACCAGGCCAACAACCACGGCTACGACTACGGCCGGCAGGGCTACGAGAACACCCAGTCGGCGCTGGAGGCGCACGGGCTCAAGCACACCGGCGCGCCGGGCGAGATCACCGTGGTGGACGTCAAGGGCATCAAGGTCGCCGTGGTGGGCTTCTCGTCGTACCCCTGGTCCAACAGCCTGGTCGACCTGAACGCCGCCAAGCAGGTGATCGAGATGGCCAAGGAGCAGGCCCAGATCGTGGTGGTGCAGGTGCACATGGGCGCCGAGGGGGCGGACAAGACCCGGGTCAAGCCGGGCACCGAGATGTTCTTCGGCGAGAACCGCGGCGACCCGATCCGCTTCTCCCGGACCGTCATCGACGCCGGCGCCGACCTGGTCATCGGGCACGGCCCGCACGTGCTGCGCGGGATGGAGTTCTACAAGGGGCGGCTGATCGCGTACAGCCTCGGCAACTTCGCCGGTGGCGGGAAGTCGCTGAACAGCTCCGGCCGGCTCGGCTGGGGCGGCGTGCTCAAGGTGTCGCTCACCGCCGAGGGGAAGTTCGCCGGTGGCACGTTCACCTCCACCGTGATGAACGGCGTGGGCCGTCCGTCGGTGGACCGGCAGAACCGCGGCCTCGGACTGGTCCGTGACCTGAACCGTTCCGACTTCCCGGACACCGGCGCGAAGCTCGACGGGACCGGCAAGATCACCGCACCGGCGGGTGGCTGAGCGCACGCCCGCCGCGCCGAGCCGCCGGAGCGTCGGCCCCGCGACGTAGGCTGGCCGACGTGACCACGCGCTCCCCCGAGACCGACCTCGGTCGTACGCGCCGCGCCCGGCGCATCGGCCGCGTGCTGACCGAGACGCACCCCGACGCGCACTGTGAACTCGACCACGCCAACGCGCTGGAGCTCGCAGTGGCGACGATCCTGTCCGCCCAGTGCACCGACAAGAAGGTCAACGAGGTCACGCCGAAGCTGTTCGCCCGCTACCGCACCGCCGCCGACTACGCCGCGGCGGACCGCGCCGAGCTGGAGGAGCTGATCCGGCCCACCGGGTTCTACCGCAACAAGACCAGCTCCCTGATCAACCTCGGGCGGGCGCTCTGCGAGCGGTACGACGGCGAGGTGCCCGGGCGGCTCGACGACCTGGTGACCCTGCCGGGGATCGGCCGCAAGACCGCCAACGTCATCCTCGGCAACGCCTTCGGCGTCCCCGGCATCACCGTCGACACCCACTTCCAGCGGCTGGTGCACCGGTGGCAGCTCACCACCGAGACCGATCCGGTGAAGATCGAGCACGCGATCGGCGCGCTCTACCCCAAGCGCGACTGGACGATGCTGTCGCACCGGGTCATCTTCCACGGCCGCCGGGTCTGCCACGCCCGCAAGCCCGCCTGCGGCGCGTGCACGCTGGCGAAGCTGTGTCCCGCGTACGGCACCGGGCCGACCGAGCCGGCCGCCGCGGCCAAGCTGCTCAAGGGCCCCCGCGCCCGTGACCTGGCGGTGGCCGTCGGCCTCGATCCCGACCTGGTGCCGCAGCAGGCGGCAGCGGCGGACGTGCCGTGATGCGCCGGCTCGCGTACCTTCTCGTCCCGCTGCTGCTGGCGACGGCGGGCTGCACCGCCACCGCCGAGGAGCCGGAACGTCCCGCGCCCGCCACCCGGGCCGAGCGCCCCTCGCCGTTCGCCGACTGCGCCCCGCTGACCGTCGCGCCCGCCGCCGCGTCCCCGACGTCCGCCGGGAAGGCCGCGTCCCCGACGCTTGCAGGGAAGGCCGGTGACCAGCTCCCCGACCTGACGCTCAACTGCTTCACCGGCGGCGCGCCGGTGAACCTGCGCGACGTCAAGGGCCCGGCGGTGATCAACGTGTGGGCGTCCTGGTGCCCGCCGTGCCGCAAGGAGCTGCCCGCGTTCCAGCGGCTCAGCGAGCGGGCCGACGGCCGGTTCCAGGTGATCGGCGTGAACAGCCGGGACAGCCGCGGCGGCGCGCAGTCCATCGGCGAGGACTACGGCGTCGACTTCCCGATGCTGCTCGACCAGGGCGACGCGTTCCAGCGCGCGCTGGAACGCAACGCGTTCCCGCTCACAGTGCTCGTCGACGCCGACGGGCGGATCCGGCACACCGACGCGACCGGCGCGCTCGACGACGCCCGCCTCGCCGCGCTGCTCGAACGTCACCTCGGGGTGCGGGTATGACCCGACGGCCGCCGCTGTGGTTCGACCCGCTGCTGGGCCGGCTCGGCACCGCGCGGGCGGAGGACTTCACCCGCATCGTCACGCCGTCCAGCGGCGGCCGGGAGAGCGCCGTACTGGTGCTGCTCGGCGAGGAGCCCGGCGCCGGGCCGGACGTGCTCGTCCTCCAGCGCGCCGCGACGCTGCGCAACCACGCCGGGCAGCCGGCCTTCCCGGGCGGGGCGGCCGACCCGGAGGACGCCGACGCCCGCGCCACCGCGCTGCGCGAGGCGAACGAGGAGGTCGGCCTCGACCCCGGCAGCGTCACAGTGCTCGCCGAGCTGCCCCGGCTCTGGATCCCGGTCAGCGACTTCGTGGTCACCCCGGTGCTCGCCTGGTGGCACGACCCGCACCCGGTGCACCCGCGCGAGCCGGCCGAGGTCGCGCACGTGGCTCGGCTGCCGGTCACCGAGCTGGTCGACCCGGACAACCGCATGCGGGTACGCCACCCGAGCGGCTGGATCGGTCCCGCCTTCTCCGCACGCGGCATGCTCGTCTGGGGCTTCACCGCAGGCGTGATCGACCGGCTGCTGGAGATGGGCGGCTGGTCCCGGCCATGGCCGCACTCGCGTGTGGTGGACCTGCCGCCTGTCGACGCCACACCCGCTCCGTCGGCGGGCACCGAGGCGGCCGACGAGAGCCCGGTGCGCTGATCACCCGTACGCATCCCCGGGTCACGTTCCGCGAGCGCTGAGCCGAGCACGGGCCCCGTGCCCGTACCCTTGGGGCGTGTCCGCCGTGGATCTCGTCCTTCTTCTGCTCATGCTCGTGTTCGCGATCAGCGGATACCGTCAGGGTTTCGTCATCGGGGCCCTGTCGTTCTCCGGCTTCTTCCTCGGAGCGCTGCTCGGCCTCCAGGTCGGGCCGCTGATCGCGCAGCAGTTCGCGGCGAGCGGCACACGTGTGCTGATCTCCCTGGTGGCGATCTTCGGGCTCGCGGTGCTGGGGCAGGCGCTGGCGGGCTGGCTCGGCTCGAACCTGCGGGCCGCCATCACCGGCCCGGCCGGCCGGAAGATCGACGACGTCGGCGGCGCGTTCATCTCGGTCATCGCGGTCATGCTCGTGGCGTGGCTGGTCGCCGTGCCGCTCGGCTCCTCCTCGGTGCCGTGGCTGGCCTCCTCGGTCCGCAACAGCGCGCTGCTCACCGTCGTCGACCAGGTGCTGCCGGACAAGGCGCAGGACCTGTCCACAGCGCTGCGCGACACGGTCGACACCAACGGCTTCCCGGACGTGTTCGGCGACCTCGCGCCGACCCGGGCCCGGCAGGTGGCACCGCCCGACCCGGCGCTCGCCAACTCCCAGGTGGTGCAGAACAGTAGGCGGTCGGTGGTGAAGGTGCTCGGCTCCGCGCCGAGCTGCTCGCGCCGCATCGAGGGCTCCGGTTTCGTGTACGCCGACGACCGGGTGATGACCAACGCGCACGTGGTGGCCGGCACCCGCTCGGTGGCTGTGGAACTGCGCGGCGAGCGGTACGACGGCGAGGTCGTCGTCTACGACCCGGACCGGGACCTGGCGGTGCTCTACGTACCGGGGCTGCCCGGGCCGTCGCTGCGCTTCGCCGCCGGCCCGGCCGCCACCGGCGCTGACGCGATCGTGCTCGGCTTCCCGCTCGACGGCCCGTACGACGCCCGCCCGGCCCGGATCCGGGACGTCGACCGGATCACCGGCCCGGACATCTACTCGGCCGGTGACGTCAACCGGGAGATCTACACGATCCGGGCGCTGGTGCGCAGCGGCAACTCCGGCGGCCCGCTGGTCTCCTCGAACGGTCTGGTGCTCGGCGTGATCTTCGCGGCGGCGGCGGACGACCCGAACACCGGTTTCGCGGTGACCGCCGCCGAGGCGCGACCGGTGGCGCTCGCGGGCGCGGAGCGTACCCGGGGAGTGGCGACCGGCGACTGCACCTGAGCCGGCCGGCGGCGCTCAGCCACCCGCCGGTGCTCCCGCCGGTGTCGCCTCGTGGCCCGAGCGGGACAGCGGCAGCCGGGCGCGGCCCCAGGTGAGCGTGCGGTCGAGTACCGCCCGCGCCATGATCGCCACGCACGCGCCGCCGTTGAGGAACGAGGCGACCACGTCGCTCGGGTGGTGCATGCCCCGGTACATCCGGGTGAGCGCCACGCCGATCGGCACCAGCACCAGCAGCGTCCACCAGCCGACCTTGGCCGGGGTGCTGCGCGCCCGCAGCGCCAGCAGCACCGCGAGACCGACGTAGAGCGCCGTGGCCGCCGAGGTGTGCCCGGACGGGAAGCTGGACGTGGGCGGGGAGGCGTCCATGTGCGCGACGGCCGGGCGGTTCCGGTCGATGGCCATGGTGGTGAACAGGAAGATCAGCGCCTGCGCGGTCACCGCCGCGCACAGGAACAGCGGCTCCCGCCAGCGGTGCAGCACCAGCCGCAGCACCAGCGCCGCCAGCACCGTCACCACGACGATCATCTGGGTGCTGGCCAGCGTGCTGAACACCAGCGAGACGTCGTTCCACCCCGGCGTCCGGTCGCCGGCCAGCTCACGGTTGACCGTGTCCTCCACGGTGAACGGCCAGGTACGGGCCAGCACCCGGGTCACCAGCAGGCCCAGGCCCACCATCAGCGCGAAGAGCAGGGCCAGCGGCAGCAGGACACGCCGGGTGACTCGGATCACGACATCGGACATGGGCACGCCTGTACCCCGGCGCGGGTCCGGCTACGCCCGGCCGCCCTCCGGCCGCTGGTCGGCCAGCTCCGGCTCGACCCCCTCACGGAGCGGACGGGCGGACGGCTGCCCGGATCCGCTGCGCCAGGTGGCGAAGCCGGCCGCTGTCGCGGCCACCACCGCCGCCCCGAGCACCCAGCCGCCCACCACGTCGCTGGTCCAGTGGACGCCCAGCGCGATCCGGCTGAGCCCGGTCACCACTGCGACCAGCACGGCGGCGGTCCACAGCGCGACCCGGCCCCGGCGGCTGTCCCGCACGAACGGTAGGAACACCAGCAGCAGCACACCCGCCGCCAGCGTGGCGTTGAGCGCGTGACCGGACGGAAACGAGTAACCGGCGGCCCGGGCCACCGGGTCGAGCAGATCCGGCCGGTCCCGGCCGACGAGCAGCTTGAGCAGCGCGCCGAGCAGCCCGCCGGCGACCATTGTGACGACCACCCAGATCGCGAGCCGGGGCGCGCCGCGCCGGACCAGCCAGACCACCACCACGACCGCGGCCACCCGCAGCGGCCCGGGCCCGAACACGTGCGTCCAGACCGTCATCACACCGACCCAGGCGGAATGGTCCTGCGCGTACCCGTGGAACGCGTCGGCGATCGAGGCGTCCAGCCGCAGCAGAGGCGGCCACGCGCCGAGCACCAGCAGCGCGATCAGGGCGAACGGCACCAGCACCAGGAACGCCGCGACCGCGGCCAGGGTGAGCCGCAGGCCCAGCGAGTGCTCGGGGTCGAGGCGGCGGCTCCGCCACGACCGCTGCCGCGTGACAGTGGCCCCGGTGGTGTCCATGGGGCTCTCCCTACCCATCCGAGGGCGGGATCAGACCGGTTCAGCGACGGGTCTGCCGGAACCGGCGAACCATCAACGCGGTGCCGGTGACGAGTGCGACGAACAGGGCCAGGCCGGTCCAGAGCCGTTCCGGGGCGGAGGCGTCCGTCTGGCCCGCCGGCCGGGCGTTCCAGCCCTCCGAGGAACGTCCCAGCGGGTCACCGCCCCGGCCCGCCGCAGCGGCCCGGGTGTCCCGCGTGTCGCCGGGCGCCGGCCCGAAGCCCACCACGCCGGGGGAGCCGTTGTCGTCGAGCGGGTTGTGGCCCACCGCCGGGACGTCGGCGGTGAGCGCGGCCACCGGATCGACAAGGCCGTAGCCGAACCGGTCGTCCCGGCCGGTCGGGCCGAGATCCCGGGCGGTGGTGATCAGCCGGTTCACCACGTCCCCGGCTGACATCTTCGGATACCGCGCGCGGACCAGGGCAGCCGTCGCGGCGACGAGCGGCGCGGCGAAGCTCGTACCCTGCACCCGCCAGTAGCCCTCCGGCCGGGCGCCGTAGAGCCCGGTGGCCGGGGCGCTGAGCACCGTCTCGTGACCCGTGATCGAGCCGGACCAGAGGTTCTCGCTGGTCCGCTCCAGCCCGGCGACCGCGAGCACACCCGGTTCCCGGGCCGGGTACCAGACCTCGGTGGTCGTCGAGGTGGCCAGATTGCCGGTGCAGGCCACCACCACCACGTCCCGGGCGAACGCGTAGTCGAGCGCCGCGGCCAGGGCCGGGTTGTCGCTGCCGCCGCCGAGCGACAGGTTGACCACCTGGGCGCCGTTGTCGACCGCCCAGCGCACCGCCTTGGCGATGATCAGCGCGTCGTCGTAGCGGTTCTCGGCGTCGAGGACCCGGACCGGAAGGATCTTGGCGTCCGGCGCGAGCCCCAGCACGCCCCGGTCGTCGTCGGCCCGCCCGGCGATAAGCCCGGCCACCGTGGTGCCGTGCCCCACCGGGTCCGGGCCGTCCGAGCCGTCCGGCGTAACCAGATCGAGGCCGGGCAGCACCTGGCCCGCCAGGTCGGGGTGGGTGCCGTCCACACCGGAGTCGATCACCGCGACCACCACGCCGCGCCCGGTCGAGGTGCGCCACGCGGTCTTCGCCCGCAACTCCTCCAGCTGCCACTGCTCGTCGCGTACCTGATCGGTGCGCAGCAGGCGGTCGGGGGACACCCAGGGACGCGCCACTGTGGCCGGGGCGGCGGGCGCGGCGTGGGCCGGCGGCGCCAGCGGACCGGCGACGGTGGCCAGCGCCGACACGGCGGCGAGCAGCGCGCGTCCGGCGCGACGCCGGGGCGGCCCACCGGGCGGTCCCTGCCGATCCCCTGTCACATTCCCCAGCCGTTCGGTCGCGTCAGACACATGCTGCACGGAGATTACCGGTTGTCCCGACCGTCACGGGGCAACTCCGCGAGGCGGATCACCCGGGCGGGAGATGCGCCAACTGCACCAGGCGCACCCCCTCCCGGCGCGTGACCAGACGCGCCCGCCCCGGGGGCAGCGGCCCGGCCTTGACCTGACCGACGAGCGCGCCCTCCTCCGGGCCACCCGACATCACCAGCCCGGCCGTGGACAGCTCGCGCAGCCGCTGCACGATCGGCTCGTACGCGGTCCGCCCGGCACCGCCGGTACGCCGCGCCAGCACCAGGTGCAGCCCGACGTCCCGCGCGTGTGGCAGATGCTCCTCCAACGCCCGCAACGGGTTCGTCGGCCCGCCTGCCACCAGGTCGTAGTCGTCGACGAGCACGAACAGTTCCGGTCCCTGCCACCACGACCGGCTGCGCAGCTGCGCCGGGGTCACCTCCGGCCCCGGCTGCCGCCCCTGGAGATAGCCGGCGGCCGACTCGATCAGCTCGGCGGTGTGCGGCGCCGCGGTCCCGTACCCGATCAGGTGCGGCGTCTCGATCACGCCCATCAGGCTGCGCCGGTAGTCCACGAGCATCACCCGGGCCTGCTCCGGGGTGAACCGGTTGACGATCGAGGTGGCGAGCGCCCGCAGGAACGACGACTTGCCGCACTCGGCGTCGCCGAAGACCAGGAAGTTCGGCTCGGTGGCGAAGTCCAGCACCACCTGGGACAGGTCCGCCTCGGCCACGCCGATCGGGAACGCCAGCCCGCTCGTCGCGCTCTGGTCCAGCTCGGCGTACGGCAGCACCGGCGGAAGCAGCCGCACCAGGGGCGCCGGCGGACCGGTCCACGCGCCGGCGAGCGCCTTGACCATGTCGGCGGTCTCCGCGCCCAGTGCCTCGACGCGGGGTTCGGCGGTGAGGAAGTGCAGTCCTCCCGCCGTGATGCCGCGTCCCGGACGCTCCTCCGGCACGGTTGCCGCCAGCGCGCGCTTGACCACCACCGAGTCGGCCGGGTCGCCGAGCCGCAACTCCAGCCGGGAGCCGAACAGGTCACGGATCGCCGGGCGGAAGTCCGACCAGCGCAGCGCGCTCGCCACCACGTGCACCCCGTACGCCAGGCCCCGGGTGGCGAGTTCGGTGACCAGCGGTTCCAGATCCTCGTACTCGCCGCGCAGCGTGTTCCAGCCGTCCACCACAAGGAACACGTCCCCGAACGGGTCCGGCGCGCCCGCCGCCCGCCGCCGTCGCCATGCGGCCATCGACTCCACACCGGCCTCGGCGAAACGCCGCTCCCGCTCGGCCAGCAGGCCGGCGACCTCGCCGACGGTACGGCGCACCGCGGTGCCGTCGGTCCGCCCGCTGACACCGCCCACGTGCGGCAGGTCGCGCAGCGTGCCCAGCGTCCCGCTGCCGAAGTCGAGGCAGTAGACCTGCACCTCGGCCGGGGTGTGGGTGAGCGCGAGCGCGCAGACCAGGGTGCGCAGCAGGCTGGACCGGCCGCTGCGGGTGGTGCCGACCACAGCGACGTGCCCGGCCGCGCCGTCCAGCGCCAGCCAGAGCAGGTCACGCCGCTGCTCGAACGGCTTGTCCACCACCGCCACCGGCACCTGGAGCGCCCCGTGCAGCTCCGGATTCGCCACCGTGAGCCCGCGTACCGGGTCGGTGCCGACCGGGCCGAGCAGCTCGTCCAGGGCGGGCGAGGCGTCCAGCGGTGGCAGCCACACCTGATGCGCCGGTGGGCCCTGCCCGGTCAGCCGGTCCACGAGCAGGTCCAGCAGCGTCTCGCCGCTGTCGTCCTCGGCGGGCGGGGCGACGGGCGCGGGCGGCTCGGGCACCGGGACCAGGTGGGTGGAGAACGCGAGCACACGCGCCTCACCGGCGCCGGACGCGCCCGCCCCGCCGCCGCGGCGGCGGACCGCGCCGGAGACGTACGCGGCCTTGAACCGGACCAGCGGATCGGTGCCCGAGCGCAGGTAACCGTGCCCCGGGCTGCGCGGCAGCTCGTGCGCGTCCGGCACGCCCAGCACCGTCCGGGACTCCAGCGCCGAGAACGTCCGCAACCCGATCCGGTACGACAGGTGCGTGTCCAGCCCGCGCAGCCGCCCCTCCTCCAGCCGCTGGCTCGCAAGCAGCAGGTGCACCCCGAGCGACCGGCCCAGCCGGCCGATCTGCACGAACAGGTCGATGAAGTCGGGCTTGGCGGACAGCAGCTCGGAGAACTCGTCGCAGATCAGCAGCAGCGACGGCAGCGGGGCCAGCGGCGAACCGGCCGCCCGGGCCCGCTCGTAGTCGCGCACGCTCGCGAAGTTGCCGGCCCGGCGCAGCAGCTCCTGCCGGCGCATCAGCTCCCCGTTGATCGCGTCCACCATCCGGTCCACCAGCGGCAGCGCGTCGGCCAGGTTGGTGATCACGGCGGCGGTGTGCGGCAGCCGCTCGAACGGCGCGAACGTGGCGCCGCCCTTGAAGTCGACGAGGACGAAGTTGAGCTGTTCCGAGCTGTGCGTGGCGGCCAGCCCGAGCACGAGCGTGCGCAGCAGCTCCGACTTGCCCGAGCCGGTCGCGCCGATCAGCAGGCCGTGCGGGCCCATGCCGTCCTGCGCCGACTCCTTCAGGTCGAGGTCGATCGCCCCGCCGTCGGCGCCCACGCCGATCGGCACCCGCAGCCGGTCCCGCGCGGCTCGGGGCGCCCAGCCCTGCTCGGCGGTGAAGCTCTCCGGGTCGCCGAGACCCAGCAGCTCGGGCAGACCCAGCTCGGCGCCGGGCGGCGCGTCCGGTCCGCGTACCGTGCCGGCCAGCCGCAGCGGCGCGAGCCGCCGGGCCACCGCCTCGGCGTCGGCGGGCGCCAGCGCGTCGGCGGCGCCCACTTCGGCGTGCCCCTCCGCGGAGTGCGAGTGCAGCCGGCCGTCGACCAGGTCGAGCAGGAGCGCGTACCGGTCGAGCAGCCGGGGCGGCGGAGTGTCCAGGTCGAGCACTGTGACCGCGTCGATGCCGCCGTCACCGGCCAGGTCGGTCGCGCCGGTCAGGTCACCGCCGTCGAGCACCACCACGACGTGCGGCCCGTCGGTGGCGGTGCCGTGCGGGCTGAACCGGGACCGGGCGCCGAGCACGTCGTCGAGCAGCCGTTCCAGGTCGGCGGCGGAGCTGGTGACCAGCCGCACCGGGCCCAGCGCGTCGGTGCGCGCCGGATGGTGGGCGTGCGGCAGCCACTTCACCCACTCCCAGGCGGTCCGGCGTTCCGGCCCGGCGCAGACCGCGATCAGCAGCTCGTCCGGCGCGTGGAAGACGGCGAGCTGGGTGAGCACCGCCCGGGCCAGCGCCTGCGCGGCGGGCGAGCCGGCGCCGCGTACCGGGCCGGCCGGGCCGCGCACGAAGACCCGGGCGAAACTGCGCAGCGACAGCGCCACCGGCAGGTCCGGCACCACCGAGTACGCGTCCAGGAAGCGCCGCAGCGCCCCGGCCGTCATCGGCTCCAGCTCCTCCAGCGGGCGGGTGATCGGCGGGACCAGCGGGGTGGCGAGCGTCTGCGGGCCCACACCGACCCGGACCACGGCGAAGTCCGGGTCGCCCGGCCGGCGCTCCCACACCCGGTGACTGTCGACTGTCGACCAGAGCCGCCCCGGTTCCGGATGGCGGTAGGACAGCCCGGCCCGCTGGGCGCCGGCGGTCTCCCGGACCCGGCGCCGGAGCGTGGCGAGGTGGCGCAGGTACTCCCGGCGGGCGGCCATCAGCTCGGACTTCTTCGGCCCGGCGCTGCCCCAGGTGGTGACCAGCATCGCCAGCGAGGAGAGGCCGAACATGCCGCCCACCACGTACGAGTAGGCCCCGCCGCCGCGGCCGAACATCATCGCCATGGCCACCGTCCCGCCGAGCATCGGCAGCACCATCAGCGCCTGCTGCCAGCGCCCACCGGTCGCGGCGGGGATCTCCGGCGGCGCCTCGACGGGCAGCTCACCGACCGGGATCTCCGGTGCCGGGCGGCGTGGCGGCCGCTTGATGACGACAGTGGACACTCACCCTCCCCGGAAGTGGCTCTGGGTAACCCGAACCTGGCTCATCGTAGGTAAAGTCCTCTCGTCCGTCAGCCCACTCCCTCCGCTCGATATGGAGATGCCTCGATGACAAGCGGGCTCGCCCGGGTCACGATCAGCGCGCCCAGGCGGCGGGTCGACGTGGCCCTCCCGGAGCAGGTGCCCCTGGCCGAGCTGTTGCCCGAGGTGCTCCGGCACGCCGGTGAGGGGCTGGCCGACGACGGGGAACGGCACGGCGGGTGGGTGCTGCGCCGGACCGACGGGGCGGTGCTCGCCACCGCCCAGGCGCTGCTGCCGCAAGGAGTGCGCGACGGCGAGGTGCTGCACCTGGTGCCGGCCCGCGCGCAGTGGCCCGAACTGGAGTACGACGACGTGGTCGAGGCGATCGTGGACGGCGCCCGGCGCCGGGGTGCCGCCTGGTCGGGCCGGGCCACCCGGGCCGCAGCGCTCGCCGGTGCCGCCGTACCCCTGGCCGTCGGCCTGGTCGCCGTGGTCGCGGGCGGGCCGGGCGCGCGCGGCTGGCCGGTCGCCGCGGCGGTCGCCCTGATCCTGGTGCTCACCGCCACCGCGGCGTCCCGGGCGTACGGGGACGGCCCGGTCGGCGCCACGCTCGGCGGGTACGCGCTGCCCTGGGCCGCGGCGGCCGGTGCGCTGGCGGTCACCTCCGGCGACCCGGTCGGCCCGATCCCCGGCCTGCGCTGGGTCGGCGCCCCCGAACTGCTGGTCGGCTCGGTGGCGCTGCTGCTGGTGGCGGTGCTCGGTCTGCTCGGCGTGGCCAGCCGGTCCCGAGTCTCCGTGGCCGGGGTGACTGTCGGCGTGGCAGGCGTGGCGGCAGCGCTCGGCGGGCTGCTGCTCGACCCGGACGGCACCGCCGCGGTCCTGCTCGCCGTGCTGGTGTTCGCGCTCGGCGGGCTGCCGTTGCTGGCCATCCGGGTCGGCAAGCTGCCGCTGCCGCCGCTCACCCTGCCCAGCCCGGCCGGCACCCGGGACCTGCCGGACCGGGGGCGGGTGCACGCGGCGGTGGCCCGCGCCGAGGAGGTGCTCACCGGGATGCTGCTCGGCCACGCGGTGCTCGCAGTCGGCGCGGTCGCGGTGCTCGTCTCCGTCGGCCGGACCGCCGGGCTGCTGCTCGCCGCCGTCGCCTGCGGGGTGCTGCTGCTGCGCTCCCGGCTGTTCGTGGCGGTACGGCACCGGGTGCCCGCTGTCGTCGCCGGGCTGGCCGGGTTCGCCCTGCTCGGCGTGGTGCTGGCCGAGCGGGCCGGTCCCGGTGGCCGCCTGGCGCTGACAGTGGGCGGGCTGGCCCTGGCACTCACGGCGGTCACCGCCGGCGCCACGTACGCCCGGCGCCCGGTCTCCCCGTACCTCGGCCGGCTGGCCGACCTGACCGACACCGCGCTCGTGGTCGCGGTCGTGCCGGTGGCCTGCGCGGTGCTCGACCTCTACGACCGGGCCCGCGACCTGCTCGCCTGAACACGCGCAAGGCCCGGGTCGCGAAGCGCGACCCGGGCCTCCGGTGAAAGCGTGAGCGTCAGTGCAGCGTCTCGCCGCGCTCCTCGGCCTCCTTGGCGCGCCGGTACGACGCGGCGATCTCCGCCTCGGCCTCGACCCGGCCCACCCAGGTCGCGCCCTCGACCGACTTGCCCGGCTCCAGGTCCTTGTAGACCTCGAAGAAGTGCTGGATCTCCAGCCGGTCGAACTCGCCCAGGTGGTGGATGTCGCGCAGGTGCTCCTGACGCGGGTCCTCGTAGGGCACGCAGAGGACCTTGTCGTCGCCGCCCTTCTCGTCCGTCATCCGGAACATGCCGATGGTGCGGCAGCGGATCAGGCAGCCCGGGAACGTCGGCTCCGGCACCAGCACCAGCGCGTCCAGCGGGTCGCCGTCCTCGCCCAGGGTGCCCTCGATGAACCCGTAGTCGGCCGGGTACTGCGTGGAGGTGAAGAGGGTGCGGTCCAGCCGGATGCGGCCGGTCGCGTGGTCTACCTCGTACTTGTTCCGGTGACCCTTGGGGATCTCAACCGTGACGTCGAAATCCATCTTCCACGCTCCCTCGTTTGCCCACGCTGGCTAACGGAAACCAGCGGCTCACCCCCGGCGCGGGGTGAACGCCCCCCGTCGGCTCCGGCCGCCGCATAGTGTTCGGACCGAAGTAGTGTCGCCCAAGGCGATTTCGAGCGGGGAGGAGGGGGCCGTGGGGAGGGAAGATTCACACTACCGCCCCGAGAGGGTTGACGGGCGCGGGTCCGCCGGTTCCGGTTCCGGCGGGGCCACCGGGCGGGTGTCCGTCCCTGGTGCGAACGTCCCCCATCGTCCGGCTCCGGCCACCGGGTCCGCCCGCGTCGGCCCGCCGCACCACGGCTCCGGCCCGGCGAGCGGCTCGGCCCGCGTCGGCCCGTCCCACGACCCGACGGCTCCGCTGAACTGGCCCGGCGCGCCGGACTCGATCCCGGTCAGCCCGCCGGTCCCGCCGGTCGGCGCCGCGCCGCCCGTACCCTCAGGGCCGCCCCCGGGCCGGCCGCGACGCGGCCGGCGGCTCGTCGCGGCGCTCGCCTGCGTGCTCGTGCTGGCCCTGGCGGTGGCCGGGCTCGCCGTGCTGCGCCCCGGCCCGGTCGCCGGGTGGCTGGGCGACGACGACAGCACGGGTACGGCGGTCGCCGCGCCGCCCGAGCCCTCCCCGCAGGCCGTGCTGGCCGGGCCGGACGGCAACGCCCCGCTGCCCACCGAGGCCGGCATCCGCACCGCCCTCGACCCGCTGGTCCGCGCCGCCGCGCTCGGCGACCGGGTGCACGTGTCGGTGGCCGACGTGAGCACCGGCCAGGCGCTCTACGGCAGCGGTCAGGACACGCCCACCGTGCCCGCCTCGGTGACCAAGCTGGCGACCGGCGTGGCGGTGCTCGCCGCGCGTGGCCCGGCCTACCGGATCCCGACCCGCGCGGTGGCCGGGGCGAACCCGGGCGAGGTGGTCCTGGTCGGCGGTGGTGACCCCACGCTCGCCGTGGACAAGAACGGCTTCTACCCGGGCGCGGCCCGGCTGGACGACCTCGCCGCCCAGGTGCGCGACGCGCTCGGCGGCACCGCGCCGACCAAGGTGATCGTCGACTCGTCGCTGTTCAGCGGCCCGGTCTTCGAGCCCGGCTGGGACGCCGACATCCCCACCGGCGGTTTCGGCGCGGCGATCACCGCGTTGATGACCGACGGCGCCCGGAAGAACGCGGCTGAGGCGCGGCGCACCGCCGAGCAGACCAATCACGCCGCCGAGCGGGTGCCGCAGCCCGACCTGACCGCCGGCCGGCAGTTCGCCAAGCTGCTCGGCCTGACCGGCGGCGCCGCCCAGGTGACCCGGGGCACCGCGCCGGGCGCGTCCGGCGCCACGGGTACGGCCCCCGGCGCCGAGCTCGGAAAGGTCGAATCACTGCCGATGATCCGGCTGGTCGACATCATGATCAGCGACAGCGACAACGTGATCGCCGAGGCGATGGCCCGCCAGGTGGCGCTCGCCAAGGGCAAGCCCGGCTCGTTCGCCGGCGGCGCGGCCGCCACCGACCAGGTGCTCGGCGAGCTGGGCCTGCCCGCCGGCGAGATCAGCCTGGCCGACGGCAGCGGGCTGTCCCGCACCAACCGGATCAGCCCCTCGCTGCTCACCGACCTGATCACGCTCGCCGGCAACGGCAGCCATCCCGAACTCGCCGCGATCTTCGGCGGTCTGCCGGTCGGTGGCTGGTCCGGCACGCTCGACGAGCGCTACCGCGCGGCGGCGACCCGCGCCGGAGCGGGTGTCGTCCGGGCCAAGACCGGCACGCTGAGCGGCGTAAACGCGATCGCCGGCACGGTGACCACAGCCGACGGCCGGCTGCTCACGTTCGCCGTGCTCACCGACCGGACCCAGGGCTCGCTGGACGACACCCGGGCGGCGCTGGACCGGATCAGTTCGGCGCTGGCCGGGTGCGGCTGCCGCTGACCGACGGGCGTCGATAGGCCGGCGCGAGCCCGGGTGGGGGTGTTCCGGCGCGGGTACGGTGGGTTCATGGCGCAGTTCGTGGACTGGGATCTGGCCGCCGCGACAGCGGGGGCGCTGAGCAAGTCGGGCCCCCGGGTGTCGTACGCCGAGGCCACCGACGTGGTCGGCGACCTGCGCCGGCTGACCGAGGAGGCGGCCGGTCACGTCGCCGACTACACCGGGCTGCGTGCGCAGGTCGCGCACCCGCCGGTACGCGTGGTCGACCGCCGGGACTGGGCGGCGGCGAACATCGCCGGGCTGCGTGAGGTGGTCTCCCCGCTGGTCGAGCGTCTCTCCGGGGACAAGCGGCCGGGCGCGCTCACCGAGGCGATCGGCTCCCGGGTCACGGGTGTGCAGGCCGGCACCGTGCTGGCGTACCTCTCCGGCCGCGTGCTCGGCCAGTACGAGGTCTTCGCCGGCGACCCCGGCCAGCTGCTGCTGGTGGCCCCGAACATCCTGGAGGTCGAGCGGAAGCTCGGCGCCGACTCGCGTGACTTCCGGCTCTGGGTGTGCCTGCACGAGGTGACCCACCGCACCCAGTTCACCGCCGTGCCGTGGATGCGCGCGTACTTCCTCGGCGAGGTGCAGGCGTTCGTGGACGCCTCCCAGGGCGGCGAGCACCTGCTGGAACGGCTCCGCCGCGGCGTGGCGACGCTCTCCGACGCGGTCAAGGACCCGGAGAGCCGGGCCAGCGTGCTCGACATCGTGCAGACCCCGGCGCAGCGCGCGGTGCTGGACCGGCTGACCGCGCTGATGACGCTGCTGGAGGGCCACGCCGAGTTCGTGATGGACGGCGTCGGCCCGCAGGTCATCCCCAGCGTCGAGTCGATCCGGGCGGCGTTCAACCGCCGCCGCGAGTCCGGCAACCCGCTGGAGAAGGCGATCCGGCGGCTGCTCGGCATCGAGGTCAAGATGCGCCAGTACGCCGAGGGCCGCAAGTTCGTGCACGGCGTCGTCGACCGGGTGGGCATGCAGGGCTTCAACAAGATCTTCTCGTCGCCGCTGACGCTGCCCCGCCTGGACGAGCTGGGCGACCCGGACGCCTGGGTGTCACGCGTACACGGGCCCGCCGGTGCCACCCCGCCAGTCGGCTGATCCGGCCGGTTCGGCTGGTCCGCTCGGTCCGGCTTCTTCCGCGGGCCGGGCGGATTCCGGCGCCCGGTCGCGCCGCTCGCCGTCGCCCGCTCCCGCCGTCGCCGCCGTGCGGCTCGCCGTCCGCCGGGTGCTGACCGGCCTGCCCGGCGGCGGCCCGGTGCTGGTGGCCTGCTCCGGCGGGGCCGACTCGCTCGCGCTCGCCGCCGCCACCGCGTTCGTGGCCCCCCGGCTCGGACGGCAGGCCGGCCTGGTGACGGTCGACCACGGCCTGCAAGCCGGGTCGGCGGAACGGGCCGAGGCGGTCGCCGACTGGGCCCGCGCCGAAGGGCTCGACCCGGTCGAGGTGCTTCCGGTACGCGTGGACGGCCGGCCCGGCGGTCCGGAGGCGGCCGCCCGCGAGGCCCGGTACGAGGCGCTGATCGCGGCCGCCCACCGGTTCGACGCAGTCGGTGTGCTGCTCGGGCACACGCGCGACGAGCAGGCCGAGACCGTCCTGCTGGCGCTGGCCCGGGGCGCCGGACCGCGCGGGCTGTCCGGGATGCCGGAGCGGCGCGACGTCGACGGGGTACCCCTGCTGCGCCCACTGCTCGACGTCCCGCGCGCCAACACCCGGGCCGCCTGCGAAGCGCTCGGGCTCGACCCGTGGGCGGACCCGCACAACGCCGATCCGGCGTACGCCCGGGCCCGGGTCCGGTCCGACGTGCTGCCGGGACTCGTCGACGCGCTCGGGCCGGGGGTGGTGGCCAACCTGGCCCGTACCGCCGGGCTGCTCGCGGCCGACAACGCCGCGCTCGACGCGCTCGCCGACGCCGCGCTCGCCGACGCCCGGACCAGGGAGGGCGGGCTGTCCGTAGCCGGGCTCGCCGAGTTGCCGGCCGCCGTCCGTACCCGGGTGCTGCACACCTGGGCCCGCGAGCTGGGCGCCGCGCCGGCCGCGCTGTCCCACAGGCACGTGGCCGCGCTGGACGCCCTGGTCACGGCGTGGCGCGGACAGGGCCCGGTGCACCTGCCCGGCAACCACCAGGTACGCCGCCACGCGGGTCACCTCCTGCCCTGACCCGAGCGGGCGGCCCCCCTACCCCCCCGTTGATCAAGGCCTTTTGGTCACGTTCCGGCCCTCCCCAGCCCGCAAACTCCTTGATCACCGCTCCAGAGGTGCCGGCGGTGTGGGGTGGGTCAGGTGGTCTGGCGGTCTCGGAAGGTGGTGCGGTAGGCAAGCGGGGTGGTGCCCACCCGGCGAGTGAAGTGGTGCCGCAGCGCTGCCGCGTCGCCGAAACCGGCCTGCTCGGCGACGCCCTCCACGCTCAGTGACGTGTCCTCCAGCAGGTGCCGGGCCAGCAGCACCCGCTGGTTGGTCACCCAGTCGTGCGGGGTGGTGCCGGTCTCGGCGCGGAACCTGCGGGCGAACGTACGTGGGGCCATCCCGGCGCGCGCCGCCAGCTCGTCCACTGTCACCTGTCGCGGCAGGTGTCCCATCAACCATTCCAGCACCGGTTCCAGCGTGGGTGCCTCCGGCGCCTTGGGGATCGGCGCCTCGACGTACTGCGACTGGCCGCCGTCGCGGTGCGGCGGCACCACCATCCGGCGGGCCAGCCGGGTCGCCACCGCGGAGCCGTGCTCCTGGCGTACCAGATGCAGGCAGGCGTCGATGCCGGCGGCGGTGCCTGCGCTGGTGAGCAGCCGGTCGTCCTGCACGTAGAGCGAGTCGCACTGGACCCGGGCGGCCGGGAAGCGCTGCTGGAGTTCGTCGGTGTACCGCCAGTGGGTGGTGCAGTCGCGCCCGTCTAGTACGCCCGCCTCGCCGAGGACGAACGCGCCGGCGCAGACGCTGAGCAGCCAGGCGCCCCGGTCGGCGGCGCGGCGCAGCGCGGCGAGCACCGGCTCGGGGACCGGGGTGCCGTCGGCGTGCGCGGGGACCGCCACCAGGTCGGCGTCCTCGACCGGGCCCAGGCCGGCGGTGGGGGTGAGCAGGAACCCGGAGCGGCTGCGGACCGCGCCGCCGTCGGCGGTGCAGACGTCGAACCGGTATCCGGGGAAGCCGTCGGCGGTGCGGTCGGTGCCGAAGACCTCGGCGAGCACGCCGAGTTCGAACGCGGCGACGTGGTCCATGGCGATGACGGCGACCGAGCGGAGCATGTGACGAGGGTAACCCGACAGGTGGCAGGAAATCGATTCCCGATGACATTCCTGCCACTGTCCGGATCGGTCGGCGGCCCGCAGAATCAATGGTGTCCGGTGCGCACCGGCGGCGAAAACAGTCTCAACCATGCGAAAGCGAGCGCCGCCATGACCGTTCTGCTGCTCCTGCTCTTCCTGCTCCTTCTCGTCGGCGCCAGCGCCTTCGGGTTCACCGCCGACACCCGCGACTCGGCCGACTGGAAGCCGAGCGACGACGGGCAGCGCTGGCGCTCCCGTACCTGCTGAGGTGATTTATTCAGTTCGCGCCGATAATCCCCGGCGGGACCGCGCCAAAAGGGGCGGCCCCGCCGACGGCGGCGCGGGGGCGTACGGCAGGCTAGGAGCATGGCTGACGGCTCCTGGTACGACGCCGACATCGACCACGTGATCATCTCGGAGGCGCAGATCCGCGACAAGACCGCGGAGCTGGCCAAGCAGGTCTCGGCGGACTACGCCCACGTCGAGGACGGCCTGCTGCTCGTGTGTGTGCTCAAGGGAGCGGTCATGTTCATGGCCGACTTCGCCCGTGCGCTGGGCCGCCAGGGCCCGCCCGCCGAGCTGGAGTTCATGGCCGTCTCGTCCTACGGCCAGGGCACCACCTCGTCCGGCGTGGTCCGCATCCTCAAGGACCTGGACCGGGACATCGCCGGCCGCCACGTGGTGGTCGTCGAGGACATCGTCGACTCCGGCCTGACGCTGTCCTGGCTGCTGCGCTACCTGGAGTCGCGCTCCGCGGCGAGCGTCGAGGTGGTCGCGCTGTTCCGCAAGCCGGACGCGGTCAAGGTGCAGGTCCCGGTCAAGTACGTCGGGTTCGACATCCCCACCGAGTTCGTCGTGGGCTACGGGCTCGACTTCGGCGAGCGGTACCGCGAGGTGCCCTACGTCGGGGTGCTCAAGCCCGAGGTGTACGCGCGGGCCTGAGGCTTTGCCGAGCCCTTCGTCAGCTGACATTCAGCGGGCTCTCAGTCTTCCGGTCTACGGTAGGGACCGGTGACGTGGAGGCACCCTCCACGCCCGGCCCCTCGAACCGCGTGACCGTGCGGTGTGGGCGGGCCGGGTGGGAGCTCCCCGCCACGCCGGCTCAAACCCGGGTTCGCCCTACGCGTAAGTGCCGGGCTCGCAAGCTCACTCGTCGCGCGTACGGTGTACCGTCGAATGACCGTGGTGCGGCAGTTTGCGTGCCCCGGGGGTCGGGCCGGCCCGCACGGCGGCCCCGGCCGCCGCTCAAGGCGGCGACACCATTCAGACGGTCAGGACGTCGATCAGGAGGATGCGGGCGCCTCGGCACCCGACTACAGCATGGAACGTACGCGTTTCTTCCGCCGACCGGTGGTCTGGATCATCCTGGTCATCCTCGGCGCCGTTGTGCTCAGTCAACTGTTCACCGCTGGTCCCAGCTACCACCGGGTGGACACGTCCGTCGCGCTCGACCAGCTCAACAAGGGTGGCATCGAGAAGGTCGTCTTCCAGGACAAGGAGCAGACGCTCCAGCTCGACCTGAAGGACAAGGCCAAGTTCGACGGCGACACCACCACTGACAAGATCGAGGCGCAGTTCCCGTACGAGGTCGGCGGCCAGGTCTGGAACCAGGTACGCGAGGCCGAGGCGGCGGACCGCATCACCGGCCCGGTCGACACCAAGGTGTCGTCGGACAGCATCTGGGTCAGCCTGCTGGTCAACCTGCTTCCCATCGCGTTGCTCGTGCTCCTGCTGCTGTTCTTCATGTCGCAGATGCAGGGCGGCGGCTCCCGGGTGCTCAACTTCGGCAAGTCCAAGGCGAAGATGATCACCAAGGACACGCCGAAGACCACCTTCGCTGATGTCGCGGGTGCGGACGAGGCCGTCGAGGAACTGCACGAGATCAAGGACTTCCTGCAGAACCCGGCGAAATACCAGGCCCTGGGCGCCAAGATCCCGAAGGGCGTGCTGCTGTTCGGCCCGCCCGGTACCGGTAAGACGCTGCTGGCCCGCGCGGTCGCCGGCGAGGCCGGGGTGCCCTTCTACTCCATCTCCGGCTCCGACTTCGTCGAGATGTTCGTCGGTGTCGGCGCCAGCCGCGTCCGCGACCTGTTCGAGCAGGCCAAGTCGAACGCCCCGGCGATCGTCTTCGTCGACGAGATCGACGCGGTCGGCCGCCACCGTGGCGCCGGCATGGGCGGCGGTCACGACGAGCGGGAGCAGACGCTCAACCAGCTGCTTGTCGAGATGGACGGCTTCGACACCAAGGGCGGCGTCATCCTGATCGCCGCCACCAACCGTCCGGACATCCTCGACCCGGCGCTGCTGCGCCCGGGCCGGTTCGACAGGCAGATCCCGGTCGACGCCCCCGACATGGAGGGCCGCAAGGCCATCCTGCGGGTGCACGCCAAGGGCAAGCCGTTCACGCCCGACGTCGACCTCGACGCGGTCGCCCGGCGTACCCCGGGCTTCAGCGGCGCCGACCTGGCCAACGTGATCAACGAGGCCGCGCTGCTCACCGCTCGTAAGGAGCAGCGGGCGATCACCAACGACTCCCTGGAGGAGTCGATCGACCGGGTGATCGCCGGCCCGCAGCGCCGGACCCGGGTGATGAGCGACCAGGAGAAGAAGATCACCGCGTACCACGAGGGTGGGCACGCGCTGGTCGCCTGGGCGCTGCCGCACGCCGCGCCGGTGCACAAGGTGACCATCCTGTCCCGGGGTCGCTCGCTGGGTCACACGCTCGTCCTCCCGACGGAGGACAAGTACACCCAGACCCGGGCCGAGATGATCGACACCCTGGCGTACGCGCTGGGTGGCCGGGCGGCCGAGGAACTGGTCTTCCACGAGCCGACCACCGGCGCCGGCAACGACATCGAGAAGGCCACGCAGCTGGCCCGCGCGATGATCACGCAGTACGGCATGAGCTCCAAGCTCGGTGCGATCAAGTACGGCACCAGCGGCGACGAGCCGTTCCTCGGCCGCAACATGGGCCACGAGCGGGACTACTCCGACGCGGTGGCCGCCGAGATCGACGGCGAGATGCGCGCGCTGATCGAGCTGGCCCACGACGAGGCCTGGGAGATCCTGGTGGAATACCGGGACGTCCTGGACAACATGGTCCTGGAGCTGATGGAGAAGGAGACGCTCTCCACCGCCGACATGGCCCGGATCTGCGCGCGGGTGGTCAAGCGCCCGCCGATGGCGCCGTACCACGGCTTCGGCAAGCGTCTGCCCTCCACCGAGCCGCCGGTGCTCACGCCGGCCGAGAAGGAGGCGCTGGCGGCGCAGTCCCGCGCCGACGCCGCCGCCTCGATCGGTGGTTCCAGCAACAACTCGGACGGTACGCACTGAACAGCGATCCGACGACGGCCGGCTCCCACCACAGGGAGTCGGCCGTCTCCGCGACCGAGCCCGACGGGGACGACGCGCTCGACTACGTGGCCGCGCGCCTGATCAGCGGCAAGCTCACCGGTGGCCCGGTGGAGGACAGCGTCGACCTCGCCCGGATCGAGAAGGCGGTCCGCGAGATCCTCATCGCTGTCGGCGAGGACCCGGACCGTGACGGCCTCCAGCAGACGCCCGCCCGGGTCGCCCGCGCGTACGCCGAACTCTTCGCCGGCCTGCGGGTCGACCCCGCGCAGGTGCTCCGCACCACGTTCGAGGCCAACCACGAGGAGCTGGTGCTCGTCCGGGACATCGACGTGATGAGCCTCTGCGAGCACCACCTGCTGCCGTTCCGGGGCAGCGCGCACATCGGCTACATCCCCGGCCCGGACGGCCGGATCACCGGCCTGTCCAAGCTGGCCCGGCTGGTCGAGGTGTTCGCCCGCCGGCCGCAGGTGCAGGAGCGGCTGACCTCGCAGATCGCCGACCTGCTGATGTCCAGCCTCGCCCCGCGCGGCGTGATCGTGGTGCTGGAGTGCGAGCACATGTGCATGGCGATGCGCGGCATCCAGAAGTCCGGCGCGAAGACCATCACGTCCGCCGTGCGCGGCGGCCTCCAGAACGACGCGAAGTCGCGGGCCGAGGCGATGGCGCTGATCATGGCCCGCTGACTCCCGACCGACATCGACGGCCGCGTACTCCCGCCCGGGAGGGCGCGGCCGTCGTCAGTCGGGCAGCATGGCGAGCAGCAGGCCGGCGGCGGTGAGCACCGCCGGGACCAGACAGACCAGGGCGCCGAAGCGGGGTGTCCGGTCCACCCGGTCGGTGGGCCGCGGGCGGAAGACACGCCCCACCGCGAGCCAGCCCAGCATGAACGCGACAGCCGGCAGCGGCAGCCCCACGAGCAGCGCCAGCACCGTCACCGGCCCCGGACCGGCGACCGCGTACAGCAGCAACTGGAGCAGCGGCACCACGAGCGCCAGCGGCCCGTACACCAGCAGGTTGCGCGGCCGGGCCGGCCACCGGGCCAGCCGCGGCAGGCCACGCGCGCTCAGCGTGTCGTCCGCCGCGTCCGCCCAGTCCCCGGCCGCGCGCAGCACCGCCAGCACCGCCGACGGCCCACCCGCCATCGACCGGGCCGCCTCGGTCACCTCCGGCGGCGTCGGGACCAGCGACATCGCCGGTACGCCCAGATCACGCAGCCGGGACTGCTGCGGCGCCAGTCGTTCGCGTACCGCTGTCAGCTCCTCGCGGGCCGCGGCCACCGACCGTGCCTGCTCCCCGGCAGCGGTGGCCGCCGCCCGGCGTACGCCGTCGAGCGCCCGCGCGGCAGCGACGTACTCCGCCCAGGCCGACTCGGCGGGGTCCGCCACGGTGGTCGGGCCACCCGAGCGGGGCCCCGGTACGGCCGTGCCGGTCTCGCTCATGCCGCCCCCTCCCCGGCGCGGTCAGTCGCCCGCGGGTCCGGCTCGACCCGCGCGGTCGCCACTTCGGCCGTGCCGAACGGCACGAAGACCGTGCCCTGCTCGTCCGGGCCGTCCCAGAGCACCGCGCGTCCCGGCCGGGGCCGCCACCAGACCGGGCGGTCGAAGAGCTGCTCCAGCCGGCCGCCCGGAACGTCGGTGACCGCCACGGCGGTGAGCTTGTCCACCTCGCCCTCCGGGCCGAGCAGTCCGGCCAGCGGAGCCGGTGTCCGCCACCAGCCGAGCAGGTGCCGGCCGGCGGGCGGACCTTCCAGCAGCAGCGTCCGCAGCAGGTCGGGCGGCAGCTCGGTGGCGTCCGGCACGTCCAGCCCGAACACCACCAGGTAGCCCGGCTCATCCGACTCCATGGCGGTCCGCAACCCGGCCGCGTCGACGGTCTCCACCCGGTGGCGTCCGGCCAGCTCGGCGGCGAGCACCCCGGCAGGCTCGGCCGAGCCGTTCGCCAGCGGCGCCAGCACGAACCGGGCCGCGCCCGGATGCGCTGCCGCCGCGCTGCGTACCGCCGTGACCAGCAGCCGCTCGGCCTCCTCGTCCCGCCCCAGGACAGCCAGGTTCCGCCCCGCGCCCGGCCCCAGCGGCACCGTCACAGTGGACCGCCGCACGTCCACCGCCCGGCCCAGCAACGCGGCGGGCGCGTGGGCCCGGCCGGCGAGCGCGGCCCGGTGCCGCGGATCGTTGGCGAGCAGCGGGCGGGCGTACCCGGCGAAGACCACAGGCGGCGTCGCCGACTCGCCCCGCGCCTCCCAGAGCCGTCGCCGCAGGTCGGTCAGGACCGCGGGATCCTCGTACGGATCCGGGAAACGGATCATCCGCTCGTGCCCCCGGGTCGCGCCGCGCGGACCGCCCAGGCCACCCGCCGTGTTCACCACCGCGCTGCCCACCGGCAGACCGGCCGCCGAGTCATTCGCCGGTTCCAGCACCGCCGAGCCGCCGGGCAGCGCCACCCGCACCGGGAACTGGCCGAGCAGCGGGTCACGCGGACCGCCGATACCCAGGTCACCCTCGCCGGCCAGCACCAGGTGTATCCCGTACGACCGGCCGGCGCGGGCGAGCGCGTCCAGCCGGGCCAGCAGGTCGGCGGCGAGCCGGTCCCGCTCGCGCAGCGCCAGCGGGAAGTTGTCGACCACGCAGACGATGCGTGGGAGCGGCTGGTGCTGGCGCAGCTCGGCGTAGCGCTGCCCACCGGCCCGCCGGGACGCCTCCTCGCGGCGGCGCAGCTCCGCCTCCAGCTCGCCGAACAGGTCGGCCACGTACTCCCGGTCGGCCGCCATCCCGGTGGCGCGCACCTGCGGCACCCAGGAACGGTCCCGCTCGGTCTGGAGGAACTCCACGAACGACTCGCCGTCGGCCAGGTCGGCGAGGTAGAGCGCCAGCTCGTCCGGGCCGTACCGGGCGGCGAGGCCGAACAGTGCGTCGGTCAGGAACGCCGACCGGCCCGCCTGACCTCGGCCGCTCACCAGCCAGTGCGGCGTCAGCTCGGTGAAGCCCAGGCTGACCGGGCGCCCGGCGGCGTCACCCACAGTGGTGCTCAGTCCGTCGGCCGAGCCGGCCGTCCAGAAGCCGTCGGCTGGCAGCAGGTCACGCAGCGAGAGGCGGGAGCCGTCCTCGATCTGCCGGGCCAACCGCGCGCACACGTCCGCGACCAGATCGGCGGGCGGATCCTCGTCGAGGAACACGGGCGAGTTCAAGCCGACCGGCGGCTCGGCGCCGGGACTGCTGAAGCCGGCGCCGGGCGGGTCGCCGACCAGCGCGTACGCGGTGCGGACCGTGACCGGGGTGGCGCGCGGCAGCGGACTGCCGTCCGGCCAGCCGGCGAGCACCAGATGCAGCCCGGCGCGCGGCCCGCCCTCGGCCAGTCCGGCGAGCCGGTCCAGGTCGGCGGTAGTCGTACCGTCGGGCAGCGCGGCCACCACGAGCAGCAGCGTCCGGTCGTGCCCGCGCTGCCGGGCCGTTCCGGCCGCCACCCACTGCTCCGCCTCGGCCAGCACCGCACGCATCCCGGCGAGGTCGGTGGCGGGCGGTGGCAGCAGGCCGGCGTCGGCGAGCGGCGCGTACCCGGCGAACGTCGCACCGGAACCGTCGTCGACCGCGCGGGCCAGCAGCGCGCCCGCCGGGGTCGCGGCGAACACGCGCAGCAGCAGCGCGCGGAGCAGCCCGGCCACCCGGGCGTCGGAGGCGTCGGCGTCGAGGCTCACATGGCCGCTGCCGAGCAACGGCACCAGCGCGGGGAAGCGGGCGTCGTCGAGCGGCGCCGCGGTGCCCACCCGGACCAGCGGCGGCAGGCCGTCACCGGGAGGCGTCGTCGCGCTCAGCGACTCCAGCGGCCCGCCGGCCCAACCCGGCGCAGCTACTTCTGCAGCCGCCCGCAGGCGCTCGGCCAGCTCGTACTGCCGGTGGTGGTCGGCCGGCGCGGGCCGGATCTCGTCGAGGATGCCCGCCGCCGCCGTCGCGGCGGCCTCGGCCCGGCGGTGCAGCGCGGCGGCCCGGCCGGCGCGCGCCTTCGGAGTCGCCACCGCGTCCACCTCTCTTTCCGAGGCCGACATGTCCTCCCCGAGGTGTGACGGTAACCCAGGCGGCGGCCGTCCACCGGGATGTCGGTCGGCGCGGTGAGCTGGTCGGCGGTGAGCAGCCTCACCCCGCCGCCGGTCGGCGTCCGCCCGGCGGTTCGCCACGATCCGCCGGTTCCAGGCATTGGGTACGCGCCGCGCAGCCGATAGCCTCAGGAGGTGGAATCAGTGCAGCCCCCCGCCGGTTCCCAGGTGTCCCGAGTACCGGCGCAGCGGACCCCGCCGGAGCAGTTGGCGCCCCTCGCGCCCGCTCCCGCCCCGGTACGCCCCAAGCGTCCGGTGCGCACAGTGCTCGCTGTCGTCGCGGGGGTGCTGGCGGTGCTGTGCACCGTGGGCGGTGTGGTCGGGTTCGTGCTGTACGACCGCGCGACCGCCCCGGACCGAAGCGCCCCCGACGTCGTGGTGGCCAACTACATCCGGGCCTACCTTATCGACCGGAACGACACGAAGGCCCAGGAATTCACTTGTAATGACAGTGACGGGATCGGTGGCATGCGTGATCTCAGGACCGAGCTTGAGCAGCGCGAGGCCAACTTCGGCGTCTCGATCAAAGTGAGCTGGGGCCCATTGCTTCAAGCCGACAATGGATCGGGCGAATCGGTTACCACGACACTTGCCATCTCCAGCTCAAGAGATGGCCAATCGGTAAGTAGTCGTCGGGAAATGTGGCGATTCGACTTGACGGACAACAAGGACGGCTGGCGCGTCTGCGGTGCGAGTAAGGTCGGCTGAGGCCTACTCAAGCCAGAGCAGGTGCACCGGCACCTCCAACGTGGTCGGCGCCTGGCCGCGCCAGGCCCATCGGTACCACTCCAGTTCCGGGGCCACCCGCACGCAGATGTCGCCGTCCGCGCCGGAGTAGGTCTCGGTGACGGCACGCAGGTCGCGTCGTTCCACGCCGTTGTCCACGTGCACCACGCGCCGCCCGGTCACCGCGTCGGCCTCGAACACCGGCGTGGGTGGCCGGCGTTCCGGCACGTCCAGCGAGACCAGCCGGAGACCCGGGGCGCTCGCCCCGGCAGCCGGCCGCCGCTCGCCGATGGTCTCCACCCAGACCCGTTCCACAGGTACCAGCGGCGCGAACACCTCCACCTGCTCGGCCTCGGCCCGGTACCACTCGTGTTCCGGGATCACCGGTACGTAGGTGCGGCTGCCCTGCACCACCCGCTCGTCGGCCCGCAGGTCGCCACGCCAGCCGAGGCCGGGCAGGCCGACGAGCACGCGGCGGCCGCGCAGCTCGGTGCCGCCGGTGGCGGGCACGGTCTCCACCGGCCGGGGCGGCAGCGGCGCCCAGTCGGGCCGGTCGGCGAACGGGTCGGGCAGGGGGTTGCTCATCCGCCCGGCCTCACCCGGTCTCGCCGAGGGGCGCGCCCCGCTTGCGCATGAAGGGCACCGGGTTCTCCGCTCCGTTGCTGGACCGGTCGCCGTTCTTGTGCACCTCGAAGTGGAGGTGCGGGCCGGACGAGTTGCCGCTGCTGCCGGAGATCCCGATGACCTCGCCCGCCTCGACCGCCTGACCCGGCACCACGCGAGGTCGTTCGACCATGTGGCAGTAGCGGGTGATGAATCCGCCGGCGTGCAGGATGTCCACGAACCATCCGCAGCCGCCCTTGTTCGGCCAGCCGTCCCGGTCGCAGTCCCGCCGCCCGGAGCGGTCGGGGTCGCAGCGGGCCACCAGCACCCGGCCCGCCGAGGCGGCGTGGATCGGCGTGCCCTTCGAGGCGGCCAGGTCCACGCCGTGGTGGCTGGGGCGGGCCGTGGTGCGGAAACCGGAGACCACACCGCCGGGCAGCGGCGCGGTCCAGCCGGAGGCGGCGATCCGGTCTCCGGCCGCGGCGTCGCACACCGCCTTGCCGGCGATCTCCACGGTCCGGGCGGCGCCGCCGGCCAGCGCGTCGACGATGGCTCCGGCCAGTTCCTCGTGCTTGGCGTAGGCGTCGGGGTAGGCGCTGACCTGGACTTTCTGGGCGACCACAGTGAGCGGGCGCTGCTGCCAGTCCGGCACCTTCTCCATCTTCTGGTAGAACTTGCGGGCCGCGTACGAGGGCGTCATCCGCTGCTCGACGCTGCCCCACCCGGGCCGCTGCTGGAACAGGCCCAGCGAGTCGTGGTCGGCGCCGACCCCCTCGTGCGGCAGCGCGAGCGACGCCGGCACCGTGCTGTTGGCGAGGTTGCGCAGCGCTGATTCCTGCATCGCGGTGGCCAGCGCGATCACCCAGCCGCGAGCGGGGAGCTTCATGTCCTGGCCGACCTTGATGATGACCGCGGCGTTGCGCAGCTGACGCTCGCCGTACTCGGCGAAGCGCGGCATGTCGCCGGTCAGGTTCACCTGGTAGGTGGGGTCGCAGTTCAGGGCCGCGAGCTTCGGGTCGTCCTCGTCGCCGCCGAGTTCGGTGAGGAGGAAGGCGCCGGCCCCGCCGACACAGCAGAGCAGGGCGAGCACGCTCGTGACGACGGTGGCGACCACGCCCAGGCGCAGCTTCCGGCGGACCTGTCCGGCGACGGCCGGGCCGGCGGTCACGACCGCTCCCAGTCGATCGCGTCCACCAGCCAGGGTCCGTCCGGTGCGACGAGTTCGAGCCGGAGCGTGCCGTTGTCCAGCGGAACCACCGCCTCCACGAAGGACTCGGTGCGGGGCCGGAGCGTCGGGGCACCAGTGGTCTTCCGTGCGGGCACTGTCTCCGGGTCGGCATCAGTCATCTTCTCGGCCAGCGCCGGGGTGGAGAGCGGCCGCAGGCGGGCCTGCCACGCGTCGCCGCTGCTGCCCGGGCCGCTCAGCCACGCGGTGGTGAACCGACCGGCGACCTGCTCCGGCGTGTCCTCGCCCGGCCGGGTCTTCGGGGCGACCGCAGTCGGCGGACTGGCGAGCACGCCGTCGTCACCGGCCTCCGGGTCCGCGGTGCTGATCGGCTGGGTGGGGCGGCTGGTCAGGCCGAGGCCCGGATCGCCGGGTCCGGCGACGAGGCGGGCCGCGCCGATCACCCCGAAGACCAGCACGGCGATCATGAGAGCGACCCCGATCCGGGACCGGAGGACCCGGGTGAAGAGGAATTCCAGCGCGCGTCGCACCGGACTCACCGGGCCTCGGAGCGGATGCGCGGCGCCGGCCGGGCCGGTGCGGTGCCGCGGCCCGCCGAGTCCGGCCGGTAGACAGCGTAGGAGGGCGCCTCCTCCGGCACGTCCGGCTCGGTCCAGGTCGACGGTGCGCGCCGGGGGCGGGGAGTGCCACCGGGACGCTCACCCGGCCGTCCGCTCGCGGGCGCCTCCTCCGGCCTTTCCCGCCCGTCCGGCCGTTCCCGCTCGGCGGGTGTGGCGCTGTGCGCCGGATCCTCGTGCCGGGCCTCCGGCCGGAGGCTGCGCTGGTCGGCCGTGACGGTGCGGCGCTTGCCGATCGCCGGTTCGTTGGTGCCGCCGGGCTCGGCCACGTCCAGCCGTGCGGCGATCCGCATGTCCCGGAAGAACCGGCGGTGCCAGGAGCCGGCCGAGCTGACTGCCTCGCTGCTGTCCTTGCCGCCGAGCTGGGTGATCCGGCGGTACGGCCGCAGCAGCAACCAGCCGACCACACCGCAGAGCCAGACCAGGACCACCTGGAGCCAGCCGGGCAGCGTGGCGGTGTTCATGATCAGGTCGACGGCGAAGAGGTAGATGGCCGCGCCGGTGCCGAAGATGGCGATGTTGAAGACGGCGGCGACCACCGCGTTCGCCAGCCGCCGAAGGCCGGCGCTGGCCGGGCGCATCAGGCCGACAGTGCCGAGGATCGGTGCGGCGATCACCGCCCAGCGGAAGATCAGGAAGCCGAGCAGCACCAGCAGCGACGCGGTGAGGTCGAACATGGCGAACAACACCGAGGCCAGCACCGCGATGAAACCGGCGCCGATCCGGTCCATGTCCCGGGTGCCCTGGAGGTACTCGTACGCCTCCGGGTCCTCGGTCTTGATCTGCTCGGCGACCTTGGCCCACTGCTGCTGCTTGGCCTTGATGACCACGTCGCGGGTGGCCGGGTTGGACCGGATCGACGCGGCCTCGTCCCAGGTGAGCGACTTCGCGTCGTAGAGCGCTTGGCCGTACTTCTTCGCGGTCTCGCTGTCCGCCGAACCGAGCACACCGCGCAGCCAGTTCCGGTAGAGCATCGTCTCGGTCGCCGTGTCGCTCGCGCGCACGGCGGGGGGACGGTGATCCTTGCACGCCTGCGGATTCGGGTCGTCACACTGGCCTGGCGGGGTGTCCTTGGTAGACGGGCCGACCGCGTCGTGCACCACGCCCAGAGTGCTGATCAGCGTGTTGTCGGCGATGTTCGCGGACTTGACCGGCCATGCGGCCAGCGCGGTCACCGCCACCATCACCAGCAGCGCCCAGCCCGCGGTGGTCATCGCGTTGCTCATGTCCGACTGGCGGGACCGCCAGAGCAGGTAGAGGCCGACCACGCAGACGGTGATGATGCCGAAGACGCTGAACACCTTCTGGTAGACGGCCTTGGTGGCCTGCTCCACCAGCGGGTCGGCCCAGCTCCACATCGTCCGCGGATCCCAGGCGCGCTCGCGCAGCGCGTTCGAGGCACCGATCACCGCGTTGGCGAACATGAACTCGCCGTTGGCGACCATCGTCGTGAAGCGGTAGTCCGGATGCAGCACGGAGGAAGCGCAGCCGCCGTCGATGTCGTACGTGTTGTAGCTGTACCCGGCGTACCCGTAGTCGCTGTAGAGGCCCTTCGGGCCGGGCTCCTTCGCCGAGTCGGGCCGGGACGCGAACCAGCCGGCCAGGCCCGAGTCCGGCGCGGCGGGCACCGGCGCGTTGCGGCACTCGACCTGGTCCTCGCTGACCGCCTTGAGCCTGCCGACGCAGGACCGGAAATCGGCCTGCCACTCCTTGGTGGTGCACAGCTCGGCCCGCGCCTGGGTGACCGGCGCGGCGGCGTACGCGGGTGTGGCCGCCCCGATCACCGGCCAGGAGATCGTGGCCCCGGCGAGTACGCCGAGCGCGAGGAGGAGCGCCGCGATCCGTGCCCGGGCCCTCGCCATGTCACGCCTCCAGATCAGCCAGGACGGTCGGCAGTATCCCGGCGGCCTGGGCGACCGCGGCGGGGGTGGTGTCCAGGTGCTCCAGCAGCCCGTCGACGTACGACACGTCGACCCGGACCTTCTGCACGCGCCCGTCGACGTCGCGCATGACGAACTCGCGGAAGCCGAGCCGGTTGGCCGATCCGCTGTCCGCCTGGGAGAGCGAGGCGAGTGTGGCCTCGTAACCGTCGTCGACAGGCACCCGCAGCAGGCGCAGCGCCTCGGAGGCGATCTCGCTGTCCTCGGCGATCCGGCCGACGAAGACGGTGGAGACGAGGTTCTGCACGTCGAGGCCGAGGATGTCCTTCGGGTTCTGCGACGCGACGAGCGCTGCCAGGTTCCACTTACGGGAGTCGCGGGCGAGCCGCACCAGGAACGAGCGCCCGGACCGCCAGCCCTCCATGAAGTGTGCCTCGTCGAGGCCGACCAGCTTCCGGGAGGACATCGACCCGCCGTAGCAGCGGCGTACGGCGAGCCGGTGCGCGGTGTGCAGCATCGGCAGCGCGAGCGCCTCCTCGGCCGACCAGTACTCCCGCTCGATCTTGAGGTCGGGGAGCCGCAGACCGGCCATGGTGATGACGGTGAGCGCGGCGTCGGCGCCGAGCAGCCCCTCCGGCGGCCGGCCGAAGAAGAGCATGGCCAGCGGCATCTCGGCGGTGTCGAGCAGCAGGTGCGCCAGTTCGCGGCCGGCGTCGTCGTCGAGCCCCTGGAGGCAGGTCACCACGTCGTCGAGCGTGGAGGTCTCCTCGGCCGGCACCTGGCGTACGGCGTGCCGGAACAGCGTGGCGGTGGACGCCTCCCGGGCCACCTGCGGCGGCACCAGCATCATGCAGATGTCCTGCACCAGCATCCGGCGCTCGGCGCGGGCGTTCGACACGGCGATCTCGAACTCGCGGTCGCCCGCCGGACCGGCGCCGAACTCGCTGCGCAACGGCGTCGGGATCAGCGCGTACGGCGCGAGCGTGCCCTGTTCCGAGCCGGTCAGGTTGAGCACCCGGGAGTACGGAGCCAGCTCGGGCATGGCGCAGAGGCGGGCCAGCGGGCCGGACGGGTCGAGCAGCGTCACCTGCACGCCGCGGCGCGCGGCCAGGTAGCCGAGCGCGCCGAGCAGCGTCGACTTGCCACCGCCGGGTTCGGCGACGAAGACGGCGAGGCCGGAGCGCTCGCGTACCTCCATCGGGAAGTGCAGGTCGAGGAAGACCGGCCGGCGGCAGGTGCCGGCGGTCCGCCCGATCAGGTCGCCGCGCCGGTCGCCGACTGTGGACGCGGCCTGGGGCAGCGCGGCGGCGAGCAGGTTGACCGGCATCCGCCGGACGTAGCCGGTGTTGGCGATCGGCTCGCCGGGGATGAACTCGCGGGCCAGCCAGTCCTGGTTCTTCGGGTGCTGGAGCGAGATCCGCAGCTCGCGGGAGTAGAGCTGGATGAGCCGCCGGGCCCGTTCCAGGCACTCCTCCCGGGTACGCCCGCCGACCGCGATCCGGTGCCAGCCGTGTGCCCGGGCCGAGTCGACGGGCAGACCGGTGGTCATCTCGTCGCCGATCACCAGCGCGCGCTTGGCCAGCCGTTCCAGCTCGGGCGGGGCGTCGATGCCGTGCTCGGCGTAGTCGAGCTGCTGGGAGCGGATCATCCGGAGCCGGTGTTCGAGGTTCCGGAAGGAGTCGTTGGGGCCGAGGATGTCGACGCGGGTGGACAGCTCCATCGGCCACGGCAGGCGCTCGTGGAAGTGCAGCCAGGGCTCGTGCCGCTCGGGGATCTCCAGCGGCTCCATCCGGCCGACCGCGAGCACGGCGACATGGCGTTCCTCGCCGGTCATCCGGTTGACCAGCTTCACCGTCGAGCCGTACGGGGTGCGGTAGCGCTCGACCTGCTCGGTGAGGGCCAGCAGGTCGCCGCGTTCCCACCGGCCGCTGGTGATCGGGGACAGGACGCCGGGCGGGGCCATGCACAGCGCCACCGAGCGGTAGAGCAGCCATTCCAGCTCGGGTGCGGTGACCCGGCGCCCGCGCATGCCGAACGCGCCGAGGACCTCGTCGAACTGCTCGACGGTACGGCTCAGCCGGCGCCGCTCGCCGTCGGCGGTGCCCCGGCCGAACGTGCGCAGGAGTCGTTCGGTGAGCGAGTCGCCGAGCGACCGGCGGGCGAACGTGACACCGAGGTAGGTCTGGCCCTCGGCGTGGTTGACCGCCATCAGGTGCCGCTGGGCGGCGACCAGGTGGTCGGCCCAGCCGGTGGTGCCCGGTACGTCGGGCAGCGGCGCGGCGGTGTGCGCGTCGATGGTGCGGGCCCACTCGTCGGCCGGGAAGGGCCGGGTGGTGCGGCGCAGGTGCAGCCGGAACCCGGCGAGTCCGGCGTACTGCTCGGAGATCGCCGAGAGCAGGGCCTCGCGTTCGGCGTCCGGCCGGAACGCCCACCGCACCTCGGGCAGCCAGTACCAGGCGGTGACGGTGTTGGGGGTGAAGGTGAGGTGCCCGGCGATCTCGGTGATGGCCAGCTCGACCGAGGGATCCCGGTCGCCGAACTTGATCTTCGGGGCGCGGACCCGGACCGGCTTGGTCGGCCGGTTGCGGCGTTCCGGCGTGCGCTGCCGGGGCGGCGTCACCTCGCGGTGCGCCGGACGGCCGACCTCCCGCGACGGCGCCGCGCCGGCCGCGAGCGGGTCCGCCGCAGCGAGATCCGGCTCCCGGTATTCGGCGGGCGCGGGGGCGGGGATCTGCGGGGGCGGCGGGAGCGCCGGCTCGGGCTCGGCCGGGGGGCGGAGAGCGGGCAGCCGGTCACCGGCCTGCTGCGGAACCCGGCTACGCGACGGCGGCGGCGGGGCGAGCGCGGCCGGCGGGTCGGGCAGGGGCGGCTCGACCGGCAGCGGCGCGGCGTGCACGGGCTCGGGCCGGGGTCGCCCGACCGCGCGTACCCCAGGGGTCTGCTCGCGGACCGGCGGTTCCGGCTCGGCCCGGGGCGCCGGCTCGACCGGCACGGCGGGCTGGTGCGGGATCGGCAGGGGCTCGCGGCCGACGCCGCGGCGGGGTGGCGCCACCACCGGCTCGACCGGTGCGGGCGGCGTGGACGCGGCGGGCCGCCGGCGGGGCTGCGCACCGCCGAACAGGTCGAGGAAGGGCGAGTCGATGTCGCCGTCGGGGCGTACCGGCTCGCGCGGGGTCATCGGTCGCGGCGGCTGGAACACGCCGACGCGGCTGTGCCCGGGGCTGGTGACGAGCGCGCTGTCGAGGACGACCTCGTCCAGATCCTCGTCCGGTGGGTAGTCGAACGATCGCGCACGGTTACCGTTGGGCCCGGCCGGGGAACCCGGCGTGGAAGAGCGACTCATGCGACCGCCTCACCCGCGTCGTTCGTCTGCACGGTTGTCGTACGCCCGGTCATGCCAGTTCCTCCCGGATCCTGATCCGGCTCGCGACGAGCCGCGGATCCCGCTGCTCGGTGGCCGGTTCCCGGGTGCGTCGCCAGTCGGTCAGCGCGGTCCGGATGACCATGCGCGCGGGCCGGTCCGGGTCGACGTACCGGAAGATGAACGAGGTCGTCACGATCGCCAGCGAGATCTCCCAGGCGGGGAACAGCTCGACCTGGAGCGTGAACAACCAGTGGATGAACATGTAGAGGGGTACGAGCAGCATGAACAGGCCGTACTGGGCGTACGGCAGGTGGACGGGAAGGGTGTACCCGGGCGGCCCCAGGTAGACGAGGCGTGCCCGGTAGATGTCGTCGTCGGTGCGCAGCCGCATCGTCGCCCAGCGCCCTACTCGAAGATCAGGTTGATCAGGTAGTCGCCGACGAAGAAGAGTGTTGCCGCTCCGGCGATGAAGGCCAGGCCGATGATGGCGATGGCCGAGCTGGTCAGCACCTTGGAGATCTCACCCCGGCTGGCCCGGCCGATGAAGATCACCCCGAGGACCGCGAGCAGGATCGGCGCGATCTTGCTGGCGAAGAAGGTGACGACGTTGTCGGTGTCGATGCCCTTCGGTGCCGGCTCGGCGAGTGGAGTCGACGCCAGGGTGTGGAGCGCGTGGTCCACGGCACTGGACGCCGTTGCCATGAGCTCGATGGCGATCACTGGAAACCTCCCCAAGGTCGCGGCCGGCGGCGCCGCGTTGGTGCAAGTAGGCAAGCCTGGCGGGATGGTGCTCGTCAGAGACAGCGCCGTCAACGCTGAGTCCGTCACCCACCACGCAGAGTGGTGAGTTTTGGGGGGATTCTTCCCGCTTCGGCCCTCCCTCCAGGCTTCGCCATCTCGATGCTGGGCAATTCCAAAGCGTACGGCCCGGCCACCTTTGCGACAAGCCGTGAAGAGTCGACCCCCGACGGCCCGGATGACCGATCGTACACCTGTTCCAATGCGCACGTCAGGGGTGCCGCGTCGGGCGCTCGCCCGGTGGCCGGAAGCCCTGCCGGCGAACGGTACTGTCGGGTCCGTGACCGATCTGGTACGGGCGGAGACCCCGGTGGTGATGGGCGTCCTCAACGTCACGCCCGACTCCTTCTCCGACGGCGGCAGATACGCCGATCTGGACGCGGCAGTCGCACACGGGGTGCGACTGCGCGGGGACGGTGCCGACCTGATCGACGTGGGTGGCGAGTCCACCCGGCCCGGCGCCGAGCGGGTCGACGCGGAGACGGAGACCGCCCGGGTGCTGCCCGTGGTCCGCGAGCTGAGCGCCGCCGGCATCCTCGTCAGCATCGACACCAGCCGCGCCCGGGTCGCCGAGGCGGTCCTCGCCGCCGGCGCGTACGTGGTCAACGACGTCTCCGGCGGCCTCGCCGACCCGGACATGGCCCGGGTGGTCCGCGACGCCGGCTGCCCCTGGGTGCTCATGCACTGGCGGGGGCACTCGCGGGGGATGCGGGAGCTGGCCACGTACACCGACGTGGTGGCCGAGGTCCGGGACGAGCTGAGCCGGCGCGTCGACGCCGCGCTCGCCGCCGGGGTGGCCGCCGACCGGATCATCGTGGACCCGGGCCTGGGCTTCGCGAAGACCGCCGCGCACAACTGGGCGCTGAGCGCCCGCCTGCCCGAGCTGGTCGACCTGGGCTTCCCGGTGCTGTTCGGGGCCAGCCGCAAGTCCTACCTGGGCCGGCTGCTCGCCGACCCGGCCGGCGAACCCCGCCCCACCGCCGGGCGGGAGGCCGCGACCGTCGCGACGAGCGTGCTCGCCGTCGCGGCCGGCGCCTGGGGGGTACGCGTGCACGACGTGCGCGGCACCGCCGACGCGCTCGCCGTCTGGCGTGCCACCGGCAGCCCCCGGCTCGCCACCGCGACCGGCCCACGGCAAGCGACAGCGCCGCGGACCGCAGCGGCCATGGGCGGTACCCGGCCGGCGGAAGCGGCCACCGGCACGAGCGGAGGCGACAGATGAGCGACCGGATCGAGCTGACCGGCCTGCGGGCGCACGGCCGCCACGGCGTCTACGACTTCGAGCGCGCCCAGGGGCAGGAGTTCGTGGTCGACGCGGTGCTCGAACTGGACCTGGGCCCGGCCGCGCGCTCGGACGAGGTGACCGACACCGTGCACTACGGCGAACTCGCCGAACGCCTCGTAGCGGTGATCACCGGCGAGCCGGTGAACCTCATCGAGACGCTCGCCGACCGGCTGCTCGCGGTCTGCCTGGCCGAGCCGCTGGTGGCCGCCGCCACGGTGACTGTGCACAAGCCGGAGGCCCCGATCCCGCACGCCTTCCGGGACGTCGCCGTCACGATGAGGCGTACCCGATGACCCGGGCCGTGCTGTCGATCGGCAGCAACCTGGGCGACCGCCTCGGCCACCTGCGCGGCGCGGTGGCCGCGCTCGGCGACCGGGTGCTCGTGGTCTCCGGCGTCTACGAGACTCCACCGTGGGGGGACGCCGACCAGCCCGCGTACCTGAACGCCGCGGTGATGGTCGCGGACCCGGCGGCGGCGCCGGAGGACTGGCTGGTCCGCGCCCGGGCCGCGGAGGCGGCGGCCGGGCGCGACCGCGACCCGCAGCGACGGTACGGGCCGCGCACGCTGGACGTGGACGTGATCGCGGTCTGGGACGACGCCGGCGAGCCGGTGCTCCGTGACGACCCCGAGCTGATCCTGCCGCACCCCCGGGCCCACCTGCGCGCCTTCGTGCTGCGCCCGTGGATCGACATCGAGCCGCACGGCCGGCTGCCCGGGCACGGCTGGCTGACCGATCTGCTCAACGCCGAGCCGCTCGCCGGGGACGCCCTGGAACTGAGCCCGCGACCCGATCTGGCGCTAGAGTCGGACACATGACCCGGTGGATCGTGGCCCGGCAGTGGCGAGCTGAGGAGGTGCGGTGAGCACCGACCGCTCCCCGCAGGGGCCCGACCGCTTCCGGATGGGGCCGACCCGGGCCTCCACGCTCGTGGTGGCCGGCCTGGCCGCCGCCGCGGTGGCCTGGCTGCTGATCAGTAGCTTCTACGGCGACCTCGGCTCTGACCTGCCCTGGCTGCCGGTGATCACGCTGGCCGGGCTGGCCGTGCTGGAGGGCTACGCGGCGGTGAACACCCGGGGCCGGATCGAGCGGCGGCCCGGCCGGGAGCCGGTCAACCCGCTGCTGGTCGCCCGGTTCGTCGTGCTGGCCAAGGCGTCGGCGCTGGCCGGGGCCATCTTCGCCGGCTTCTACGCCGGGCTGACCGGCTGGCTGTTCGTGGAACAGACCAACGCGGCCATGAACGATCGGCCGGCCGCGCTCGGCGGCCTCATCGCCGCGCTGGCGCTGGTCGCGGCCGCGCTCTGGCTGGAACGCTCCTGCCGGGTGCCGGAGCAGGAGGACGACGAGGACCGCGAGCCGGGTGACCGGGAGACGCCCCGCGGGCGTCTCTGAGGGTTCCCCCCACCCCGGCCCGGCGGTACCGTCCCTGGCGACCGGAGAGCGACGGCCGCCACCGGTCCGCCCGCCCGTGGGCCGGACGCGGCCACCTGGGGGAGGCGCGAGCCAATGGCGTACGACGATGCGGGCCGGACAGCGCCGCCGGAGACGTCGTCCGGGGTGCCCGCTGCCGTACTGGAGCACGTCTTCGACGACCCGGCCCACGGCGAACCCGGCCGGGACCGGATCGCGGTGCACGTGCTCTGGGAGTTCGTGCTGCTCGCCGGTCTGGTCGCGATGGCCTGGCTGCTCTGGCGGGAGGACTCGGACGCGCTACGCGGCGGCTCCCTGAAGACGCTGCTCGTCGACGTGGCGGCGCTCGGCCTGCTCACCCTCGCCGCCGGCCTGAGCCTGCGGGCCGGCGCGGTGAACCTGGCGATCGGCCCGGTCGCGCTGGCCGCCGCGCTGCACTTCGCCGAGCAGGGCGACCGGGGCACGCGGGAGGCGCTGCTGCCGGCGCTGGCGATCGCGGCCGCGGCAGGGCTGGCGCTCGCCCTGGCCGTGGTGGTGCTGCACGTGCCCGGATGGGCGGCGAGCCTGGCCGGGGCGGCCGGCGTGATCGTCTACCTGGAACGGCGGACCGCGCCGGTGACGGTGCAGGGCGACTACGACCCGCGCGGCAGCGCGCTGTACTTCTTCGTCGGCTTCGCCGCGGTCGCCGTCCTCGGTGGCCTGTTCGCCGCGATGAAACCGGTACGCCGGCTGATCGGCCGCTTCCGACCGGTCGCCGATCCGGCCCGGCGGCGCGGCGTGGCGGCCGCCACGGTGACCGCGCTGGCGCTCGTCGGATCCACCGTGCTGGCGACGCTCGGGGGCGTGCTGATCGCGGCGAACGGAGACGGCCAGGTCGCGTCCGGCACCGGACTGGACTGGACCGTGCTCGCGGTCGGCACGGTCATGCTCGCCGGCACCAGCGCGTACGGGCGGCGCGGCGGCATCTTCGGCACCCTGTTCGCGGTCTGCCTGGTGGTGGTGTTCCTGGCCTGGACCGTGCCGCACGGCTGGACGGTCAGCCGGTGGGCGCTCGGCGGCGCCGTGCTCGGCGTCGGCCTGCTCGTCACCCGGCTGGTCGAGACGTTCGGCCGTCCTCGCCCGGCACCGCCGGGTCCGCTCGGCCCGGTCCGCCCGGCCCGGGACGGCGCGCTGAGCGGCGGCTGGACGATGACCCCGCCGCCCGAACCGGCCGACGCCTGGCCCTCGGTGCTCCCGGTACGCCAGCACGACACCCCGGTGGAGGCATGGGAGGCCCCGCGCTGGGACAACGAACCCCGGCGCTGGGACGCCGACGACCGCTGACCCCGGCGGTGGCCGTGCGTCCGGCGCGCCCGGACTGATCTCTCCGGTTAGGCTCGGCGGCATGACCGAAACTCCTGCCCCCGGTGGCCGCACCTTCGACGAGCTCGACAAGCTCTCCACCGAGGAGCTGCGCGAGCAGGCGTTCAACCTGGCGCGCGACCGCCGCGACGTGGGCTTCTTCTGGTCGGTCCTGCGGCACCTGCCCAACGCCGACGAGGCCGCCGCGCTGGACGGCGCGCCGAACTCGATCGGCCCGACCATCGACGAGGCGAACGCGCTCTGGCGTGAGCTGACCGGGCACGGCTACGACGAGTCCGCGCCGCTGCTGCGCGCCGCCTTCATCGACTACCTGATGAAGCACTGAGGTCGATGACTGCCCGTCGGCCGACGGCTGCCGACCGGTTGCGCAGGTTTGCCCGGCGGGACCGGCCGGGAACTGACCGCCGCATGGCTCTGAGCAACCGCCCCCGCACCGTCCCCCGGTACGGCACGGCCGCCGGCACCGGCACGCTCGCCGCGTTCCTGCTCGTCGCCGTCGGCGGCAGTCCGATGTACGTGGACTGGGCGCAGCGGGGCACCGACCCGACCGGCGCGGGTGGCTGGTTCCTGCGGCTGCTCGCCTGGCCGTCCTGGCGGTGGCAGGCCGACGAGGGCGTGTTCGCCACCAACCTGCGGGCGATCCTGCTGCTCGTGCTTGCGGCGGCGCTGCTGTACCTGCTGCCCGGGCCGCAGGTAGACCGGGTGACGTCCTCGGGCAGCCAGTTCCTCTCCGGCTGGGGCGCGTACGCGCTCGCGGGCGGGCTCAGCGCCCTGTTCGCCACGCTCCTCGGCCCGCACGGCTCGCTGTTCGCCGCGTTCCAGGCGGCCAGCACCGGCGTCACGTACGGCTTCTTCGCCGGCTGGATCGTCGGGCTGGCCAGCCTCGGCGGCCGGGCCTGACCTCAGTCCACGGCGCCCAGCGCCAGCACCCGGGTGCGGGTGAGCAGCCCCACCGCCCGGCCCTCCTCGGTCACCACCGCGTGCTCCGCGCCGGAGGTGAGCAGCGCGCCGAGTGCGTCGTACGCCGAGTCGCCGAGCGCCACGGTGGGCAGGCCGGTGCCGCCGTCGGCCGGGAGCGGGTCGAGTACCGCGCGGGTCACCGGGGTCACGGCCAGCCGCCGGATGCCCCGGTCGGCGCCGACGAACTCGCGGACGAAGTCCGAGGCGGGCGAGCCGAGCAGCGCGGCGGGCGTGTCGTACTGCTCCAGCCGGCCGCCCTCGGACAGCACCGCGATCCGGTCGCCCAGCCGGACCGCCTCGTCGAGGTCGTGGGTGACCAGCACGATCGTCTTGCGTACCTCGGCCTGCAACCGCAGGAACTCCTCCTGCAGGCGGGTCCGGACGATCGGGTCCACCGCCGAGAACGGCTCGTCCATCAGCAGCACCACCGGATCGGCGGCCAGTGCCCGGGCCACGCCCACCCGCTGCCGCTGCCCGCCGGACAGTTCGTGCGGGTACCGCCGGCCGAACTGCGCCGGGTCCAGGCCGACGAGTTCCAGCAGCTCGCCGACCCGGTCCCGGGTCCGCTGCTTCGGCCAGCCCAGCAGCCCCGGCACGGTCGCCACGTTCGCGGCGACGGTCTGGTGCGGGAACAGGCCGACGTTCTGGATGACGTACCCGATGCGGCGGCGCAGCGCCACCGGGTCGACCCGGGTGACGTCGTCGTCGCCGAGCAGGATCCGCCCGTCGGTCGGCTCGATCAACCGGTTGATCATGCGCAGCACCGTCGACTTGCCGCAGCCGGACGGGCCGATCAGCACCACCAGTTCGCCGGCGGCGACCTCCAGGCTCAGCTCGCGTACCGCCTCGGTGCCGTCCGGGTAGCGCTTGCGGATGCCCTCCAGCGTGATCGACGCCGCGCCGCCTCCGGCGGTGCCTCCCGGGGTACCGTCCACGTGTGTCCCTCCACCTGAGCTACCGGGCCGACCCGGGTAATCCGTGGTTCTCCTGGCAGTACGTGCGGGACAACTCTGACACGATCCTCGCCGCGCTGCGGGAGCACACCTGGCTGACCGCCCGCGCCGTGGTGATCGCCGCGCTGGTGGCGTTGCCGCTCGCGGTGCTCGCGTACTGGTTCCGGTCGCTGTCGGCCCCGATCCTGGCGGTGACCGGGGTGCTCTACACCGTCCCGTCGCTGGCGTTGTTCGCGTTCCTCGCGCCGTACCTGGGCATCGGCGCGATCACAGTGCTCACCGTGGTCGCGCTGTACGCGCTGCTGGTCATCGTGCGCAACGCGCTGGCCGGGCTGAACCAGGTGCCCCCGGAGGTGCGCGAGGCCGCCGAGGGCATGGGGTACGGCAGGTGGGGCCGGCTGTTCCGGATCGAGCTGCCGCTGGCGCTACCCGGCATCCTCACCGGCGTACGGCTGGCGACCGTGTCCACTGTCGCGCTCGTCACGGTCGGAGTGGTGGTCGGCCGGGGCGGGCTCGGGCAGCTCATCTTCGCGGGCTTCCAGAACAACTTCTACAAAGCGCAGATCATGGCCGGCACGGTGCTGTGCGTGCTGCTGGCGCTGGTGCTCGACCTGGTGCTGGCGGGCGTGGGCCGCCTGCTCACCCCCTGGCTGCGCGGGAGGTCCGCCCGGTGAACCCCGTCGAGCAGGCAGTGGTCTGGCTGAACGACCCGCTGAACTGGACCAACCCCGGCGGCGTGCTGGACCGCCTCGGCGAGCACCTGAGCATGTCCGCGCTGGCGGTGCTGCTGGGCTGCCTGGTGGCCTGGCCGATCGGGCTCTGGCTCGGGCACAGCGGCCGGGGCGGCGGGCTGGTCCTGCTGGTCTCCAACGTCACACTGGCGATCCCGACGCTGGCGCTGCTGACCATCCTGCCGCTGACGTTCCTCGGCTTCGGCCGCCCGGCCGTGGTGGTGGCGCTCGCGGTCTTCGCGGTTCCGCCGCTGCTGGCGAACGCGTTCACCGGGGTGCGGCAGGCCGACCCGGAGGCCCGGGACGCGGCCCGGGGCATGGGTCTGTCCGGCGGGCAGGTGCTGCGGCGGGTGGAGCTGCCGCTCGCGGTGCCCTACCTGGCGGCCGGCTTCCGCACCGCGGCGGTGCAGGTGGTGGCCACCGCCGCGCTCGCCTCGTTCGTCAACGGCGGTGGGCTGGGCCAGATCATCCGGGCCGGGTTCGGGCTCGACATCGCCGCCGGCGGCGGCCAGATCATCGCCGGCGGGGTCCTGGTGGCCGGGTTGGCGCTGCTCGTCGAGGGGGTGCTCGCGCTGGTGGAGCGGGTGGTCACGCCCCGCCCGCTGCGCCGGGAACGCACGCGGGCGAACCGCCGCGCGACGGCGGCGACGACCGGCAACTGAGCCGTCGGTGACGATCGGATGACGAAAACCGCTCCGAGTTTGTCGGTCGGGTCCGGAGGATATTGGCTGGAGTCGCGGGTGGCCGTCCGGATCGCCCGTCGGACACGCGGCCGGCCCGAGGGGGTCGCGCCGGGACACGGAAGGCGGGCACTGATGCGCGCGCGTACGACACTGGCCGCGGGGGCGCTCGGCGCACTCACTGCGGCTGTTCTCCTCACCGGCTGCGGCGACGCCGGCTCGTCCGGCACCGACGCGCCCGAGCAGGGCGCCTCGGGGGCCGGCTGTGCACCGGTGGCCGGTGACCAGCTCGTCGTCCTGACCGATGACAAGAAGCTCCAGAACACCGACAACGTCATCCCGGCGATCAACGCGAAGGCGGCCACGCCGCAGCTCGTCGCCGCGCTGGACAAGGTCTCCGCGAAGCTCGACACCCCGAAGCTGATCCAGCTCAACCGGGCGGTCGACGTCGACCGCAAGACGCCCCAGGTCGCGGCGCAGGAGTTCGCCTCCGCCAACGGCGTGACCGACGGGATCGAGAAGGGCCCGGGCGGTCAGATCACCGTCGGCGCCGGCAACTTCAGCGAGAGCCAGACCATCGCCGAGCTCTACAAGATCGCGCTCACCGCGGCCGGCTACCAGGTCAAGGTGCAGACCATCGGCAACCGGGAGCTCTACGAGCCGGCCCTGGAGAAGGGCCAGATCCAGGTCGTCCCGGAGTACGCCGCCACCATGGCGGAGTTCCTCAACACCAAGGCCAACGGCAAGGACGCCCAGCCCGTCTCCTCGCCGGAGCTGGACAAGACGGTCGCGGCGCTGAAGACCGGGGGCGACAAGGCCGGCCTGGTCTTCGGCCAGCCGTCCCAGGCGCAGGACCAGAACGCGTTCGCGGTCACCAAGGCGTTCGCCGACAAGTACGGCGTGTCCACGCTCTCCGAGCTGGCCGCCAAGTGCTCCGGCCAGGCCACCGTGCTGGCCGGGCCGCCGGAGTGCCCGCAGCGGCCGAAGTGCCAGGCCGGGCTGGTCGAGGTCTACGACTTCAAGGCCGGCTCGTTCAGCTCGCTGGACGCGGGCGGCCCGCAGACCAAGAACGCGCTGAAGACCGGCTCGGCGAGCGTCGGCCTGGTCTTCTCCTCCGACGCCGCGCTGGCCACGAGCTGACGCACCACCGCCGGCCGGCGCCACGCGTGCCGGCCGGCGGCACCGCTGCCCTGTTCGACGGGCCGCTCATCGAGTGGCGCCGACCCGTTCCCCTCCGGTGGAACTCTCGGTACTCTGCTCAGCCATGCCCGCCTCGGTCGCGCCCGCCGACAAGAGCACGCCCACCCTGCTCACCGTCCTGTTCTGGGTCGGTGTGGGGCTGGCGCCCCTGGCCGCGCTCATCCTGCTGATCGCCGACGGCAACGGCTCGCTCCGGTTCGGCGCAGTCCTGGCGATCCTCGCCGTCGTGCTCATCGGTCTGTCCATCGCGCTGCGACCGGAGAGCGGTTCCGGTGGCGCGGTCGCCGAGGAGATGCGCGAGGAGCTGGCGCAGCTCCGGCGGGAGCTGCGGGCCGAGATCGTGGCCGCCGCCCAGCGCGGCAATCAGGCGCTCGACCAGGCACGACGGGCCGAGGAGGTGGCCGGCGCGGTACGGCACCGGCTCGACGCGGCCGCCGCCGGACTGGCCTCCGCGCCCGTGTCCGCCCTGGCGTCGGCGCCGGAGCGCCCGAGCGGTGCGGCCCGGGTGCCGGGCGCCGGCGTGCCCGACGTCGGCCGGTCGCAACCGGCCGGCCGGGACGACGACGAACCGGCCCGGCCGGCGTACCCCGGCGGCGGCTACGGAACCGACGCCGACGCGTCCCGGACGGGCCACTACGCCGCTGAGCCGTCCCGGACGGGCCACCACACCCCGGACCCGTCCCGGACGGGCCGATACGAGGCCGAGCCGTCCCGGACCGGCCACTACGACGCCGACTCGCCTGGGGTGGGCCACTACGACTCCGAACCGCTCCGGACCAGCCGCTACGGCACTGAGTCGCCCCGGGCGGACCACTACGAAACCGAACAGCCCCGGGCCGGTCGCTACGACTCCGAACCGGCACGGACCGGTCGGCACGACGCCGAACCGGCGGCGCGGGCCACCGTACGTCCGGACCGGCCCGCGAGCGGGGTGTACGGCGCGGCGCGGGTGTCCGAGCCGGTGGCCCGGCCGGAAACCCGCCCGGTCGGCGTGGTCCACCACACCGAGACGGTGCACGTCACCACCCGGCACACGATCGTCGGCGGTGAGCCGACCGGCACCCGGTACGGCGGATTCCCCGGCGGCTGGCCGGACGAGGACCGGTCCCGGGGCGCGGACGCGGCCGACCACCGGCACGCGGGACACCGCGACCCGGGCGACCGGTCGGGCCGCCGCGCCGGGTCGGACGACGGCGGCCGGGGTGCCGGCTCCGGCGACGACGGGCACTCGTGGACCGACCCCGGGCGTCCCGGTGCCGAGCATCCATGGGCAGGTGTCGGCCGGGCCGCTGCCGGGGAACAGGGCTGGTCCGGGCGTACCGCCGGGGGCGGCTGGTCGAGCGAGCAGGGCCGGACGGCGGCGGAGGAGCAGCGGCCCTGGTCCGGCGGCGGTGACGACCGGGCCGGCCGGGCGGCGGGCGCCTGGCCCGCGGCCGCAGCGGGCGTACCGGACGTGCCGCCCGGCCGGGCGGGCACCGACGGCGACCAGTGGTCCGAGATGCGTGCCGGCAACCGGTGGGCCGCGGTCCGTGACGACGGCGCGGGCCGGGAGATCCGCCTCGGGGAACGGCGGGCCGCAGTGCACGCCGACGGCGGCGGCACGGAGTACCGGGTCGAGGACCGGTGGGCCTCAGTGCGCGGCGGTGGAGCGGCCGCGAGCGGACCGGACGGACCGGACGCCCGCTGGTCCGGGGAGAGCCACCCGGCGCTGCCGGCCGGCGGTGTGCCGGTGCCGGACGAGTGGCGGCCACCGACGCAGCGCAGCGGCCAGGCGGAATGGCGCCAGCCACCCCCGGAATGGCGTCAGCCCGAACCGGAATGGCGTCAGCCGGAACCGGAATGGCGTCAGCCGGAACCGGAATGGCGTCAGCCGGAACCGGAGTGGCGTCAGGCCGAGCCGGAGTGGCGTCAGCCGGAGACGCGGCAGGGCGAGTCGCAGTGGCGTCGGCCCGAGCCGGAATGGCGGCCGGCGGAACCGGAGTGGCGCAGCCCGGAGCGCGGTGGACACGGCGAGCCGTATCGGGACACCGCCGACCGCTGGCGCTGACCCCGCCGGCTACTTGTCGATGTCGCCCACCACGAAGAACATCGAGCCGAGGATGGCGATCAGGTCCGGCACCAGGCAGCCGGGCAGCAGCGACGACAGCGCCTGCACGTTCGCGTACGAGGCGGTGCGCAGCTTCATCCGCCACGGCGTCTTCTCGCCCCGGGACACCAGGTAGTAGCCGTTGATGCCGAGCGGGTTCTCGGTCCAGGCGTACGTGTGCCCCTCGGGCGCCTTCAGCACCTTCGGCAGGCGGGTGTTCACCGGCCCGCTGATCCGGTCCACCCGGTCCAGGCACTGCTGGGCGAGGTCGAGCGAGACGTACACCTGGTCGAGCAGCACCTCGAAGCGGGCGTGACAGTCACCGGCGGTCTTCGTCACCACGGGCACGTCGAGCTGGTCGTAGGCCAGGTACGGCTCGTCGCGGCGCAGGTCGAGGTCGAGGCCGGAGGCGCGGGCGACCGGCCCGGACGCGCCGAACGCGGCGGCGTCGGCGGCGGAGAGCACACCGACGCCGACGGTACGGGCCAGGAAGATCTCGTTGCGCCGGATCAGGTTGTCCAGGTCGGGCATCCGGCGGCGTACCTCGGCGATGGCGGCGCGGGCGCGCCCGGTCCAGCCGGACGGCACCTCCTCCTTCAGGCCGCCGACCCGGTTGAACATGTAGTGGATCCGGCCGCCGGAGACCTCCTCCATCACGGCCTGGATGGTCTCCCGTTCCCGGAACGCGTAGAACATCGGCGTGATCGCGCCGATCTCCAGCGGGTACGAGCCGAGGAACATCAGGTGGTTGAGCACCCGGTTCAGCTCGGCCAGCGCCATCCGCAGCCAGGTGGCGCGTTCCGGCACCTCCATGCCCATCAGCCGCTCGACGGCGAGCACCACGCCCAGCTCGTTGGAGAACGCCGACAGCCAGTCGTGCCGGTTCGCCAGCACGATGATCTGCCGGTAGTCGCGTACCTCGAAGAGCTTCTCCGCCCCCCGGTGCATGTAGCCGACGATCGGCTCGGCGGCGACCACCCGCTCCCCGTCGAGCACCAGCTTCAGCCGCAGCACGCCGTGCGTCGAGGGGTGTTGCGGCCCGATGTTGAGCACCATGTCGGTGCCGAGCTGCTCACCGCCGGCGCCGGTACCGACTGTCAGCTCGCGGAGGTCGGCGGCGTCCGTGGTCATGCCCGTCATCGTGCCACGACCGCGTCGAGCGCGACGCCGACCGGCTGCCGCAGCCACAGGTGCCCGCCGAGCCCGGCCGGGTCGGTCAGTTCGGCCGCCGCCGACGCGGCGGCCAGCGCCCGCAGGTAGCCGGCCGGGTCGCGACCGGCCAGGCTCAGCGGTGGTCGCCCGCCGTCGGCCCCGAGCGCCCGCAGCGCCTCCCGCTGAGAGACCAGGGAGTACGCGCACCGCGCGACCCGCTCACCGGCGGAGGCGACCGAGTCCATGGCGACGTGCGCCGTCACGTCGCACGACCCGTCAGGGACCGGCGGCACCTGCCGCCCGCTCCGATACCCGGTGAGCGTCCCGTCGGCAGGACGCGAGTCCCGCAGATGCCCGTAGTCCACGGCGAGCGCCAGCCCTCGCGCCACCTTTCCCACAGCCTCAGCCCAGGCCAGATCCCGCGACCACCCGATCTCCCCCCTCCAACCGCCCCCGCCCTCGCCCTCACCCGCCCCGTTGATCAAGGAGTTTGTGTCCTGATCCGGGCCCTCCGAGGCCACAAACTCCTTGATCACCGGGGCGTTGGGCGGAACGGCCGAGGGCCACCAGTGGGTGAGCCAGGTGGTGTCGGTGGGGGACGGGGGCGGGCCGATCGTCTCCTCGCCGGTTTTCGGGTTCACCAGGAGGAGGCGCCAGCCCTCGGGGGTGTGGACCGCCACGTCCACTGGGACGTTGTCCAGCCATTCCGTCGCCAGGAGCAGGCCGGTGATGCCGTCGGGGATGTCGGGGCGCCAGGCGATCTCCGGCGGCAGGTCCGGTGGGCGGGTGGCCCGTTCCACGGCCACCGGGTGGAGCCGGGCGGCCAGCTCGGGTGCGGCCTGCGCCAGCAGCGCCCGGAGCAGTTCGCCCCGGCCCGCGCCCACGTCCACCACGTCCAGCCGGTCCGGGTGCCCCAGCGCCGCGTCCACCGTCTCGAGCTGCCGCAGCAGGCACGCGGTGAAGACGGGTGAGGCGTGCACGCTCGTGCGGAAGTGCGCGGCGGGCCCGGCACCGGAGACGAAGAAGCCGTCCGGCCCGTACAGCGCCCGCTCCATCGCGTCGCGCCAGCGCAGCGGGGAGGTCACCGGGCCGACCCTACGGGACGTACCCGAACGGGCGGTTTGCCCGCCACCGCAGCAGCGGCTTCCGGCGGTCGGTGAAGGTTTTCACACCTTCTTGTTTCGGGTCTGTCACCCGGGCGCATACTTGCCATCGACCGGTACCCCCTTCGAGGACTGGATCGCTGCCATGAGCGCACCGCTGCGCCCCCGGGCCACCGCTGCCCCGCTCGTCTTCCCGCGTACCCTCGCCGTCGGCGTCCTCGGCGCCGGCCGGGTCGGCGCCGTGCTGGGCGTGGCCCTCGCCGCAGCCGGTCACCGGGTGGTCGCCGCATCCGGCGCCTCGGGCGCGACACGGGCCCGGATGGCGCTGCTGCTGCCGCAGACCCCGCACCGCACCGCGTCCGAGGTGGCGCGTGCCGCCACCGACCTGCTGATCGTCGCGGTCCCGGACGACGCGCTGGCGGGCGTGGTAGCGGACCTGGCCGCGAGCGGCGCGCTGCACCCCGGCCAGGTGGTGGCGCACACGTCCGGCGCGCACGGGCTCGCCGCGCTGGCCCCGGCCGCCGAGGCGGGCGCCCGGCCGCTCGCGCTGCACCCGGCGATGACCTTCACCGGTACGCCGGACGACCTGTCCCGCCTGCCCGGCATCTCCTACGGGGTGACCGCCTCGGCCGAGCTGCGCCCGTTCGCGGCCCGGCTGGTGGCCGACCTGGGCGGCGTACCGGAGTGGGTCGGTGAGAACGACCGGCCGCTCTACCACGCGGCGCTCGCGCACGGCGCGAACCACCTGGTGACGCTCGTCAACGAGGCCGCCGACCGGCTGCGTGACGCCGGGGTGGAGCGGCCGGAGAAGGTGCTCGCCCCGCTGCTGCGGGCTGCCCTGGAGAACGCGCTGCGGCTGGGCGACGACGCGCTCACCGGCCCGGTGTCGCGCGGCGACGCGGGCACCGTGCGCCGGCATCTGGACCGGCTGGCGCGGACCGCGCCGGAATCCGTACCCGCGTATCTGGCGTTGGCACGACGGACGGCGGACCGTGCCGTCGCGGTCGGCCGCCTTCGCCCGGCGGACGCGGCCGCGCTGCGCAACGTGCTCGACGGAATCGAGGTGGCGGCCTGATGGCCGAGGTGCTGCACACGCGCAAGGAACTGGCGGCCGCCCGCGAGGCGATGGCCGGCCCGGTCGGTGTCGTCATGACCATGGGCGCGCTGCACGCCGGGCACGAGGCGCTGCTGCGGGCCGCCCGCGAGCGCGCCGGCCACGTCATCGTCACGATCTTCGTGAACCCGCTGCAGTTCGGCCCGAACGAGGACTTCGACCGCTACCCGCGCACGCTCGACACCGACCTGGAGATCTGCCGCCGGGCCGGGGTGGACGTGGTGTTCGCGCCCTCGGTGACCGAGATGTACCCGGAGGGCCGCCCGACGGTGCGGCTCGACCCGGGTCCGCTCGGCGAGGACCTGGAGGGCCTGAGCCGTCCCGGCTTCTTCCACGGCGTGCTCACCGTGGTGATGAAGCTGCTCCAGCTCACCCGCCCCGACCTGGCGTTCTTCGGCGAGAAGGACTACCAGCAGCTCACCCTGGTCCGCCGGATGGTCCGCGACCTCGACGTGCCGGCCGAGATCGTCGGCGTGCCGACCGTACGGGAACCGGACGGGCTGGCCATGTCCAGCCGCAACCGGTACCTGTCGGCGCCCGAGCGGGAGACCGCGCTGAGCCTGTCCGCCGCGTTGCGGGCCGGCGCGACGGCGGCCGAGCGGGGTGAGGACGCGGGCGCGGTGCTGGCCGCCGCGCACCGGGCCTTCGACGCGCCGGACGCGCGCCTGGACTACCTGGTGCTCACCGACACCGAGCTGGAACCCGGCCCGGTCGCCGGCCCGGCCCGGCTGCTGATCGCGGCCTGGGTCGGCGCCACCCGTCTGATCGACAACACGGCGATCCACCTCGCGCCGCGTCCCTGAACTCCACCACGAATGCGGAAAGGCACCCCGATGCTGCGGACCATGCTCAAGTCGAAGATCCATCGGGCCACCGTGACCCAGGCCGACCTGCACTACGTCGGCTCGGTGACTGTGGACGAGGACCTGCTCGACGCGGCGGACCTGATCCCCGGCGAGCAGGTCGCGATCGTGGACATCACCAACGGCGCCCGGCTGGAGACGTACGTGATCCCGGGGCAGCGGGGCAGCGGCGTGATCGGCATCAACGGCGCCGCCGCGCACCTGGTGCACCCCGGTGACCTGGTCATCCTGATCTCGTACGGGCAGATGGACGACGCCGAGGCCCGCGCGTACCGCCCCCGGGTGGTGCACGTCGACGCCGACAACAAGGTCGTCGACCTCTCGGCGGACCCGGCGACCGCGGCCCCCGGCACCGCAGGCGCCCCCGTCCCCAACCCCCTCGCCGCCGCGTCTCGCCGTTGATCTTGCAGTTGCGGCCCCCTCGTCGCCCCTTTTGTCAGGTCTGCGGGGGCGGCTAGTGCAAGATCGACGGGGCGGACGGGCGGGAAACGCGGTCTGTCACCGGAAGGTCATTTTCGGCTACCCTGGGCGGACCGTCGGGGATCGACGGTCGTCGGCTGGGGGAGGCCGCGATGCGCCGTGCGATGAGCTTCCTGGTCGCCGCGATGGTCGCGAGCGCCGCCCTGGCCGGCTGCGCCGGCGCCGGCGGTCTGGACGGCGACCTCACCGACGACTGGGCCGCGATGGCCGCACCCGGGCCGTTCACCCCGGCGGCCGGGGTCTGCCAGGTCGCCGACTTCACAGCGAGCGTCGGCCTCGCCGCGTACGCGCCGGTCGGCTGCGAACTGCCGCACCGGGTGGAGACGGTGCACGTCGGGGCGTTCACCACCGACCGGCCCACCCCGCCGCCGCTCGCCTCGCCCGAGCTGCGTACCGCGTTCGCCGACTGCGACAAGCGGGCCACCGGGTACGTGGGTGACGACTGGCGCGCCGGGCGGCTCCGGCTGGCAGTGGCGGTGCCGACGGGTGCCGGCTGGACGGCGGGCTCCCGCTGGTACCGGTGCGACCTGACCGAGCTGACCACCGTCGAGGCGGCGGCCACCGTGGTCACCCGGACGGGCAGCCTGCGCGACGCGCTCAAGACGCCCTCCCCGCTGCGGCTGGGCTGCCAGCGCTCGGTGCGGGACACGAACCGCGTGGAGCGGCTCAACCCGGTCGACTGTGCTGCCGCGCACGACGCCGAGTTCGTCGGCGTGTGGGCCGCGCCGGACCGCCCGTACCCGAAGAAGCCGGAGGACTGGGTGCCGCTCTACGACGGCTGCTTCGGCGTGATCGCCCGGTACGCCGGGGTGCCGGCCGACGGGCTCCTGCGCTACCGCAGCGACGTGGTGGTCCGTCCGCCCGCTGCCGGTCGCTGGGCGGTCGGCGACCGGGGCGTCCGCTGCTACCTGTGGCTCAGCGACCGTACGGTCACCACCTCGCTCAAGGGCGCCGGACCGGCCGGCCTCCCGCGCCGGACGAGGTAGCGGACCGCACTCGTCACGCCCCCCCGCGCCCGAGCCGAGTGCGCTTCGGGTTGACTGTGCTCATGGACCTACCGACCGTCGACCTGCCGGCGCTGCCCCGGCTGCTCGCCGCGCCCGCCCCCGGCTGGGTGGAGACGACAGACGTGATCGTGGTCGGCTCCGGCGTGGCCGGGCTGACCGCCGCGCTGCACCTGCGCGAAGCCGGCCTGCACGTCACGGTGGTCACCAAGGTCGACATGGACGAGGGCTCGACCCGCTGGGCGCAGGGCGGGATCGCCGCCGTGCTGGACCCGGCGGACACGCCGGACGCGCACGCGTACGACACGGAGGTCGCCGGCGTCGGCCTCTGCGACCCGGCGGCGGTCCGCGCACTGGTGGCCGAGGGGCCGACCCGGCTGCGTGAGCTGATGCGGATCGGGGCGGAGTTCGACCGCAACCCGGACGGCTCGCTGATGCTGACCCGGGAGGGCGGCCACCGGGCCGACCGGATCGTGCACGCGGGCGGCGACGCCACCGGGGCGGAGGTGCAGCGGGCGCTGCACGACGCGGTCCGCCGCGATCCGTGGATCCGGCTGGTCGAGCACGCGCTGGTGCTGGACCTGCTGCGCGCTCCCGGCGACGGGCCGGACGGGCTCGGCCCGGCCTGCGGCATCACGCTGCACGTGCTCGGCGAGGGCAGCGAGGACGGCGTCGGCGCGATCCTCGGCCGCGCGGTGGTGCTGGCCACCGGCGGGATGGGGCAGGTCTTCGCCGCCACCACCAACCCGGCGGTCTCCACCGGGGACGGGGTGGCGCTGGCGCTGCGCGCGGGCGCTGCAGTCACCGACGTGGAGTTCGTCCAGTTCCACCCGACCGCGCTCATCGTGCCGGCCGGTGGGCCGGGCGCGGGGCTGGCCCAGCAGCCGCTGGTCTCCGAGGCGCTGCGCGGCGAGGGCGCCCACCTGGTCGACGGCGACGGCAAGCGGTTCATGGTCGGCCAGCACGAACTGGCCGAGCTGGCCCCCCGGGACGTGGTCGCCAAGGGCATCCACCGGGTGCTGCTCGCCAGCGGTGCCGACCACGTCTTCCTGGACGCCCGGCACCTGGGCGGCGACTTCCTCGCCCGGCGGTTCCCCACCATCGTGGCGTCCTGCCTGGCCATCGGCGTGGACCCGGCGACCGACCTGATCCCGGTCGCGCCGGCCGCGCACTACGCCTCCGGCGGCGTCCGGACCGACCTGCACGGGCGCACCTCCATCCCCGGCCTGTACGCGTGCGGCGAGGTCGCCTGCACCGGCGTGCACGGCGCCAACCGGCTCGCCAGCAACTCACTGCTGGAGGGGCTGGTCTTCTCCCGCCGGATCGCCGAGGACATCGCCGCCGGGCTGCCCGAGCAGGCCCGCCCGGCGGAGACCGGCGCCTGGGTGGGCGGTCCGGGCGCGCTGGTGCCGGCTACGGGCACGGCGGAGCTGCAACGGGCGATGACGCGGGGCGCGGGAGTGCTCCGGTCGGCGCAGACGCTGGAGGCCACCGCCGCCACGCTCACCGGGCTGGGCGCGGGCCGGGGCGTGCCGCGTACCGCCGACTGGGAGGCGACGAACCTGCTGACTGTGGCGTCGACGCTGGTCGCCGCCGCGTACGCGCGCCAGGAGACGCGGGGCTGCCACTGGCGGGAGGACTTCCCGACGGCCGACGAGCGGTGGCTGGGCCACCTGGTGGCCGAGGTGGGTACGGACGGCCGGGTGGCCGAGCGCTGGGAGGAGAACCACTCATGAGGGAGTCGACGGAGCGGGCGCTGCGGGACGGCGGCCTGGACCCGGAGCGGGTCCGGCACGTCATCGTCGACACGCTGCACGAGGATCTGGGGCCCGGCTTCCTCGACGTGACGAGCGTGGCCACCATCCCTGACGACCAGCACGACACGGCCGATCTGGTGGCGCGCGCCGACGGCGTGGTGGCCGGGCTGCCCGTCGCCGCCGCCGTGTTCGAGCTCGTCGGCGAGGTGACCGGCGCGGGCCGTACGGTCGAGGTCTCGCTCGTGGCAGGCGACGGGCAGCGGGTGGCGCGCGGCGACGTGCTGGCTACCGTGACCGGGCCGACCCGGCTGCTGCTGACCGCCGAGCGGACGGCGCTGAACCTGCTGTCCCGCATGTCCGGGGTGGCGACGCACACCCGGGCCTGGGCCGACGCGCTGGCCGGCACGAAGGCGATGGTGCTGGACACCCGCAAGACCACGCCGGGCCTGCGGGCGCTGGAGAAGTACGCGGTCCGGGCCGGTGGCGGCACCAACAAGCGGATGGGCCTGTACGACGTCGCCATGATCAAGGACAACCACAAGGTCGCCGCGGGCGGGATCGCTGCCGCGTTCCGCCGGGTCCGGGAGGCGTTCCCCGACGTCGCGGTGCAGGTGGAGGTGGACACGCCGGCCGAGGCGGTGGAGGCGGTCGAGGCGGGGGCGCGGTTCCTGCTGCTGGACAACATGACCCCGGCGCAGCTGCGCGAGGTGGTGGCGTCGGTGGGCGACCGGGCGGAGCTGGAGGCCACCGGAGGGCTGACGCTGCCGATGGCCGCCGAGTACGGCGCGACGGGCGTCGACTTCCTCTCGGTCGGCGCGCTCACCCACTCGTCGCCGATCCTGGACATCGCCCTCGACCTGCGTGACGTCTAGGCTGCCGCTGTGCTGCTCTGCATCGACATCGGAAACACGAACACCGTGCTGGCGACCTTCGACGGCGACAAGCTGGTGCATTCGTGGCGGATCAAGACCGACGCCCGCTCCACGGCGGACGAGCTGGGTCTGATGTTCCGTGGACTGCTCGCCGGGGACGCCGTGGAGATCACCGGCGTGGCCGCCTGCTCGACCGTGCCGGCCGCGCTGCGCTCGCTGCGCACCATGCTCGACAGGTACTACGCCGACCTGCCCAGCGTGATCGTCGAGCCGGGTGTCCGGACGGGCGTGCAGCTCGCCATCGACAACCCGAAGGAGGTGGGCGCGGACCGGGTGGTGAACACGCTGGCCGCGTACACGCTCTACGGCGGGCCGTCGATCGTCGTCGACTTCGGCACCACCACCAACTTCGACCTGGTCAGCAGCCGGGGGGAGTTCCTCGGCGGGGCGTTCGCGCCCGGCATCGAGATCTCCTTCGACGCGCTGGCCGCCCGCGCGGCCCAGCTGCGCAAGGTGGAGGCGACCCGCCCGCGCTCGGTGATCGGCAAGAACACCGTCGAGTGCCTCCAGGCTGGGCTCTACTTCGGCTTCGCCGGCCAGGTGGACCGGATCGTCGAGCGGATGTCCGAGGAACTGGGCGGCGTGAAGGCGGTCATCGCCACCGGCGGCCTGGCCTCGCTGGTGCTCGGCGAGTGCCACACCATCACCCACCACGAGCCGATGATCACGCTGATCGGCCTGCGGATGGTCTACGACCGCAACGTCTGAGGTGCAAGGAAGGGCCCCCTGTTAACGCCTCCGGTAGAGGAGGGGCCCCTTCTTAACGCCGGCGTGCCCTGAGCACCATCGTGCGGTACGGCAGCTCCACGGCGTCCCGGCCGGCCAGGTCGGGGTGGCCGGCGAACAGCTCCGCCAGCTCCGCGTCGACCCGCCGCCGCTCGTCCGTGTCGGCGGTCAGCCAGAACGAGCGGGTGTGCAGCATGCCCACCACCTCGTCCGGCGTGAGCGTGGTGGCGTGCGGGAACTCGCCCACCTCGACAGCGGTGAAGGCGGCGCCGAAGTCCGCGTACCGCTGGGTCACGTCGCCGGCGTTGTCGCCGAGGTGGGCGATCCGGGTCAGCTCCGCCACCCAGCCGACCCGCTCGTCCCGGATGTTCCAGACCGGCGCGAACGTGCCGCCCGGGCGCAGCACGCGGGCCACCTCGGCGTGCGCCCGCTCCCTGTCGAACCAGTGGTAGGCCTGCCCGGCCAGCACCGCGTCCGCCGACCCGTCCGGCAGCGGCACCGCCTCGGCGCTGCCGGCGAGCGCCGTCGTGCCGGGCGTGGCGGCGGCCAGTTGCGCCCGCATCCCCGGATCCGGTTCCACGGGTACGACGTGCGCCACCGGCCCGGTCAGCGCCAGCAGTCCCCGGGTGAGGATGCCGGTGCCGGCGCCGAGGTCCACGACCTGCGCGTCGAGCAGTCCGTCCAGCGCCCAGCGCAGCGCCGCCTCCGGATAACGGGGACGGAAACGGTCGTACTCGGCCGCGGCCGCACCGAACGAGAGCGCCGCAGTGGGGTCGGTCATGGCGGGCAGGTTATCCCGTAACGGCCGCCACGGCGCTTGAGTACGCTCATGTGCTGACCCCGCCGATGTCCCCAAGGCCTGAGGAAGCGTGCCGTGACCGAGCAGAACGCCCTGCCAACAGACCCCGCCGACGACCTTCCCGAGCAGATGAAGGTCCGCCGGGAGAAGCGGGACCGGATGCTCGCCGAGGGCGTCGAGCCGTACCCGGTGGGTTTCCCGCGGACCACCACGCTCGCGCAGCTGCGGGAGCGCTACGGCGACCTGCCCACCGACACCGCCACCGGCGACCGGGCCTCGGTCACCGGCCGGGTGATCTTCATTCGCAACACCGGCAAGCTCTGCTTCGCGACGCTGCGGGACGGTGACGGCACCGAGGTCCAGGCGATGCTCTCGCTGGACCGGGTCGGCGCCGAGCGGCTGGGGGACTGGAAGCGTCTGGTCGACCTCGGCGACCACGTGGGCGTGACCGGCGAGGTGATCACCAGCCGGCGCGGCGAGCTGTCCGTTCTCGCCGAGGAGTGGGCGGTGACCGCCAAGGCGCTGCGCCCGCTGCCGGTGGCGCACAAGCCGCTCAGCGAGGAGTCCCGGGTCCGCCAGCGCTACGTGGACCTGGTGGTCCGCCCGCAGGCCCGGCAGATGGTCCGCACCCGGGCCACCGCCGTCCGCAGTCTGCGCGACACCCTGCACGGGCAGGACTTCATCGAGGTCGAGACGCCGATGCTGCAACTGCTGCACGGCGGCGCGGCGGCCCGCCCATTCGTGACCCACAGCAATGCGCTCGACACGGATCTGTATCTGCGAATCGCGCCGGAACTGTTTCTCAAGCGTGCGGTGGTCGGTGGCGTCGACCGCGTCTTCGAGATCAACCGCAACTTCCGTAATGAGGGCATCGACTCTTCGCACTCGCCCGAGTTCGCGATGCTGGAGGCGTACCAGGCGTACGGCGACTACCACACGATGGCCGAGCTGACCCGAAATCTCGTACAGCAGGCCGCAGTGGCGGTCGCCGGCTCCACGGTGGTGACCCACGCCGACGGGCGTGAGTTCGATCTGGGCGGCGAGTGGCGGTCGGTGTCGCTGTTCGGTGTTCTTTCCGAAGCGCTCGGTGAGGAGGTCACCGTCCGCACCGAAAGGGCACGCCTGGTCGAGTACGCGGACAAGGTCGGTCTCTCCGTCGACCCGAAGTGGGGACCGGGCAAGCTGGCCGAGGAGTTGTTCGAGGAACTGGTCGTGCCTTCCCTTCGGGCGCCGACGTTCGTCATGGACTACCCGGAGGAGACCAGCCCGTTGACCCGGGCCCACCGCAGCGAGCCGGGCCTGGCCGAGAAGTGGGACCTCTACGTGCTCGGATTCGAGCTGGGCACCGCGTACTCGGAGCTGGTCGACCCGGTCGTGCAGCGGGAACGGCTGGTGGCCCAGGCGCAGCTCGCGGCGCGCGGCGACGACGAGGCGATGCGACTGGACGAGGACTTTCTCCGGGCCATGGAGTACGGAATGCCGCCGTCCGGCGGCATGGGAATGGGAATCGACCGGCTGCTGATGGCACTGACGGGGCTCGGAATTCGGGAAACGATCCTGTTCCCGTTGGTCCGGCCCGAGTAGGTGCTCCCCGCAAGCCTTCTCCGGCTCGTTACCCCGTCCTATTGACGGAACAAGCGCCGGACGGGTTATTGTGCTCGGTGTATTGCAGGAGTACAACCCTGCTCGAAAGGAATGTGGGACGTGGCCAAGCAGATCATTCACAAGCTGGTCGATGACCTGGACGGCGGGGACGCTGACGAGACCGTCAAGTTCGCGCTCGACGGCGTGCAGTACGAGATCGACCTCTCCGCTTCCAACGCCGGGAAATTGCGCGACGTATTCGCGCCGTACATCGCGAACGGAACGAAGGTCGGTCGCGGGGGTGTGGTCGTCGGTGGCCGGGCCGCTCGGGGCCGGGGCGGCGCGACCGCCGACCGCGAGCAGAACCGGGCCATCCGCGAGTGGGCCAAGAAGGCCGGCAAGGACATCTCCGACCGGGGGCGGATCCCGCAGGAGATCGTGGACGAGTACCACGCGAAGGCGGGGCACTGACCCCACCCTCGTCACGGGCGACGCGACGCCGGACCGGAGTGCCACTCCGGGCCGGCGTCGCCGTTTCCGTACCGGGGTCACGGTTGCGCCCAGCCGTCCCGTTCCCGTCGCCCCTGTGCCGGATGTCCGGTCCGGCCCACCGGGCCGCCCTCGCTCGCGGCGGACGGGAAGAAACCCCCGCCGGGGATGGTTGTCCACAGGCGGTGGAGACTTCATCCACAGGCTGTGGACGACCCGGCGGACGCATCGGTTGCCGCCTCCGGTCCACTCGGCCGGCCGTTCGGGTGCCGGTCGAATTTCGCTCTGCGCGTACAGGCAGGGGCCCCGGAACACCTCCTGAGCGTGGACGGTTGTCAGAAACGACGTCGGAACGGGCATTCGCGGGGGCACACGACCTCAGCGAAGACGGTCCGCGGCGATAGAGTAAGGAGGCACGGACGCCCGTCCCGGACGTCCGCGCACCGGCCCCGCCGAGATCTGACCATCAAGGCGCACGGCACGTGAGGAGCACGAGGGCATGTTCGAGCGGTTCACCGACCGAGCGCGACGGGTTGTCGTCCTGGCCCAAGAAGAGGCCCGGATGCTCAACCACAACTACATCGGTACGGAACACATCCTGCTGGGCCTGATCCACGAGGGTGAGGGTGTCGCGGCCAAGGCCCTGGAGAGCCTCGGCATCTCCCTGGAGGGCGTGCGCCAGCAGGTCGAGGAGATCATCGGCCAGGGCCAGCAGGCGCCGAGCGGGCACATCCCGTTCACGCCGCGGGCCAAGAAGGTGCTGGAGCTGTCGCTGCGCGAGGCGCTGCAGCTCGGCCACAACTACATCGGCACCGAGCACATCCTGCTCGGCCTGATCCGCGAGGGCGAGGGCGTCGCCGCCCAGGTCCTGGTGAAGCTGGGCGCCGACCTGAACCGGGTGCGCCAGCAGGTCATCCAGCTGCTCTCCGGCTACCAGGGCAAGGAGCCGGCCGCTGCCGGTGCCGCCCCGGGTGAGGCCGCGCCGTCGACCAGCCTCGTGCTGGACCAGTTCGGCCGCAACCTGACCCAGGCCGCCCGCGAGGGCAAGCTCGACCCGGTCATCGGGCGCGAGAAGGAGATCGAGCGGGTCATGCAGGTGCTGTCCCGCCGCACCAAGAACAACCCGGTGCTGATCGGTGAGCCCGGCGTCGGCAAGACCGCCGTGGTGGAGGGCCTGTCCCAGAAGATCATCAAGGGCGAGGTGCCCGAGACGCTGAAGGACAAGCAGCTCTACACCCTCGACCTCGGTGCCCTGGTCGCCGGTTCCCGCTACCGCGGTGACTTCGAGGAGCGCCTGAAGAAGGTGCTCAAGGAGATCCGTACGCGCGGCGACATCATCCTGTTCATCGACGAGATCCACACCCTCGTCGGTGCGGGCGCGGCCGAGGGCGCGATCGACGCCGCCAGCATCCTCAAGCCGATGCTGGCCCGTGGTGAGCTGCAGACCATCGGCGCCACCACGCTCGACGAGTACCGCAAGCACCTGGAGAAGGACGCCGCTCTGGAGCGTCGTTTCCAGCCGATCCAGGTGGGTGAGCCGTCGCTGGCCCACACCATCGAGATCCTCAAGGGCCTGCGGGACCGCTACGAGGCGCACCACCGCGTCTCCATCACCGACGCCGCGCTGGTCGCCGCCGCCACGCTCGCCGACCGGTACATCTCCGACCGGTTCCTGCCGGACAAGGCGATCGACCTGATCGACGAGGCGGGCGCGCGGATGCGCATCCGCCGGATGACCGCGCCGCCGGACCTGCGCGACTTCGACGAGCGCATCGCCCAGGTGCGCCGCGACAAGGAGTCCGCGATCGATGCGCAGGACTTCGAGCGGGCCGCCCAGCTGCGCGACACCGAGAAGCAGCTGCTGGGGCAGAAGGCTCAGCGGGAGAAGGAGTGGAAGGCCGGTGACCTGGACGTCGTCAGCGAGGTCGACGACGAGCAGATCGCCGAGGTGCTCGGCAACTGGACCGGTATCCCGGTCTACAAGCTGACCGAGGAGGAGACCTCGCGCCTGCTGCGCATGGAGGACGAGCTGCACAAGCGCGTCATCGGCCAGGAGGACGCGGTCAAGGCCGTCTCGAAGGCGATCCGGCGTACCCGCGCCGGCCTGAAGGACCCGAAGCGCCCCTCCGGCTCGTTCATCTTCGCCGGCCCGTCCGGTGTCGGTAAGACCGAGCTGTCCAAGGCGCTGGCCGAGTTCCTGTTCGGCAGCGAGGACGCCCTCATCCAGCTGGACATGTCGGAGTTCCACGACCGGTACACGGTGTCCCGGCTCGTCGGTGCCCCTCCCGGCTACGTCGGCTACGACGAGGGTGGGCAGCTGACCGAGAAGGTGCGTCGCCGGCCGTTCTCGGTGGTCCTCTTCGACGAGATCGAGAAGGCCCACCCGGACGTGTTCAACACGCTCCTCCAGATCCTGGAGGACGGGCGCCTCACCGACGGCCAGGGCCGGATCGTGGACTTCAAGAACACGGTCATCATCCTGACCACCAACCTCGGTACGCGTGACGTCGCCAAGGCGGTCTCGCTGGGCTTCCAGGCCTCCGAGGACTCCGAGTCGAACTACGACCGGATGAAGCAGAAGGTCAACGACGAGCTCAAGCAGCACTTCCGGCCCGAGTTCCTGAACCGGATCGACGACACCATCGTCTTCCACCAGCTGCGTCAGCTGGAGATCCTGTCGATCGTCGACATCATGATCGCCCGGATCGAGACCCAGCTGCGGAACAAGGACATGGGTCTGGAGCTGACCGACAACGCGAAGAAGTACCTCGCGAAGAAGGGCTTCGACCCGGTGCTGGGTGCGCGGCCGCTGCGCCGCACGATCCAGCGCGACATCGAGGACAACCTGTCCGAGCGGATCCTCTTCAACGAGCTGACCCCGGGTCAGATCGTGGTCGTGGACTGCGAGGGCGACCCGGAGGACATCGACAAGTCCAAGCTCGTCTTCCGGGGCGCGGACCGGCCGGACGCCGTGCCGGACGCGGTCCCGGCGGACCTCGGCGGCACCGCCGCCACCGGCGCTGACGACGCCGCATAAGGTCCGGGCACAGATCAGGGCGACGGCCCCGGTAGGCGAAAGCCACCGGGGCCGTCGCCTTTCCCATGTCCACCCACCGCTCCCCAGGGTGCCGGCCGCCAGCCTTACCGCCGCCGCCGCCCGCACGCCCCAGCCCTGCCCGCCTTTGCCCTGGTCGATCATGAAGTTGACCGCACTTGGTGCCCTATTTGTCGCCGCTAACTTCATGATCAACGGGGCGAGCCGAGGGCGAGCCGAGGGTGGGGTGGGAGTGGGGCGGGGGCGGTCAGGGGAGGGGGACGGCGGGGCCGTCTCCGGCCAGGCGGAAGGACTCCTCGCCCACCGGTTCCACCAGGCCGTCGGTGACCAGGCCGGCCAGCGCTCGCGCCCGCTGGACGTCGTCGTGCCAGACCTGGTTCAGCCGCTGGTGCGGCACCGGGCCGGTGGACTCCCGCAGCACCGCGAGCAGCAGTCCGCGTACCTGGCGGTCGGTGCCGGCGTAACGCTGCGGCCGACGGGTCGGTCCCGTGGGGGCGGCCTGTCCAGAAGCCCGCCAGGCACAGCTCGACTCGACCGGGCAGATCGCGCAGCGCGGCGCGCGGGCGGTGCAGACGACAGCGCCGAGTTCCATGAAGGCGGCGCTGGCCAGCGCGGCGTCAGCCGGCTCGATCGGCAGCAGTTCCTCGGTGGCGACCAGGTCGGCCGGGCGGGTGGTGGGGCCGGCGTCGGGTTCTCCGGCGATCGCCCGGCACACCACGCGCCGGACGTTCGTGTCCACCACCGGGTGCCGCTGCCCGTACGCGAACGCCGCGACCGCGCGGGCCGTGTACGTGCCGACACCGGGTAGCGCCAGCAGTTGATCGAGCCGGTCGGGCACCACGCCGCCGTGGCGCTCCACGATCGCCGCCGCGCACTCGCGCAGGCGTACCGCCCGGCGGGGGTAGCCGAGCCGTCCCCACATCCGGATCGCCTCGGCCGGGGTGTCCTCGGCGAGGGCGCGCGGCTCGGGCCAGCGGGCCAGCCACGCCTCCCAGGCGGGTACCACCCGGACCACGGGGGTCTGCTGGAGCATGACCTCGCTGACCAGGATCGCCCAGGCGCCGATGCCGGGCTTGCGCCAGGGCAGGTCGCGGGCGTTGCGCTCGTACCACCGGCTGACCTGGGTGGCGAATGTGGGATCGGACATCGCGTCGCCGATCATGTCACGGCTGTCTTTCCCGCAGGTTGGGCGGGCCGGGTGGCCGGGCGCGATCGATCATGAGCGACGGGGCAGAATGTCCGAATGAACGAGCTCGCGATCACCGTCATCGGCCGGGACCGGCCGGGCATCGTGGCCGACGTCGCGGAGGTCCTCGCCCGGCTCGGCGCGAACCTCACCGACTCGACGATGACCCGGCTGCGTGGACACTTCGCGATGACGCTGATCTGCGTGGGCCCGGCCGCCGCCGACGTCGAGGCCGCGCTGGCCCCGCTCGCCGCCGACGGGCACCTGCTGGCGACCGTACGCGCGGTCACGCCCGACGGCGGCAGCGAGCCCACCGGGGAGCCGTACGTGCTGGCGGTGCACGGCGCCGACCGGATGGGCATCGTCGCGGCGATGACCCGGGTGCTCACCGACGCGGGCGGGAACGTGACCGACCTGAGCACCCGGCTCACCGGTTCGCTCTACGTGGTGGTGGCCGAGGTCGAGTTGCCGCCCGGTGTGTCGGACGAGGTGGCCGGCCGGCTCACCCGGGTCGCCGCGGAGCTGGGCGTGGGGGTCAGCCTCCGCCCGGCGGACACGGATCTGCTGTGACCGGGCCGGAGTACGCGGGCCTGGGCGGCTGGACCCCGGAGAAGCTCGGCATCCCCGGCGCGGTACGGGCGGTGGCCACCGCGCCGGAGCCGGTGCTGAGCCAACCGGGCCCGGAGGTCGACCCGACGTCTGCCGAGGTGGTGCGCCTCGCCGCCGACCTGGTGGCCACCATGCGCGTCTCGCCCGGTTGCGTGGGACTGGCGGCGCCGCAGGTCGGGGTGAGCGCGCAGGTGTTCGCGGTGGACGTGACGGGGCATCCGAAGGCGGTCACCGTGCACGGCACGTTCGTGCTCTGCAACGCGCGCGTGGTGGAGGCGTCCCGGTGGAAGGCCGGGCGGGAGGGCTGCATGTCGGTGCCGGACCTGACCGGCGACGTGAAGCGGGCCAGCCGCCTGGTCGTCGAGGGTGCGCTTCCCGGCAGCGGCGAGCCGGTCCGCCTGGTGACGGACGGCTTCGAGGCGCGGGCGCTCCAGCACGAGATCGACCACTGCGCGGGGCTGCTCTTCCTCGACCGGGTGGCCGGCGCGCACGCGATCTACCAGCGCAAGGTCTACCTCTGACGGTGTCGGTAGGAATCCAGTGTGGACGACCACGGCCGTACGGCGGCGGGTTCCCGGCGCGTCGGACCGGCGAGCCGTGCGCCGCGCGGCTACGGTAGGCGCATCATGCGTCTGACGGTCGGCCCCCTGCCCCCTGCCGTGTACTGGCGGCGTCGTGCCGTCGTGCTCGGAGCGGGGCTGCTCTTCCTGATTGTCCTGCTGTATTCCTGCACCGGTACGGATCGCAACACCGGCGCGCCGGGCACCGACCCGTCCCCGACCGGTTCCGCCGGGGCTCAGCCCGACCCGTCCGGCTCGGTGCTGACTCCGCAGTCGGGCAGCCCGTCGCCGGCACCGGGCGACACCGGGGGCGGCGGCGCGAACAACGGCGGCGGGAACACAGGCGGCGAGAACACCGGCGGCGGGAACGACGGCGGGGGCGCGAACAACGGGGGCGGCACCGGCAACGGTGGCGCGACCGGTCAGCCGGTCTCCGACGACGGCACCTGCACCGACTCCGAGCTGCTGGTGACGCCGGTCGCGGTGCCGCCCACCGCCCAGCGGGGCACCGTGGTCACGCTGCGCCTGAAGGTCAAGAACGTGTCGAACCGTACGTGCAGCCGCGACGTCGGCGCCGACCTCCAGGAGCTGTACGTCAAGTCGGGCGCGGAGAAGATCTGGTCGTCGGACACCTGCGGCACAGGCAAGGGCTCGGACGTCCAGTCGTTCACGCCGAACTTCGAGCGCTCCTACGAGCTGGGCTGGAACGGCCGGCTGGACAACAGGTGCGCGAGCGGGCTGGCCGGCGGCGACTTCGCCGCGATCGGCGCGTACCAGGTGTTCGCCCGCGTCGGCACCAAGATCAGCGAGCCGGTGAAGCTGACCATCACCGGCTGAGCCGTCGGTCAGACGTACCGTTCGAGGATGCTCGCTTCGGCGAGCCGGGACAGGCCCTCGCGGACACCGCGGGCGCGGGCGTCGCCCACGCCCTCGACCGCCTGGAGGTCTTCCACAGTCGCGCCGAGCAGCCGCTGGAGGCTGCCGAAGTGCACCACCAGCCGGTCGACGACGGCGACCGGCAGCCGGGGCACCTTGGCCAGCAGGCGGAACCCGCGCGGGCTGACCGCCGCGTCGAGCGCGTCCGAGGCGGACGGGTAGCCGATCGCCTTCGCCACCGCCACGAGGTCGATGAGCTCGGTGGCGCTGAGCAGGTCGAGCTCCACGAGCGCCTCGTCGAGCGTGCGCGACTTGCGGCCGGTCGGCAGGTAGTCGCGGATGACCAGGGTGCGGTCGGCGTCCACGCCGGCCATCAGCTCGTCGAGCTGAAGGGCCAGCAGGCGGCCGTCGGTGCCCAGCTCCACCACGTAGCCGGCGATCTCGTCGGCGATCCGCCGGACCATCTCCAGCCGCTGCACCACCGCCACCGCGTCGCGGACGGTGACCAGATCCTCGATCTCCAGCGCGGAGAGCGTGCCGGAGACCTCGTCCAGCCGCAGCTTGTAGCGCTCCAGCGTGGCGAGCGCCTGGTTGGCGCGGGACAGGATGGCCGCCGAGTCGTCGAGCACGTGCCGCTGACCGTTGACGTAGAGGCTGATGATCCGCATCGACTGGCTGACCGAGATGACCGGGTAGCCGGTCTGCCGGGCCACCCGCTCGGCGGTGCGGTGCCGGGTGCCGGACTCCTCGGTGGGGATGGACGGGTCCGGCATCAGGTGCGCGCCGGCCTGCACGATCCGGGTGCCGTCGCTGGACAGCACCACCGCGCCGTCCATCTTGCACAGCTCACGGACCCGGGTGGCGGAGAACTCCACGTCCATCGGGAAGCCACCGGTGCAGATCTGCTCGACCACCTTGTCGTAGCCGAGCACGATCAGCGCGCCGGTGCGGCCGCGCAGGATCCGCTCCAGGCCGTCCCGCAGGGCGGTGCCGGGAGCCATCAGGGCGAGGTTGGCGCGCAGCGGATCGGCGCCGGCCCCGCCGCCGACGCTTCCGTTGACGCTCACGCTGATGGCACGAGCGGGGTTGCCGCTCACGGCGCCGGTACGGGCGTGCGGCGTCGCCGTTGCGGGCTTGGTGGCATCGCGGTCGATCGGCACGGGCACAGTCTACGGACTGCCATGCGGTGGGTGCTCTCGTGGTTACTGTGATGTGTCACGATGCCCGGCTCGGGCGGGTCGGCGCGGCCTGCGTGGCCTGCCCGGAAACGCCCGGCGGATGCCACCGTGTCACTCCGCCGACGCGCGGGCGGCCGCCTGGAGTGCGGCACGCACGTCGGTGACCTCGATCACGCGCATGTTCTCCGGCCCGGCGCCGCTGCTCTCCGGCCCGCACCCGGGCGGCACGAGGGCCAGCCGGAAGCCGAGCCGGGCGGCCTCGGCCAGCCGCCGGGGCACCGCGCCGACGCGACGGACCTCGCCGGTGAGACCCACCTCGCCGATGGCCACCAGATGCGGGTTGAGCGCCAGGTTGAGCCCGCCGGAGGCGACAGCGAGCGCCACCGCCAGGTCGGCCGCCGGCTCCACCACCCGGATGCCGCCGACGGTGGCGGCGAAGACCTCCCGGTCGTGCAGCGTGAGCCGCTCGGTGCGGCGCTGGAGCACCGCGAGGACCATCGCCAGCCGGGCGCTGTCCAGGCCGGAGACGGTACGCCGCGGCGAGCCGGCCACGGTGGCGCCGATCAGCGCCTGCACCTCGGTCACCAGCGCCCGGCGCCCCTCCATCGCCACCGTCACGCAGGTGCCCGGCACCGGTTCGGAGTAGCGGGTCAGGAACAGGCCGGACGGGTCGGCCAGGCTGCTGATGCCGCCCTCGTGCATCTCGAAGCAGCCCACCTCGTCGGCCGCGCCGAAGCGGTTCTTCACGCCGCGCACCATGCGCAGCGAGGAGTGCTTGTCGCCCTCGAAGTGCAGCACCACGTCGACCAGGTGCTCCAGCACGCGAGGACCGGCCACCTGGCCGTCCTTGGTGACGTGCCCGACCAGCACGGTGGCGATGCCGCGCTCCTTGGCCACCGCGACCAGGGCGGCGGTGACCGCGCGGACCTGGGTGACGCCGCCCGGCACGCCCTCGGTGCCGGTGGTCGAGATGGTCTGCACCGAGTCGAGCACCAGCAGCCCCGGCTTGACCGCGTCGAGGTGGCCGAGCACCGCCGACAGGTCGCTCTCGGCGGCCAGATAGAGCTGGTCGTGCAGGGTGCCCATCCGCTCGGCGCGCAGCCGCACCTGGCTGACCGACTCCTCGCCGCTGACCACCAGCGACGGGCTGCCGGCACCGGCCGCCCACTGCTGGGCCACGTCGAGCAGCAGCGTCGACTTGCCCACCCCGGGCTCACCGGCGAGCAGCACCACAGCGCCGGGGACCAGGCCGCCGCCGAGCACCCGGTCGAGCTCGCTCACACCGGTGGGACGGGCCCGGGCGGGCGCGGCGCTGATCGTGGCGATCGGCCGGGCCGGCTCGGCCGGCATCCGTGAGCTGACCACCCGGCCGGAGACCATCGGGCCGGTGACCGTGCACTCGACCACCGAACCCCACTCGCCGCACTCGGGGCACCGGCCCACCCACTTCGGGGGCTGGTGGCCGCAGGCGTCGCACTCGTAGGCCGGGCGGGGTTCGCGGGTGGCGGCGCGACCGCGGCCGGCGCCGGCACGGGAGGGGGTCGATCGGGGCGTGGTCACCACCGGACGCTAACCGGCCCGTACGACGAAAGCCCACCCGGAACGGCGACACCGCCGGCGTGGCGCTGGCCACGGCGGCGGTGCCGACGGAAGGAGGGGAGAGGTCAGTGGCCGCCCTCGGCGCCGCCGTCCTCACCCGCGTGCTCACGCGGGTTCACGATCTTCGACGGCGTGGCCTCCGGGGTCAGCGGGATGCCGATCGGCGCCGGGGTCTTGACGACCTTGCCGTCGCCGAAGTCGAAGGTCAGGTTGACCTGCTGGCCGACGAGCAGCTTCTCGTTCAGGCCGACGAGCTGGAGGAACCGCGGGTTGCCGGCGTTGAGCTGGGCGTAGCTGAGGGCCGGGATCTCGATCCGGGCCGGCTGACCGGCGGGCGCGGACTCGCTCTCGCTCGGCGACGGGCTGGCCGACGGCGACCCGGTCACCTCCAGCGACTGGCTCGGCGACGCGCTCGGGTCGCTCGCGGTCGGGGAGGTGGTGACCGGCTCGGTGGGCGAACCGGTCGGGGTGGCCGCGCCGCTCTCACCCGCGCCGGAACCGGTGAGCACGATCTCCCGCGCGCTGTCGGTGGTGACCGTCACTGTCACCGGCTTCTCGCTGTCGTTGTAGATCACCACGTTGACCGGCGCGTTCGACCCGGCCTCGTAGCCCTTCGGGCCCGGGAACTGCACGTAGAGCCCGCGCACCTTGAAGAGGTTGTCGGAGGTCTGGACGTTGACGCCCTGTACCGACGGGATCTTGTTGGCGGTCTCGGAAATCTGCCCGGCGCCGCACCCGGACAGCAGCAGGCTCGCCGCCGCCGTGCCGGCCAGCAGCAGGGCCGGCCCCCGGGAACCCCTGATCGAGCGCGTCACGTCGGTCCTCCTCGTCACGATCCCCGCCCGGTCGACCACCGGGCACGGGGTGGCCATACCCGCGCAGACCGCGCTCCAGGGTAGTTGGAGCTGATCGAGGCCCGCACGCGGACCCGGCAATGCCACCTCGGAGTGGACTCCTCAGACCACCCGGCCGCTCGTCACCAGCAGCACCACATCGATGAGCGCCACCACCAGGACCGCCCGGAAGGCGGTCGCCGAGCGTCCGGCTGTCGCGCGTCCCGCGTACCAGCCGACCGCCGGCACGGCGACGGCGGCGGCGACCGCCGACAGGCCGGTCCACGACGGCGGCCCGGGCGGGCCGAGGACCAGCGCGACGGTGGCCGCGAGCAGCAGCCCGGCGGCGGCCAGCCGGCTGCCCACCGGTCCGAGCCGGTGCGGCAGGCCGCGCACCCCGGTCCGGGCGTCGTCGGCCAGGTCCGGCAGCACGTTCGCGAAGTGCGCGCCGGCGCCGAGCAGCGCGGCGGCGGCCACCAGCCAGGCCGGGGGGGCCGGCGAGCCGGGCAGCGCCAGCACCACGAACGCGGGCAGCGCGCCGAACGAGACCGCGTAGGGCAGCACCGACACCGGCGTCGACTTCAGCGGCCGGTTGTAGAGCAGCGCGGAGACGAGGCCCAGCGTGGCGCAGGCCGCCGCGGCCGGGCCGCCGGCCAGCGCGAGCACCGGCACGGCGACGGCGGCCACCGCCGTGGCCCGGGCCAGCGTCGGACGGGCGACCTCGCCGGTGGTCACCGGTTTGTCGGTACGCCCCACAGCGGCGTCCCGCTCGGCGTCGATCAGGTCGTTGCTCCACCCGACCGCGAGCTGGCTGGCCAGCACCGTCAGCGCCACGACCACGACACCCGCCGCCGAGTGCCCGACACCGGCGGCGAGCAGCGCGGCGACCACCGTGACCGCCGCCGCGGGCTCCGGATGGCTCGCCCTGACCAGCCCTAACACCCGTGTCGACATAAGGGAAGTCTGGTCGTTACCGGGCAGTCGTGCCACGCTCGACGCATGCCCGACGCGTCGCCGGTGTCCACTCCGTACCGGGTGCTGCCGCCGAACGACCCCCGGCAGTACGACGACCTGGCCGGCGAGTGGTGGCGGCCGGACGGCGCGTTCGCGATGCTGCACTGGCTGGCCCGGGCCCGGGCGGCGCTGGTACCAGCGGCGTCCACCCCGGACGACCTGCTCGTCGACCTGGGCTGTGGCGCCGGGCTGCTGGCGCCGCACCTGGCCGGCAAGGGTTACCGCCACGTCGGGGTCGACCTGACCCGCTCCGCGCTCGACCAGGCCGCCGCGCACGGCGTGACGGTGGTCCAGGCCGACGCGACGGCGGTGCCGCTGGCCGACGGCTGCGCGGCGGTGGTCTCCGCCGGTGAGCTGCTGGAGCACGTACCGGACTGGCGGCGGGCGGTCGCCGAGGCGTGCCGGCTGCTGCGCCCGGGCGGCCTGCTGGTGCTGGACACGCTCAACGACACGCTGCCGGCCCGGCTGATCGCTGTGGAGCTGGGCGAACGGCTGCCCACAGTGCCGCGCGGCATCCACGACCCGCGGTTGTTCGTCGACGCCCGCGCGCTGGTCGCCGAGTGCGCCCGGCACGGCGTGTCGTTGACGGTGCGCGGGGTCCGGCCGGAGCTGGGCGGCACGCTGGCCTGGCTGCTGCGCCGCATGCGCGGCGGCGCCGACCGTCCGGGCAGGACCGAACCGCGCATCGTGCCGACCCGGTCGACGGCGGTGCTGTACCAGGGCTGGGGGCGCCGGGGCGGGTAGCCGGGGCCGCCCGGGGTAAAGGACGCCGAGAAGGGGGCGACATGACTGTGCACGCGCTGGAGGCGGCCCGCCGGTTGGCGCCGCGACTGGCCGCCCGCGCGGCCGAGCACGACCGCGACGGCTCGTTCCCCGTGGACGACTTCGCGGACCTGCGGGCAGCAGGGCTGTTCGGCTTGATGGTGCCCCCCGAGCTGGGCGGCACGGGCGCGAGCTTCGCCGAGTACGCCGCTGTCGCCACCGAACTGGCCCGTGGCAACGGCGCGACCGCGCTGGTGTTCAACATGCACGCCTCGGTCACCGGGGCGCTCGGCGCGGTCACCGAGGAACTGGCCGAGGCGCTCGGCGTACCGGACGAGGCGCTGGCGGCGCGGGACCGGCTGCTGCGCGCGGCGGCCGGCGGCGCCTGGTACGCGGTCGCGATGAGCGAACGCGGCGCCGGCGCCCGGTTGTCCCAGCTCAGCACCGTCTACGAGCCGGTCGACGGCGGCTGGCACATCAAGGGCAGCAAGACGTTCTGCTCCGGCGCCGGCCACCCGGACGGCTACCTGGTGGCCGCCCGCAGCGCCGCCGACCAGTCCGTGGTGTCGCAGTTCCTGGTCCCGGCCGGAGAGGGCATCACCGTCGAGCCCACCTGGGACTCGCTCGGCATGCGGGCCACCTCCTCGCACGACGTGCACCTGGACGTGACGGTCCCGGCCGACCGGCTGCTCGGCGGCGTCGAAGGGCTGGCCCTGGTCGTCGCCCAGCTCATGCCGCACTGGCTGGTGGCGAGCTACGCGGCGGTCTACGTCGGCGTGGCCCGGGCCGCCATCGACGCCGCGGCCGAGCACCTCAACGCCCGCAACCTCGCCGGGCTGCCCGCGGTGCGGGCCCGCCTGGGCCGGGCCGACGCGGCCACCGCCGCCGCCGAACTGGTGGTCGCCGAGGCGGCCCGCCGGGTCGACGAGGCACCCGGCGACGCCGAGACGAACCGCTGGGTGTGGCGGGCCAAGCTGCTCGCCGGCACCACAGCCGCCGAGGTGGCGGCCTCCATGCTGGAGGCGGCCGGTACGTCGGCGACCCGCCGCGGGCATCCGCTGGAGCGGCTCTACCGGGACGCCCGCTGCGGCTCGCTGCATCCGGCCACGTCCGACGTGTGCGCCGACTGGCTCGGCATCGCCGCACTGGGCGGCGACCCGGACCGGGACAGCGCGCTCCCTCGTTGGTGACCAGGAGTCGGTGCGAGAGGTGAGGGAGGGCTCAGGGGTGGGGGACGTGGGCATACCGGTGATCGCGGGTCTGGGTACGGCACAACCGCCGGCCGCGATGCAGGACGAACTGTGGACGGGCTTCTTCGCGAAGCACTTCCAGGGGAACACCCGGGCGCTGGCCGAGCGGATCTTCGCGAACTCGGGCGTGACCCGGCGGCAGGCGGCGGTCAACCCGCTGCTGGAGGACGTCTCGGAGTGGCCGACCGAGCGCCGGATGCGCCGCTACCAGGTCGAGGCGCTGCCGCTGGGCAAGGAGGCGGTCAGCCGGGCTCTCACCGCCGCCGGCCTGGACGCCTCCGACATCGGGCTGTTCATCGTCTGCTCGTGCACCGGGTACGCCACCCCAGGGCTGGACATCCTGCTCGCCCGGGATCTGGGGATGTCCCCGAGCACCCAGCGCATGTTCGTCGGGCACATGGGCTGTTACGCGGCCCTGCCCGGGCTGGGCGCGGCGAGCGACTTCGTCACCGCCCGCGGGCGGCCCGCGCTGCTGCTCTGCGCGGAGCTGACCAGCCTGCACATCCAGCCGCCTGGTGCCCGGGTGGACACCCAGCAGATCGTCTCCCACGCGCTGTTCTCGGACGCCGCGGTCGCCGCCGTGGTCGTCCCCGGCGGCCGGGGGTACGCGCTGCGCGAGGTCACCTCGGTCACCGACACCTCCACCGCCGATCACATGACCTGGGACGTCACCGACACCGGTTTCCGGATGGGGCTGTCGCCGAAGGTGCCGCAGGTCCTGTCCCGGCACGTGCGGACGCTGATCGACGAACTGCTGGCGCGGCACGGGTGCGAGCGCTCCGACGTGGACGGCTGGGCGGTGCACCCGGGCGGTCCGCGGATCCTCAACGTGGTGGAGCGTGAGCTGGCGCTGCCATCGGACGGGCTCGCCGCCTCCCGGGGGACGCTCGCCGAGCACGGCAACTGCTCGTCCCCGACCGTGCTGCTGATCCTGGACCGGCTGTGGCGTACGGAGCCGTCGCCGCCGCGCTGGGTGGTGATGCTCGCGTTCGGACCGGGCCTGACGCTCTACGCGGTGCTGCTGGAACGGATGGGCTGACGGCTCGCCCCGCCCGGGCCGCACGGATACGCTGCCGTCATGGCCTCCGACGAGCGGGACGGACGGGTACCGCTGACCGTCCTGACCGTTCTGGCGCTGGCGGCCGGTGCGGCCTGGTGGCGGTCGGCGGCACCCGAGCCGGGTGCGGTCACGGCCGTGCCGGCGCCGCCCGCGAGCGCCGAACCCGTCGCCCGAACCTGGCGGGTCGACCCGTCGACCGGCGACGCCTGGCCGGCACGACCGGGGCGCGACCCGACGCCCCGGGCACTCCGTGCCCCGGCGACGGCGCCGGACCGGTCAGTGGTGATCCGGGTCGAGGACGACGGCACCTCGCGTGTGCTCCAGGTGTCGCACGTGGTGTGGCGGGAGACGTCCGACCTGACGCCGGACGGGCCGCCCGTCGTACGGCAGGTGAATCCCTCGCGGGGCGACGACTACCGGCTGACGGTGAGCTGCTCCGGGGACGGGTCGATCGCCGTGCAGCTGTCCGGCACCGGGACCGGCGACGCGCGGCGGTTCCTCCGCTGCGGCGGGCGACTGGAGCTGCCCTTCCTGGGCGGCACCGGCGCGCCGGTGCTGGTGCGGTTCACCGGTGTACGCGGCCGGGCCGAGCTGGACGCCCGGCTCGAAGCGCTCTACTGACAGCCGTCGCGCGCCGGGCACCGGCGGCTCCCGCCTCCTCGGGCCGGCAGCTCAGCCGCCCTGGCGGCGCTCCCGGACCGGCCTGTCAGCTGCCCAGCCGGGCCAGGTCGGCGCCGTAGTCCGACAGCGGACCCAGCTCCGGCACCACACGGACCAGCGAGCCCTGCCGGTCCACGAGCAGCGCGGCGGCGGTGCCGGGGTGGGCGGACAGGTGCAGGTAGGAGCGCAGGCCGCCGGCCGGGTCGCCGAGCGGGCGTACCCCGGGGACGCTCGCGGGTCCGGCGCTGCGGCCCTCGGTCACGGTGACCACAGTGACGCCGGGCGGCGCGGCGCGCGCCGCGGTGCCGACCTGTTCGGCGCAGGCGCAGGCGTCGACCAGGATGATCATGGCGGGCAGCAGGCTGCGCAGCGGTACCGGCGTGTCGTCCGCGCCGACCAGGTCCAGCGCGGGCAGCGGGCCGACCGGTTGCGGCGCGGTGGTGGAGCGGGGGAGCACCGTCGGCGCGCCGGACCGCGTGGTGGTGCGCGGCCAGGTGACGGCGGCCAGCCCGGCGAGCGTGACGAGCACCGACACGAGCAGGATCAGCACCGGCAGCCCGAGGCGGGCCGGAACGGCACGCCGGCCGGAGCCCTGCCGCGCGCGGCGCAGCTCCCGGCGGACCTGCCGGGCCTCGTCGACGAGCGCCGAGGCGTCGTCCGGGACGACCACCCGGCCCCACTCCGGAGGCAGGCCGGGCAGCCCGTCCGGCGGCCCCTGGCCGTCAGCGTCAGGCACGCCCATCGGACCCCCAGGAACGTCTCGGTGAGCGGACGTCACGTCCCTCACCAGCGTCCCGCACCGACCGCCGTAACGCCACACCTGGGCGCGGACGGACTTGCGGAGCTACCATGGAAGGAGCGCATTGCCCTAGATCTGGACGCTCCCGTCACCCCTTACCGGGTTGTCACGTGTTCCTCACGGAGCGTGTCGAAAGCATCGGTTTGACCGCCTGTCAAGCTGAAGAAATACCTCTCACAGGGCCCCTGAGCTGCGCCAACGATCAGGACAGCGGTGAGACATCGGTGCCTGAGCGTGTTACCCTAGACACAGCGAAAGGGGTTTCGAACCTATGGTTTTCAGTGTCGGCGAGACCGTTGTTTACCCCCACCACGGGGCCGCACTCATCGAGGCAATCGAGACTCGGGTCATCAAGGGCGAGCCCAGGGAATACCTCGTCCTGAGGGTCGCACAGGGTGACCTGACGGTCCGGGTGCCCGCCGAGAACGCCGAGATCGTGGGTGTGCGCGAAGTGGTTGGCGAAGAGGGCCTGGGCAAGGTCTTCGACGTGCTCCGTGCACCGCACACCGAGGAGCCGACCAACTGGTCGCGGCGTTACAAGGCGAATCTGGAGAAGCTGGCCTCCGGTAACCCGCTGAAGGTGGCCGAGGTCGTCCGCGACCTGTGGCGCCGGGAGCGGGAGCGGGGCCTGTCGGCGGGCGAGAAGCGGATGCTCGCCAAGGCCCGTGACATCCTCGTCGGCGAGGTCGCGCTGGCGGAGAAGAGCACCAAGGACGAGGCCGAGACGCTGCTCGACAAGGTGCTGACCGAGGCCTGATCCACGCCTCTGCCTCTACCCACCCCGCAGCGAACGAATCCGAGGACCGCGACGTGACCGCGCAGCTCAATCCGCGCGGTGACGTCGCGGTCCTCGTTCCTGCGGCAGGTGCCGGGGTGCGCCTCGGACCCGGCGCCCCGAAGGCGCTCCGGCTGCTCGCCGGTGAGCCGCTGCTCGTACACGCGGTCCGCCGGATCGCCGCCGCGCCCTCCGTGCACACGATCGTGGTGGCCGCGCCGGCGACCGAGGTCGAGGCGGTACGCGCGATGCTCGCCCCCGTGGCCCCGGTGACAGTGGTCCCCGGTGGTGCCGAACGCCAGGCGTCGGTGGCGGCGGCACTCGCCGCAGTTCCTGCCGGTCCGGAGATCGTCCTGGTGCACGACGCGGCCCGCGCGCTCACCCCGCCCCACCTGGTCGAGACGGTGGCTGCGGCGGTCCGCGACGGGCACGACGCGGTGATCCCGGTACTGCCGGTGGTCGACACGATCAAGGAGGTCGACGCGACCGAGCGGGTGCTCGGCACAGTCGACCGGTCCGCGCTGCGGGCGGTGCAGACGCCGCAGGGCTTCCGCCGGTCGGTGCTGGTCGCGGCCCACCGGTCCGCCGGTGACGCGCTGACCGACGACGCCGGGTTGATCGAGAAGCAGGGCGGCGCGGTCATGTGCGTGCCCGGCTCCGAGTTGGCCCTGAAGATCACCCGCCCGTTCGACCTCGCCTTGGCCGAACACCTCCTGACCACAGGCGCCTGACGCGCCGCCCGCGCGGCACGCGGGCTTCGAGATCTTGGTACGAAACGGCCCTCATGGGGGCCCTTTGCTACCAAGATCTCTCCCGAGGTGTGCGTACCCTCTGGTCATGATCGTTCCTCGGGTGGCTGTCGGCACCGACGTGCACGCGTTCGCGGCCGGGCGGCCCTGTTGGGTCGCGGGCCTGCACTGGCCGGACCAGGACGGCCTGGCCGGTCACTCCGACGCCGACGTTGCCGCGCACGCCGCCTGCAACGCCCTGCTCTCCGCTGCCGGTCTCGGCGACCTGGGCGCGAACTTCGGCGTGGACCAGCCGGAGTGGGCCGGTGCCTCCGGGGTGGCGCTGCTGACCGAGAGCGCACGCCGGGTACGGGCGGCGGGCTTCCAGATCGGCAACGTGTCGGTGCAGGTCGTCGGCAACCGCCCCAAGATCGGGCCGCGCCGGGAGGAGGCGCAGCGGGTGCTCTCCGAGGCGGTGGGCGCGCCGGTGACCGTCTCCGCGGCCACCACCGACGGCCTCGGCTTCACCGGGCGCGGGGAAGGGCTGGCCGGGATCGCGGTGGCCCTGATCTACAAGGCTCCGGCCGGCTGACGCGGTGACCGGGGACGCCGGCCACCGCGTCACCCGATCAGTCGACGTCGGTGCAGACGTTGTGGGTAGTGCCGTGGAGCATCGTGATCGTCTTGTCGTAGGTGGGGGAGAACTCCACCCGGAACCGGCCGTCGACGATCCACAGCCCCTTCGGCAGGGTGCCGGCGTTCTCCCGGAAGCCGAGCAGCACCGGCCCGGTCACGTACCAGGTCATCGAGCCGTCGGTGCCGTAGACGACGAGGGCGGTGCCGCTCGCGTCCGCCGTCGAGGTGGCGCCGGTCTCCAGGTTCGTGACCCGGTTGATCAGAGCGCCGGTGAACAACTCCCGCTTCGGCGCGCCGTCCGGGTAGGTCTCGATCGTCAGTTTCCGCACCTCGTCCACGATCGGCTCGACCCGTACCGCGAACTCGCATCGCGCGCCCGCTGGCATCTCGAACGGCGCCTGGGGCGCCGGTTCCCAGGCACCCGGGGCGGGATGCCGCTCCGGCGCGGCGGACGCCGAGCCTGGTAGGGCCGCGACCACCGCCGCCGCGACGCTCGCCACCGCCATGCTCATCCTGAACCGCATATTCCACTCCATCCCTCGCTGGTCCGGATCCCTCGCCGGTCCGGGCGGCGAGCATCACCGGGCCCGGTCACCACCGGATCACCGCGTCGAGCGGCAACAGTCGAGCGGGCGGACCCGGCCGGCCGGGTTCCTCACCACGCGATCACCGTCGGGCGACAACCCCGGGCTTGGGCCGACCCGTCCTGTTCGGTATGGAGTTCCGCCTGCTCGGGCCGTTCGAGGCCCGCTACGACGGCCGGCCGGTCGAGGTCGGCAGCCGGCGTCAGGAGCGTTGCCTGCTCGGGGTGCTGCTGCTCGACGTGGGCCGGGTGGTGCCGACCGACCGCCTCATCGACCTGCTCTGGAACGGCCGGCCGCCGGCCACGGCCCGGAGCGCGGTGCAGACGTACATCGGGCGGCTGCGGGGCTCGCTCAACCCGTACGGGGTGCGGATCAGCACCCGGGGCGAGGGCTACGCGGTGGAGGAGGACGGGCACCGGGTCGACGTCGACGAGTTCGCCGACCTGGTCCGGGCGGCCGGGCGGGCCGCCGATCCCGCCGAGCGGGTGCGGTCGCTCGACCGGGCGCTCGCCCTCTGGCGTGGGCCGTTGCTCGCCGACGCGGCGGACGACGAGCTGCGGGACCGGCTGCACGGCACGGTCGAGGAACTTCGCCTGGTCGCCGTGGAGCTTCGGGCCGAGGCGCAGCTCGCGCTGGGCCGGCACACGCGCGCGGTCGCCGACCTGATGCCGCTGGCCGCCCAGCACCCGACGCGGGAACACCTCGTGGCGGTCCTGATGACCGCCCTGTACCGGGGCGACCGGCGGGCCGACGCGCTGCGCCTCTACAACGCCACCCGGGACCTGCTCGCGGCCGACTTCGGCGTCGAGCCGGGGCCCCGCCTCCGGGAGGTGCAGCGCCGGGTGCTCGCGGGCGACGACCGGCTGGACCGGGCCGCCCGGCCGATGCACGAGATCCGGGTCGGCGACGAGAGCCTGCCGTGGAGCGTGGGCGGCCACCCGGCCCTGGACTTCTGCAACACCCTCGCCGGGTGGGGGCACGAGCCGCCGTTGCCCGGCGCCGAGTGGCTGCGCGGCTACCGGACCCTCGCCGTCTGGGCCGGCCACGTCGGGTTGGTGGACGAGGTCTCGACGAACCGCCTGCTGCACCTCGCACGCCGTGACCCGGTAGCGGCGGAGGCGGTGCTCGACGAGGCCCGTACGCTCCGCGCCGCGCTCTACGCCAGCCTGGTCGACCCGGACGACGGCGCTGCCTTCGAGACTGTCGCGCGGGCCGCCGAGGCCGCCGCCCGTACGCTCGTCTTCCGGCGCGAGACCGACGGACGCGGCAGGTGGTGGCCGGACCTGGCGGCCGGGCTGCGGCTGCCGGTGCACGCCGCCGCGTTCAGCGGCGCGCAGCTGCTCGCCGATCCGGCCCGGTTCACGGTGCGGGTCTGCCCGGACCGGCGGTGCGGGTGGTTGTTCCTGGACGAGAGCGGGCTGCGCCGGTGGTGCAGTCTGGGGACGTGCGGCGGCCGGGCCGGCGTGTCCTGCCGGAGTGCCTGACGCCGGGCACCCTCGGCGCGGTGGGTCCGGGCGGATACGCTCGCCGGGATGCCGAGTGACGCCGCCCCCGACCAGTCCGCCGCCGACGGTTACCTGCAACGCGCCCACCTGCTCGCCGAGCTGGGGCGCTACGACGAGGGGATCGGCGAACTCACCGCGCTGATCGCGACCGAGCCGGCGCACGTGCCCGCGTTGACCATGCTGGCCCGGATGCACCTGGCCGCCGACCGGCCGTCCGAGGCGCTCGCCGCCGCCGAGGCCGCTGTGGCCGCCGCCGGCGGCCCGCCCGCCACTGAACCGCCCGCCCTCGGGACGCCGGCCGCGGAGACGCCAGCCAGCGACACGCCTGGCACCGTGCCACCCGTCGCCGGGGAGGTCGTGCCGGCGCTCGTGGCGCGCGGGTTCGCGCTGCTCGACCTCGAACGCTGGAAGCCCGCCGCCGCCACCGCCGACGAGATCCTGGCGCGTGCGCCGGGTGACGCGTACGCGCAGCGCAGTGCCGCCGCCGTCCTCTCCGCGTCGCGCAACGGGCAGGCGGCGCTGGACGCAGCGTGGCGGGGTGTGGAGCTGTCGCCGGACGAGCCGGAGGCGCACCTCGTGCTGGGCCTGGTCGCGGTGCGGCTGCAACTGTTCGACCTGGCCGAGCGGGCCTACCGGGAGGCGCTGCGGCTGGACCCAGGGCTGGGCGAGGCGGGGCAGGACATGGGCGTGGCCGGGCTGGAACGACGCCGGTACGCCGAGACGCTGGAACACCTGACCGCGATGGCCGACCTGCCGGTGGCCCGTCCCGACCCGGTCCGGACCGTGGACGCCGGCATCCGGCGTCTCCTGCTGTCGGTGGCCGGGTTGTCCCTGATCGCGAGTGTGCTGGTCGCGGCGCTGGCCCCGGCCTCGCCGGGTGCGTCCCGGCTGTTCGCGGTGCTGGCGGTGGCCGGGGTGGCGGTGCTGCTGCGGCGCCCGGCGACGTGGCAGCCCGGCCTGCGGGAGGCGATGTCGCGCGGCCTGGTCGTCCCGGTCTACGCGGCCGCCGCCGCGGTGGTGCTGCTGCTCGTGTACGCGCTGGTCGGCGGCCCGTTGCCGCTGGTCGGGGCGATCACCGCGTCGGTGGTGGCCGGATTCACCGCGTTCGCTCGCCGGTGAGAGGGTAGGAGGACCGGAAACACCGGCTGAAGGAAGCGGGAATCAGTGCTCACCGTCAATGCCTACGCGGCGACGTCCGCGACCGAACCGCTCGCCCCGACCACCATCGAGCGGCGGGATCTCGGACCGGACGACGTTCTCATCGACATCAAGTTCTCCGGCATCTGCCACTCCGACATCCACACCGCGCGCAGCGAGTGGGGTCCGACCCGCTACCCGATCGTGGTGGGTCACGAGATCGCGGGCGTGGTGCGTGAGGTCGGCTCCGCGGTGACGAAGTTCGCCGTCGGCGACCGGGTCGGCGTCGGCTGCCTCGTCGACTCCTGCCGGGAGTGCGACAACTGCCGCAAGGGCCTGGAGCAGTACTGCCTGAAGGGCAGCACCGGTACGTACGGCGGGGTGGGCCGGGACGGCGAGCCGACCCAGGGCGGCTACTCGCAGGCCATCGTGGTCACCGAGGACTTCGTGCTGCGCATCCCGGACGGCATCGAGCTGGACGCCGCAGCCCCGCTGCTCTGCGCCGGCATCACCACGTACTCGCCGCTGCGGCACTGGAACGCCGGGCCGGGTCGCCGGGTTGCGGTAATCGGCATGGGCGGTCTCGGCCACATGGCCGTGAAGCTGGCCCACGCGATGGGCGCCGAGGTGACCGTGCTGTCGCAGTCGCTGAAGAAGCGGGAGGACGGGCTGCGGCTCGGCGCCGACCGCTACTACGCGACCTCCGACGAGGACACGTTCACCGAGCTGGCCGGCTCGTTCGACCTGATCATCAACACGGTGAGCGCGACCCTCGACATGGACGCGTACCTGCGGCTGCTCGCCGTGGACGGGACGCTGGTCAACGTGGGCGCCCCGGAGAAGCCGCTGTCGGTGCACGCGTTCTCGCTGATCCCGGCCCGGCGGTCGTTCGCCGGGTCGAACATCGGCGGCATCGCGGAGACCCAGGAGATGCTCGACTTCTGCGCCGAGCACGGGCTGGGCGCCGAGATCGAGGTGATTCCGGCCGAGAAGATCAACGAGGCGTACGAGCGGGTGCTCGCCTCCGACGTGCGCTACCGCTTCGTCATCGACGCGTCCACGTTCTGACGACCGCGTGCGAAGGGGCCGCGTCCGTGCCGGGCGCGGCCCCTTCTCGCGTACGTCAGGACCTGCGCGCCCAGGTCCAGGCGTAGCCGTCGTCCTCGCAGGCGGCGGCCGCGTCGCAGAGGTCGAGCGGGCGGAACGTGTCCACCATGACCGCCAGCTCGTCGAAGAACTCCGCACCGATCGAGCGCTCGGCCGCGCCCGGCTGGGGGCCGTGGGTGAAGCCGGACGGGTGCAGCGAGATCGAGCCCTGCTCGATGCCGGAGCCGCGCCGGGCCTCGTAGTTGCCGCCGGTGTAGAACAGCATCTCGTCGGAGTCGACGTTGTGATGGTTGTACGGCACCGGGATGGCGGCCGGGTGGTAGTCCACCTTGCGCGGCACGAACGAGCAGATCACGAAGTTCGGACCCTGGAACGTCTGGTGGACCGGCGGCGGCTGGTGGATCCGCCCGGTGATCGGCTCGAAGTCGTGGATGGAGAACGCCCACGGGTACATGTGCCCGTCCCAGCCGACCACGTCGAACGGGTGGTTGGCGTAGACGTACCTCGTCCATCCGCGGCGGTGCCTGACCAGCACCTCGACCTCTTCGCCGTCGACCAGCAGCGGGGTGTCCGGTCCCCGGACGTCGCGCTCGCAGTAGGGCGCGTGCTCCAGGAACTGGCCGCGTACGGAGAGGTAGCGCTTGGGTGGCCCGATGTGGCCGGACGCCTCGACGGCGAGCAGCCGGGTCGGCTCGTCGCCGGTGGGCACCAGGCGGTGGATGGTCGAGGTGGGGATGACGACGTAGTCGCCGGCCACCGCGTCGAGCACGCCGAACGGCGACTCGACCCGCATCGACCCGGCCTCCAGGTAGAGGCAGTGGTCGCCGGTGGCGTCGCGGAACAGCGGCGACGGCCGGTCGGCGAGCACGTACGCGATGCGTACGTCGTCGTTGGCGAGCAGGTACTGCCGGCCGAGCACCGGGTCCGCGCCGGTGCCGTCGAGCTTGTGCGTGCGCAGGTGGCGCGGCTTGAGCGGCAGGTTGGGCACGCGGGTGACTGTGGGCGGGGCGTACTCCTCGGCGGCGAGGATCGCGGTCGGCGCGTGCCGGTGGTAGAGCAGCGACGAGTCGGAGGAGAAACCCTCCTGGCCGACCAGTTCCTCCGCGTAGAGAGTGCCGTCGGGCTGGCGGAACTGGGTGTGGCGCTTGCGCGGCACGTCGCCGACGCTGCGGTAGTACGGCATCTCGCCTCCCGATATGTCCCGTTCTCCGGCCGGTGGCGTCCGATAATCGGACGCTGTTGTCCGTTCCTCGTAGCGTCCCGTACATTCTTGTCTCGTGTCAACGCAGGTGCCCCGCCTCCTCTCCGGCCTGGTGGACGACGCCGCGGTCTTCCCGCCCGGCAACGCCGCGCTGCCCGACGCGGTGACCGCGCACCGCACCCACCGAACCGCGTGGTACGCGGACATGGTCGGCCCGCTGCTGCTGCCGGCCTCGGAGATCCAGCGCGGGTCGCTGAGCGGCCTGGTGGACCCGGCCGAGGGCCTGGTGATCGGGCTGATCGGCGACACCGGCCTGGACCAGCTCCCGCAGGCGCTGGACGCGCTCGCGCCCGACGGGGTGACCGCCCGGCAGGTCGAGGCGCCGGTCGCCAAGCGCGGCGAGGACCCGCAACCCGGGCTGTCCGAGCTGATGACGCTCGCCGGCCGGCTCGACGGCGCCGCCGTGTACGCGGAGATCCCGCTGACCTTCGGGCTGATGGGCGCGCTCGACACGCTCGCCGAGGCGCGCGCCGGCGGGCTGCCGGTGGCGGCCAAGTTCCGCACCGGCGGGCTCGCCGCCGAACTGTTCCCCACCCCGGTCGAGCTGGCCGCGGTGATCTGCGCGTGCCGGGACCGTAAGCTGCCGTTCAAGCTCACCGCCGGGCTGCACCACGCGATCCGGCACCGCGACCCGGAGACCGGCTTCAACCACCACGGTTTCGTCAACGTGCTTGGTGCCACGCTCGCCGCCGTCGGGGGCGCCGAGGTGGACGGCGTGGCCGAGCTGCTCGCCGCCACCGACCCGGTACGCGTGGTCGAGCCGGCCCGGGCGCACCGCGACGCCGAGCGTCCGCTCTGGGTCGGGTACGGCTCGTGCAGCATCTCCGAACCACTTACCGATCTGATCCGGCTGGGGCTGGTGAACGGAGGCTTTGAGGCATGAGCTGGGTTCCGGGTGTGGCAGGGTCGCCGTACGGGGTCACGAACCTGCCGTACGGCGTGTTCCGGCACGGCGAGGGCAAGCCGCGCGTCGGCGTCCGCATCGGTGACTTCGCGCTGGACCTGGCCGGCGCGGAGGCCGCCGGTCTGGTGCTGGCCGGCGGCGCGCTGGGCCGGCCGACGCTCAACGCCTTCATGGCGCTCGGCCGCCCGCAGTGGACGGCGGTCCGGCAGCGGGTCGTCGAGCTGCTCACCGAGCCGGAGCACCGGGCGGCGGTCGAGCCGCTGCTGGTGCCGCTGCGCGAGGTCGAGATGGCGCTGCCGTTCGAGGTGGCCGACTACGTCGACTTCTACTCCTCCGAGCACCACGCCTCGAACGTCGGGCAGATCTTCCGGCCCGGCCAGCCGCCGCTGCTGCCGAACTGGAAGCACGTGCCGATCGGCTACCACGGCCGGGCCGGCACCGTGGTCGTCTCCGGCACCCCGGTGACCCGCCCGACCGGCCAGCGGGCCAGCGCGCAGGGCCCGACCACCGGCGCCTCGGTCCGGCTGGACATCGAGGCCGAGGTGGGCTTCGTGGTGGGCGTGCCGAGCCGGCTCGGCGAGCGGGTGCCGGTTGCCGACTTCGCCGACCACGTCTTCGGCGTGGTGCTCGTCAACGACTGGTCGGCCCGGGACATCCAGGCGTGGGAGTACCAGCCGCTCGGGCCGTTCCTCGGCAAGTCGTTCGCCACCTCCGTCTCGGCCTGGGTGACGCCGCTGGAGGCGCTGTCCGACGCGTTCGTGCCCGCGCCGGACCAGGACCCGCCGGTGCAGGACTACCTGCGCGACACCCCGCGCCTCGGGCTGGACCTGACGCTGTCGGTCGAGTGGAACGGCGAGCGGGTCGCCGAGCCGCCGTTCGCCGGCATGTACTGGACCCCGGCCCAGCAGCTCGCGCACCTCACCGTCAACGGCGCGTCGCTGCGTACCGGCGACCTCTACGCCTCCGGCACCGTCTCCGGTCCGGAGCGCGGCCAGGTCGGTTCGTTCCTGGAGCTGACCTGGGGCGGATCCGAGCCGGTCAAGTTCGCCGACGGCAGCGAGCGGACGTTCCTGGAGGACGGCGACACGGTGACGATCACCGCCACCGCGCCCGGCCCGGACGGCACCACAGTCGCGTTGGGCGAGGTCACCGGGACGATCCTCCCGGCTCGCTGAGATCCGACCTTCCGAACCGGCCCCGGTCGCACCCGATGTGCGACCGGGGCCGTTTCCTTCGGCGTTGATCGCTCCGGATCACCTACGCCCCGGCCGGCGGCTCCCGGTCGAGCCGGGAGCCGCCCGCGGTGCCGGGCCGGGGCGTACCCGCGGAAGCCGAAACAGGAAGGACCGAGCATGACCGAGTTGACCGGTGCCGTCTGGCGCACCAGCAGCCGCTCGAACGATCAGGGCCTCTGCGTCGAGGTGGCGACGAACGTGGTCGCCGAGCACGGCGTGGTGGGCGTACGCGACTCGAAGGACCCGGACGGTCCGGCGCTCGCGGTGAGCCCGCCGGGCTGGGCCGCGTTCGTCACCGCGCTGCGGGGCGGCGCGCTCCGCGGTTGACCGCTCCTGCGCCACACACCGGTGCCCCGGCCGGGGGCACCGGTGGTGGAAATGTCACCGGGAGGCTCCCCGTTTCCGGTCACGGCCCGTACCGTGTACGACACGGGAGGTGCCATGTCGACGGTGACGGTTTCCGCATTCATCGAAGCGCAGGACGCCGATCTGTGGCGGCTGCTCACCGACCTCCCGGCCCGCGCCGACTGGCTCTCGGCGGTGGACGCGGTCGAGGTCCTCGGCACCGGCGGGTTCGGGCCGGGCACCGTGTGGCGGGAGACCCGCGTCCGGCCGGACGGCGGCACCGAACCGGAGGAGTTCGAGGTGATCGAGGCGGTCGCGCCCGGCCGCCTGGTGCTCGGGTCGCGCGGTGCCGGCGCCGACTACCGGATCACCTGGACGCTGCGCACCGTCGAGCGGCGGCGGCGCGGCTGCACCGAGGTCACCGTCGAGCAGGAGGCGGTGCCGACCCGGGCGTACGGGCGGGTGCTGGCCCTGATCCTCGGTGGCCTGGCCGCCCGCGCGGTCGAGGGCGCGCTCCGGCGCGACCTGGCCGACCTGGCGCTGGCCGCCGGTTCCGCCCGATCCACCGAGGCCGCCTGAGCCGACCCGGCCGCTCCCCGTACCCGGCCCGCACGCGGCCGGTAGGGTGCCGGGGCGGAGGTGACGGATGGCGAAGGCCGCGAGGCGGCGGGCCGTGGTGGCGCTGGTGGCGGTGCTCGCCGTCGCGGCGTCGGTCGCCGTGGTCGTCCGGGTACTGGCGCCCGCCGAGGTCGACACCCCGGCCCGGAAGCCCTACCCGGCGGTGCCCGCGCCGACCGCCGGGGTGCTCGCGCGGCTGCCGGTGGCGCCCCTCGTCGTGGACGGCCGGCTCCGCGTCTACGCGGGCACCCGTCAGGTGTACGCGGACCAGCCGGTCACCGGACGGCACCGGGTCACCCCGTTCTGGTCCTTCCGCCGCTGGCCGGCGACGCTGGTCGGAGTGCTCGCCGAGGGCACTACGGTGGTCAGCCGCTGGTCCGACGGGAAGCTGGTGGCGCTCGACGCGCGTACCGGACGGGTGGCCTGGCGGGCGGACGGCCCGCAGCCGGGGTCGGTGCCGGAGCCGCGACGCACCTTTGCCGCCACGGTCTGGGATCCGGCCGGACTACACGTGGCGCGCACGTCCGAGGGGCGGGCCGTGCTGCTCGCGACCGGTCCGGGCGGCATCGGCGGGTACGACCTCACCGACGGCCGCCGGCTCTGGCGCGCGGACGTGAGCAGGGGTTGCCGGTCCGACGTGGGCACGACCGCCAGCGGTGAGCTGGTCGGCGTGGACAGCTGCGACGGCCCGGCCGCGGTCGAGCTGCGGGACGCGGCGACCGGTGCGGTGCGGACCCGCTGGCGGCCGCCGGGCGCGCCGGAACAGCTCGTCGTCACGCCGGTGGGCTGCCGCGACGGGCACTCCGGTTGCCGCGGGCTGCGTACCGCCGGGCCGGACGGCGCGGGCAGCCGGGGCTGGCTGGTGACCGACCCGGGTGAGCCTGCCGCCGCGCCGGGCCTGGACCACCCGGACACGGTGCTCGACGGTGAGCGGGCGGTGGACACGTCCGGCCCGGTGGTGGTCGGGCGCTCGGCGCGTACCGGCGAGGAGCTGTGGCGCCGGGCGGACATCCATCCGGCCCGGGTGCTCGCGACCGAGCCGGGGCGGGTGCACCTGCTGACCGACCGGCGGGAACTGGTCACCGTCGACCCGCTCACCGGTACGACCCGGTCGGGTTTCGTGCTCGACCTGGGCCGGGACGGGATCGGCTGGCGGCCGGGCCGGGCGTACGCGGTGGACGGCTACGTCGCTGTGGAGCGGCTGCGGGAGCAGGCCGCTCCGGAGGACGACGACCAGGGCTACTTCCTGATGGCCGAGCCGGTGTTGCTGGCAGTGACCTGATCTGGCGAGTCAAGCCTAAAAACGGACAAAAGCACCTATAGTGCTCTTGTCTGATCGGTCGGACGAAGACGCCCGGCGCCGGTCCGTAGGGGGTTGACGGACCGGCGCCGGGCGCGCCCGGTCAGGCCAGCGCGGCCTCGGCGGCGGCCAGGAACGCGTCGTTCTCGGCCGGGGTGCCGATGGTGACCCGGACGCCGTCGCCCGGGAACGGGCGCACGATCACGCCACGCGCCTCGCACGCCCGGCCGAACTCCACCGCCCGGTCGCCCAGCGGCAGCCAGACGAAGTTGGCCTGGCTGTCCGGCACGTCCGGGACGAACTTGCGCAGCGCCTCGGTGACCCGGTCCCGCTCGGCCACGACCAGCGCGCAGCGCCGCTCCACCTCGTCGGCCTGCGCGAGCGCGGCCAGCGCGCCGGCCTGGGCGGCCATGCTGGTGGAGAACGGGGTGACCACCTTGCGCACTGCGGCGGCCACCTCCGGCGCCGCGACCAGCCAGCCGATCCGCAGACCGGCCAGGCCCCACGCCTTGGACAGCGTGCGCAGCACCGCCACGTTCGGCCGGTCCAGGTAGGTCAGGCCGTCCGGCACCTCCGGGTCGGTGACGAACTCCCGGTACGCCTCGTCGATCACCACGAGCACGTCGTCCGGCATCGCGTCGAGGAAGCGGTCCAGCTCGGCCCGGCGCACCGCCGTACCGGTGGGGTTGTTCGGGTTGCAGACCAGGACCATCCGGGTCCGGTCGGTCACCGCCGCCGCCATCGCGTCCAGGTCGTGGCCGTGGCCGGCGTCGTTCGGCACCCGCACGCTTGTCGCGCCGCTGGTCGCCGCGATGATCGGGTACGCCTCGAAGGAGCGCCACGAGTAGAGCAGCTCGTCACCGGGCAGGCAGGTGGCGCGGACCAGGTGCTCGGCCAGCGCCACCGAACCGCAGCCGGTGGCGATCCGGTCGGCGTCCACGCCGTACCGCTCGGCGAGCGCCTGGCGCAGCGCCACCACGCCCATGTCCGGGTAGCGGTGCGAACCGGCGACCGCCTCGGCGACCGCCTCCACCACACCCGGCAGCGGGCCGTACGGCACCTCGTTGCTGGCCAGCTTGATCGCCTCGGCCAGGCCCAGCTCCCGGGCCAGGTCGGCGGGGCTGCGGCCGGGCACGTAGTTGGGCAGCGCGTCCAGGTCGGCGCGGGTGAGCCGCGGCGCAGGCTGGTGGCGTCCGGTCTCGGTCATGGGGTGTCTCCCGGGGTGTCGGCGCTCTCGGGCGGGGCGGTACCGGTGTCACGTTTGCGGGGGAGCTGGACCACCACCGTCTGCGCCCGCTTGTCGTGCAGGGCCTGGCGCAGCGGGTGGTCGAACAGGGGCGAGATCGCGTCGATGAGCTGGAGCAGCAGACCCAGCCCGCAGCAGTACCAGAGCAGCGTCGGCAGGCCGAGCGTGCTCCAGCGCCGGGTGGCCCGGCCGAAGCCGAGCGGCTGGTCCGCCTCGACCGGCAGCGCGCGAATGCCCATCAGCCGCTTGCCGAAGGTCTGACCGCGCGCCGCCATCGACGGCACCTCGTACGCGTACCAGAGCGCGGTGGCGATCACGAGAATGGCGATCTGGAGGCCGCCGGCCTGGTCGTCGATCTGAGGCAGCCCTTCGGTGGACGTGTCGCCGTTGAGCGCCCGGCGCACCGATTCACGCAGGTACGGGGAGACGGCCTCGACGTAGCGCCAGACGAACCAGCCGTTGACAACGGCGTTGAGCAGGAACACCACGCCGAAGTCGATCAGGCGCGCGACCAGCCGGGCGCCGTACGACGCCAGCGGCAGTCCGTGTGGGCGGGGGATCGGCTGTGCGCCCGGCCAGTGCGGGTACGGCCAGCCCGGTGGCGGTCCCTGCATGCCCGGCCCGGCCTGTCCCGGCTGCCCGGGCTGACCCGGCTGAACCGGCTGACCTGGCCACGGGTTCGGTTGACCCGGCTGTCCCGGCCACGGGCCGGCCTGGCCGGGCTGACCCGGTTGACCCGGCTGTCCCGGCCACGGGCCCGGCCGGCCGGGCGCGCCGGACGTCGAAGCCGCGTCGGGGCGGCCGCCGGGACCGGCGGCCTGCTGTTCGGCGGCCGGCGTCGGGGTGGCCGGCGCGGGCTCCGGTTCGGGGGGCGGCGGGCCGTCGGGCGGGGTGACGTCGACCGGGATCGGCGCGCCGATCCAGCCCTCGCCGTCCCACCACCTGCGGGTCTCCGTGTCGGCGGGGTCGACGTACCAGCCGGGTTCCAAACTCACGATGCCGTCCTAGTTCCCGACTGCGGGGCTCGCAGACCCGGCTCACTCCTCGCGCTCACGGGCCAACCTTAACGACGACCGTACCGGCGAACTTGTCGTGGAGGCACTGCTGCCAGGGCTTGTCCCACAGTTGCCAGAAACCGTCGAGGTAGCTGAGGAACGGCACGAACATCCCGCCGGCGAACTCGACGGCCCAGCGCTTGCCGAGCATGCCCCGGGTCAGCGCGGCGTCCGGCTGCACCGGCACGATCCGCAGCTTCATCACCTTCTTGCCGAGCGTCTGCCCGGTCCGGCGGGCGTACTCGACGTGGTAGACCCAGTAGAAGGCGAGCATCAGCAGCAGGACCCCGAGCTCGGCGGCGAGCAGCGGCAGGAACACGCTCGTCCAGACCTCGACCGCGTCGGGACCGTTCGGCCCGGCCTGCTCGATCTCGTCGATCATCCGGAAGAAGACGAGGAAGAACACCGGCACGAACAGCGCCATCGTCACCGCCATGGCGACGGCGGTGTCGATCAGGTAGGCGAGCAACCGGTCGCCGAAGCCCGCCAGCGGCTGCCCGTTCGGCGCCACCGGGGGCGGGACGGGCGCCGGGGCGTACCCGGGTGGGGGGTAACCGGGCGGCGGGTAGCCGGGCGGGCCGGCGTACCCCGGGGGAACGTGCTGCGCGGGCACCGCCGGTCCGCCGGGCGGCGCGAAGCCGCCGCCCGCGGCTGGATGTCCGGCGGGCGGCGGCATCGGGTTCGGAGGAGGCTGGGTCACGCGGACAGTGTTACAGGTTCCCGCGCTTCTCCTGCTCGCGCTCGATCGCCTCGAACAGGGCCTTGAAGTTGCCCTTGCCGAAGCCGAGCGAGCCGTGCCGCTCGATCAGCTCGAAGAAGACGGTGGGGCGGTCCTGCACCGGCTTGGTGAAGATCTGGAGCAGGTAGCCGTCCTCGTCCCGGTCGACCAGGATCTTGCGGGACTGAAGCTCCTCGATCGGCACCCGGACGTTGCCGATGCGGGCGCGCAGCTCCGGGTCCTCGTAGTACGAGTCCGGGGTGTCCAGGAACTCGACACCCGCGGCGCGCATGGCGTCCACGCTGGCCAGGATGTCGTTGGTGGCCACGGCGATGTGCTGGGCGCCGGGGCCCTGGTAGAACTCCAGGTACTCGTCGATCTGCGACTTCTTGCGGGCCACGGCCGGCTCGTTGAGCGGGAACTTCACCTTGCGGGTGCCGTTGGCGACGACCTTGCTCATCAGCGCCGAGTAGTCGGTGGCGATGTCGTCGCCGATGAACTCCGCCATGTTCGAGAAGCCCATGACGCGCTTGTAGAACTCGACCCACTCGTCCATCCGGCCCAGCTCCACGTTGCCGACCACGTGGTCGACCGCCTGGAAGAACCGCTTCGGCTGGAGGCCGGCGTCGATCATCGGCTGCCGGTCCACGATCGGGCCGCGAGCGACGAAGCCGGGCAGGAACGGGCCGGTGTAGCGGGACCTGTCGACCAGGCTGTGCCGGGTGTCGCCGTACGCGGCGATGGACGCCATCCGGACGGTGCCGTGCTCGTCGCTGACGTCGTGCGGCTCGACCAGGCCGGTCGCGCCCTGCGCCACGGCGTGCGCGTACGCGGCGTCCACGTCCGGCACCTCCAGCGCGATGTCGGAGACGCCGTCGCTGTGCTTCGCCACGTGCTCGGCGCCGTCGGCGTCCGGGCGGACCGCGCCGGTCAGCACGAAGCGGGCCGAACCGCTGGTCAGCACGTACTGCGCGTGGTCGCGGTAGCCCTGCTCCGGCCCCCGGTACGCCACGCACGTCATGCCGAACGCGGTGGAGTAGTAGTGCGCGGCCTGCTTGGCGTTGCCCACCAGGAAGTGGACGTGGTCCATGCCCTTGACCGGGAACGGGTCGCGGGTGATGTCGTGGTCGACTGCGCCGACGAGAGCGTCGACGTCGACCTCCTCGGTCGACTGGGGTCGGTCGATCGCCTGGGTCATGGTGGCCTCCCTCGCGTACCGGCCGGCCTCGTGGGCCGCCGTGGATGTGCTCTTCCGGCGAGGATCTACGGACCGCAGTGAGTTGGGCAACAGTTGACGTTATTCCTGGTCAGGTTGTGCATTCGGTACGGTGAGACACCATGAACACTGGTCAGGATGTACAGCTCGACGAGCTGGACGCTCGCTTGATCGAACTGCTCGCGGAGGAGCCCCGGATCGGCGTGCTGGAGTGCTCCCGCCGCCTCGGCGTGGCCCGCGGCACGGTCCAGGCCCGGCTCGACAAGCTCGTCGGCCGGGGCGTGGTGACCGGGTTCGGGCCGGACATCACCCCCGCCGCGATCGGCTTCGGGGTGACCAGCTTCGTCACCCTGGAGATCAGCCAGCGGCACGGCCACGACCAGGTCACCGCGCACCTGGCCGCGATCCCCGAGGTGCTGGAGGCGCACACCATCACCGGCTCCAGCGACCTGCTCTGCCGGATCGTCGCCCGGTCGAACACCGACCTCCAGCGGGTCATCGACCAGATCGTCGCCTCGGAGGGCATCCGGCGCGCATCCACCATCATCGCGCTGGCCGAGCAGATCCCGTACCGGACGTTGCCGCTGGTCCGCTCCGCCGCCCGCGGGTAAGGAAGGGCCCCCTGTTAACGCCTCCGGAGGTGGAAGGGCCCCTTATTAACACCCCGGACCGCCCAAGAAGCGCCGCGACACGCACCGCACGCGGCCCGGGGGACCGGTGATCGTCGCTACCGTGTGCGGTGTGAAGGGCCTAGGGGTACGCGGCTGGTTGCTGCTCGGGCTCGTCACCGTGGTCGTACTCGCCGCGACAGGCGTCTGGAACCCGTTCCCGGCCCTGTGGGACTGGGTCGACCGCAGCAAGCCGATCTCCGAGCCGGACGTGGTCTGGCAGCAGCGCGTCGGCGGCACGCCGCGCAGCGTCACCATCGCCGGCGACACAGTGATCGTCGAGCAGCGCACCCGCATCGAGGCGCGCAACCTCGCCGACGGCGGCCAGTTGTGGGAGCGCAAGGCCGACTGGTCGGCGGTCGCGGGCAGCGGCCGGGAGTCGGTCGTCGCCGTGGGCCGGCTGCTCGACAAGGGGTACGAGGTGCTCGACCCGGTCAGCGGCGTGACCCGCCGCCGCGACGACCGCGCGATCGCCGTCTGGACCTACCGGAACCTGCTGCTGGACGCGTACTGCGTGCAGGCCACCGACTGCACGCTGCGCGCCTGGGAGCCGCGCGGCACCGCTCCGCTGTGGAGCGCATTCCTGCCCGGCGTGCACAGCGGCGTGCTCGCCGACAACCCGGAACTACTGGGCACCCGGCGGCTCGGCGCCACCCGGATCGACGGCGGGGTGGCCGGGCCGGAGTCCGTCCCGCCGCTGCTCGGCTTCCCGGTCGACGGGCGGGTGCACGTGGTGGACACCGCCACCGGCCGGGTGCTCCAGAACGTCCAGCCCGGCCGCGAGGAGCGGCTCGCGGTGGTCGGCGGCCGGCTGCTGCGGATCGCGGCCACCTCCCGCGACGGGAGCTGCTACTACGCCGTGACCGCCGTGGACCCGGCCACCGGTCAGCAGGTGTGGCGGCGTACCGGGATCAACCTGCGCACCGCCGACTACGCCGGCTGCGTGCAGCGGGAGGATCCGCAGGGCGGGCGCAACGTGATCATCGGGGTCGCCCCGGACGGGCGTGAGGCGGTGCTCGACGGGTACGACGGCCGGCTGCTTCAGGTCGGCGCGGACGGCGAGAAGCTGCTCGCCGTGGACGACCGGTACGCCGTGGTGCGCAGCGCCGACAAGGGCTCGCTGCTCGGGCGGGAACTGTCGGCCGACCGGACCCGCTGGACCCGGCCGGCGGGCGGCAAGAGCGGTGCGGCGCTCACCCCGTACGCGGCGGTGATCAGCGAGGAGAAGCCGTCGCGGCTGATCGCGGTCGAGCCGCGGGAGGGCCGGGTGCTGGTCGAGCTGCGTACCTCGGCGAACGCGCTGGCGGTCGGCCCGAACGGCATGATCATCGGCGAGGGGCGGGAGATCGGGTACGTCCGCTGGGGCGCCGGCACGTCCGAGGCGCCGGGGCCGGGCCAGGACGGCGCGCCGGTGGCGCCGGACCCCGGAGGCAGCTGGCGGTCACCCAGCGACCAGGGAAGTTGCGGACCGAAACGGGAACTCTGCGCCGACGGCAAGTGACAGCGGGTGAGAGCGTCGTCCCAGGACCGACCTGCGGGTGCCACCGATCGACAGCTCTGCCCTAGGCTTTTCGGTCATGAGCAGTGCCGCCGCCTTCTCGTACGCACCCCTGCTGCCGACCGGTCCCGACCAGACCGAATACCGCCTGGTCACCGACGAGGGCGTGGACGTCGTCAACGGCCCCGGGGGCCGCCGGTTCCTCACAGTGGATCCGGGCGCGCTGACCGCGCTGACGGCCGAGGCGATGCACGACATCGCCCACTTCCTGCGCCCGGCCCACCTGGCTCAGCTCCGCGCGATCATCGATGATCCGGCGGCCTCGCCGAACGACCGCTTCGTCGCGCTCGACCTGCTGCGCAACGCCAACATCGCGGCCGGCGGCGTGTTGCCGATGTGCCAGGACACCGGCACCGCGATCGTGACGGGCAAGCGCGGCCGGCACGTGCTCACCGACGGCACCGACGCGGAGGCGATCTCGCGCGGCGTCTACCAGGCGTACACCCGGCTGAACCTGCGCTACTCGCAGCTCGCCCCGCTGACCATGTGGGACGAGCGGAACACCGGCAGCAACCTGCCCGCCCAGGTGGAGCTGTACGCCGAGGACCCGGACGGCCACGCTGACGCGTACAAGTTCCTCTTCATGGCCAAGGGTGGCGGCTCGGCCAACAAGTCCTACCTCTACCAGGAGACCAAGGCGCTGCTGAACCCCACGCGGATGATGCAGTTCCTGGAGGAGAAGCTGCGGCTCATCGGCACCGCGGCCTGCCCGCCCTACCACCTGGCGATCGTCATCGGCGGCACCTCCGCCGAGTACGCGCTGAAGACCGCGAAGTACGCCTCCGCGAAGTACCTCGACGCGCTGCCCACCGAGGGCTCGATGAGCGCGCACGGCTTCCGTGACCTGGAGCTGGAGGCCGAGGTGCTGGAGCTGACCCGCAACTTCGGCATCGGCGCTCAGTTCGGCGGGCGCTACTTCTGCCACGACGTACGGGTGGTCCGGCTGCCCCGGCACGGCGCCTCCTGCCCGGTGGCGATCGCGGTCTCCTGCTCGGCCGACCGGCAGGCGGTGGCGAAGATCACCCCGTCGGGCGTCTGGCTGGAGCGCCTCGAAACCGACCCGGCGCGCTACCTGCCCGACGTCACCGACGAGACGCTGGAGACCGAGGAGGTCGTCCGCGTCGACCTGAACCGGCCGATGGACGAGATCCGGGCCGAGCTGTCGAAGTACCCGGTGAAGACCCGGCTGTCGCTGACCGGCCCGCTCGTCGTGGCCCGGGACATCGCGCACGCGAAGATCGCCGAGCGGCTGGACGCGGGCGAGCCGATGCCGCAATACCTCCGCGACCACGCGGTCTACTACGCCGGCCCGGCGAAGACCCCCGAGGGCTACGCCTCCGGCTCGTTCGGTCCCACCACGGCGGGCCGGATGGACGCGTACGTGGAGAAGTTCCAGGCGGCCGGCGGCTCGATGGTGATGCTCGCGAAGGGCAACCGGTCCGCCCAGGTCACCCGCTCCTGCCAGGCCCACGGCGGCTTCTACCTCGGCTCGATCGGCGGCCCGGCCGCCCGCCTGGCGCAGGACTGCATCAAGCACGTCGAGGTGCTCGAGTACGCCGAGCTGGGCATGGAAGCGGTCTGGAAGATCGAGGTGGAGGACTTCCCCGCCTTCATCGTCGTCGACGACAAGGGCAACGACTTCTTCGCCGAGGTCACCAAGCCGGTCCTCACCGTCGGCCGGCGCTGACGGCAGACGTACACGAGGGGCGCCCGGGATGGTCCGGGCGCCCCTCGGCGTGTTCGTCATGCATCGACATCGGTGCGCCTGCCCGGCAGGGTGGCCGGACAGGCGCACCGCCCCCGTCGGATGTCGTCACCGACAACCGGTGACGAGTCTGTGCGCCGTCGCTATCGGATCGCTATCGCCTCGCCGCGCCGCTCGGTGACCGCCGGGCTACGCTGCTGGAAGTTGCATGGCGGCAGGCGGGGGCGCGGATGCGATTCGGGATCTTGGGGCCCTTGCGGGTCGGCGGCGGCGAAGCCACCGTCACCGCGGGCCGGGATCGCACCGTGCTCGCCATGCTGTTGCTGCGCCCCGGCCGGGTGGTGCCGGTGGAGGATCTGGTCGACGCCGTCTGGGAGGAGCGTCCCCCGGCGACCGCGCGGACCCAGCTCCAGATCTGTGTGTCGCGACTGCGGCAGCGGTTCGCGGCGCTCGGGCTGCCGGCCGGGACCATCGTCACCGACCCGGCGGGCTACGGCATCCGGATCGAGCCGGACGACCTCGACGCCGACATGTTCGCCCGGGCCGTGGAGACGGCCCGCGCCGAGGCCGCCGCCGGCCGGTTTGCCGAGGCCCGCCGTCACTATCGGGCGGCGCTGGCGCTGTGGCGCGGTCCGGCGCTCGCCGGTATCCCGGCCCGGCTGGTGCGACTGCGGGCCCAGGCGCTCGACGAGCAGCGGCTCGCCGTGCTGGAGGACTGCGTCGACGTCGAGTTGCGGCTGCGCCGGGGGACCGAACTGGTCGACGAGCTGACCGAGGCGGTCGAGCACAACCCGCTGCGGGAACGGCTGCGAGGGCAGCTGATGCTGGCTCTCTCGGCGGTCGGCCGGCAGGCGGACGCGCTCGCCGTCTACCGGGAGGGCCGCCGGATCTACGCCGAGGAGCTGGGCATCGAGCCCGGCGCGGCGTTGCAGGAGTTGCACCAGCGGGTGCTCGGCGGCGACCTGGTGCTGGGCGTGCCGGAGAGCCGGGTCACCGCGCCGGTCCGGGCGCTGCCCCGGGCGATCAGCGACTTCACCGGGCGCCAGCAGACCGTGGCCCGGCTGGTCAAGGAGGTCGCCGAGGAGGGAAGCCGGGTCCAGCTCCTGGACGGTATGGCCGGCAGCGGCAAGACCACACTGGCCGTTCAGGTGGCGAGCGCGCTCGTCGACCGGTTCCCCGACGCGCAGCTCTTCGTCGACCTGCACGGGCACAGCGACCGCAGCCCGCTGAGCACTGCCGCTGCGGCGGCCATCCTGCTCCAGCAGCTCGGTGTGCCGGCCGAGCGGGTTCCGGCCGACCTGGCGGGCCGGCTGGCGATGTGGCGTTCCGAACTGGCCGACCGGCGGGCCGTGGTGGTGCTCGACAACGCCGCGGACGCCGCGCAGGTCGTCCCGCTGCTGCCCAACGGGCGGGACTGCACCGTGCTGATCACCAGCCGCCGCAGGCTGGTCGGCGTGGACGCGGGGCGGCCCACCTCCCTGCCGGTACTCGATGCCGACGAGGCGGTCGAGCTGCTGGCCCGGGTGGCCGGCGCGGAACGGGTCGACGCCGAGCCGGAGGCGGCGGCGGAGGTGGCGCGCCGTTGCGGACACCTTCCGCTCGCGCTGCGGCTGGCCGGGGCGCGGCTCGCGCACCGGCCGCGGTGGCGGATGGCCGACCTGGCCGAACGCCTGGCCGGGGCGGCCGATCCCCTGGCGGAGCTGACCGTCGGGGAGCGCTCGGTCGCGCGTGCCTTCGCGCTGTCGTACGAGCAGGTGCCGCCGGTGGTGCAGCGGGTGTTCCGGCTGCTCGGACTCCACCCGGGCAGCCGCATCGACAACCGGGTGGCGGCCGTGCTCGCGGAGCTGCCGCTGTCGGAGGCGCAGGACGCACTCGACGAACTGGTCGACGCGCACCTCGTCGAGGAGGTGGAACCCGGCCGGTACCGGTTGCACGACCTCATCCGGGAGTACGCCCACACGCTCGGGGCGGAGCGCGAGACCGGCGACGAGCGGCGGGCGGCGATCGCCCGGCTGCTCGATCATCACCTGCACGTCGCCGCCGCCATCGCGCTGACTCTGGAGCAGACCGCTCCGCACGGCATTTTCGCCCGATCGGAGCCGGTACGGCCCGACCTGGTGGCGGCCACCGTCGTTCTCGGCCGGCCGTGGCTGGAGGAGAACCGGTCGACGCTGACCGCGTTGGTCCGGTTGGCGGAGGCCGAGGGTTTCCTCCGGCAGAGCTGGCAGCTGGCCCGGGTGGGCTGGACCGTCAACTTCTACGGCGGTCACCTCGACGACCTGATCGAGACGCACCAGATCGGCCTGCGGGCCGCCGAGCGTCTGGGCGACGACGAGGCCGTGGCGACGATGCACAACTATCTCGCGTCGGCCGACTACCGCCGGGCGCGCTTCGCCGAGGTGATCCGGCGGATGGAGGTGGTGGTCGGCATCTACCGGCGGCTCGACCGGCCGGTCGAGCTGCGGAAGGCGCTCGACAACCTCGGCACGGCCTACGCGGTGGACGGGCACCACAGGCAGGCCATCGAGATGTACGACGCGTCTGCCGCGCTCGCCCGCCGGCTGGACGATCCGTTCGCGCTGACCAACATGCTGAACAACCTCTCGCTCTGCCTGATGTGGTCCGGGCGGTACGACGAGGCCCTGCGGAAGTGCCGCCACCATCTGGCGCTCGCCCGGCAGGTCGGCGACCCGCGTCAGCTCGGCAACGCCGTCGGCCACCTGGGCATGGTCCGGCACCGGCGCGGCGAGCGTGGACCGGCCCGGCGGCTCCTGCGTACCGGTCTGACGTTGAAGCGCAAGATCGGCAACCGCTACGGCGAGGGCGAGCTGCTCAACGAGCTGGGCATGATGGAGCGCGAGGAGGGCCGGCCGGAGCAGGCCGCCGCGCTGCATCGGGAGGCCTTGATGGCGATGAACGACGCCGGGGATCTGGGCGGGCAGTGTGCGTCCCGGAACCTGCTGGCCCGGGCGATGCTGGACCAGGGGGACGTCGCCAGCGCGCTGGACCTGCACCGCCGGGTGCTCACCGACGCCACCCGGCTCAGCGCCCGTTACGAGCAGGCCTGCGCGCTCGACGGCATGGCCCGCTGCCTGCGTCACACCGACCCCGACCAGGCCCGCCGGTACGCCGGGCGGGCGCTGGCGCTGTTCCGCCAGGTCGAGTCGCCGGACCGGCGGGAGACCGAGAGGCTGCTCGCCGAGCTGGGCTGAGGGCCGCGCCACTTTCCCTGCACACCGACCGGTGGCGCGGCAGGATGGAACGCGTGACGACTCCAGAGGCGACCGGCTACCGGACCGAACGCGACTCGATGGGCGAGGTGGAGGTGCCCGCCGAGGCGCTGTGGCGGGCGCAGACCCAGCGCGCGGTGCAGAACTTCCCGATCTCGGGGCGCGGGCTGGAACCGGCCCAGATCAAGGCCCTGGCGCAGATCAAGGGGGCGGCGGCCCTGGTGAACGGTGAGCTGGGGGTGATCGACGCGGACGTGGCGCAGGCGATCGCCACCGCCGCCGCGCACGTCGCCGAGGGCGGCTACGACGACCAGTTCCCGGTGGACGTGTTCCAGACCGGTTCCGGCACGTCGTCCAACATGAACACCAACGAGGTGATCGCCACCCTGGCGAGCCGCGAGCTGGGCCGTGACGTGCACCCGAACGACCACGTCAACGCGTCGCAGTCCAGCAACGACGTCTTCCCCACCTCGATCCACCTGGCCGCCACCCAGTTCGTGGTGGAGGATCTGATCCCGTCGCTGAAGCAGCTCGCGGGCGCGCTGGTGGAGAAGGCGGCCGAGTTCGAGACGGTGGTCAAGGCGGGGCGTACCCACCTGATGGACGCCACGCCGGTCACGCTCGGGCAGGAGTTCGGCGGGTATGCCGCGCAGGTGCGCTACGGCGTCGAGCGGCTGGAGTCGGCGCTGCCCCGGCTGGCCGAGCTGCCGCTGGGTGGCACCGCTGTGGGCACCGGCATCAACACGCCGCTGGGCTTCGCCGACCGGGTGATCGGCAAGCTGCGGGAGTCGACCGGGCTGCCGCTGACCGAGGCGCGCAACCACTTCGAGGCGCAGGGCGCCCGGGACGCGCTGGTGGAGACGTCCGGCCAGCTCCGTACCATCGCGGTCGGCCTCTACAAGATCGCCAACGACGTGCGCTGGATGGGCTCCGGCCCTCGCGCCGGGCTGCGTGAGCTGCGCATCCCCGACCTCCAGCCGGGGTCGTCGATCATGCCGGGCAAGGTGAACCCGGTGGTGGCCGAGGCGATGCGGCAGGTCTGCGCCCAGGTGATCGGCAACGACGCCGCGGTGGCCTTCGCCGGGTCGCAGGGCGACTTCGAGCTGAACGTGATGCTCCCGGTGATGGGCCGCAACCTGCTGGAGTCGATCAAGCTGATCGCCGCGTCCAGCCGCCTGTTCGCCGAGCGGCTGGTGGCCGGCCTGGTCGCTGACGCCGAGGTCTGCCTGGCGTACGCGGAGGGCTCACCGTCGATCGTCACCCCGCTCAACCGCCACCTCGGGTACGACGAGGCCGCCTCGATCGCCAAGGAGGCGCTGGCCAAGCAGGTGTCCATCCGCGAGGTGGTGATCGCCCGGGGGCACGTCGACTCGGGCAAGCTCACCGAGACCCAGCTGGACGAGGCCCTGGACCTGCTCCGGATGACCCACCCCTGAGCCGCCGCCGGTAATTGCCTCGACCCGTCACAGTGGGCGCGGCATGATCCGACCGTGCGTGACGACGGCGGTGTGTTGCTGGAGACCGCGCGGCTGACGCTGCGCCGGTTCACGATGGACGACGTGGATCGGCTGGTGGCGCTGGACGCCGATCCGGAGGTCATGCGCTTCCTGACCGGCGGCGCGCCGACCCCGGCCGGGACGTACCGGGACGAGGTGCTGCCCCGGGTGCTCGCGCAGTACGCCCGGCATCCCGGGCTCGGCCGCTGGGCGACGCTCGACCGGTTCACCGGAGAGTTCCTCGGCTGGCACTCGCTCGACCCGTCCGACGACGGCGGCGAGGCGGAGCTGGGCTACCGGCTGCGCCGCGCGACGTGGGGACACGGGCTGGCCACCGAGGGCGCGCGGGCGCTGGTGCGGCACGCGTTCGACACGGTCGGCGTCTGCCGGGTGTGGGCCCAGACGATGGCCGTCAACGACCGCTCCCGCGCGGTCATGGCCCGCGCCGGGTTGCGCTACGTCCGCACCTTCCATCTGGCCTTCGACGACCCGATCCCGGGTACGGAGCACGGCGAGGTGGAGTACGAGCTGCGCCGCGACGCCTGGCCCGCGACGCGTCAGGAGTGGGACGCGGCGGCCCTGCGGGCCCGGTAGGCGCTCACCGCGGCCCGGTTGCCGCACCCGGCGTCGCAGAACCGGCGGGACCGGTTCCGGGACAGGTCGACGAGCACGTTGTCGCAGTCCGGGTGGTCGCAGTGCCGCAGCCGGCTCAGCTCGCCCATCCGGACCAGGTCGGCCATCGCCATCGCGGCCTCGACCGCCATCCGGGTCGCCAGCGGCGCGTCCCGCGGCACGGCGTGCAGATGGTACGGCTCGTCGTCGTGCCGGACGAGCTGCGGCAGCGCGTGCGACTCGCGCAGCAGCGTGTTGACGATCGTCACCACCTCGTCGGTGTCGGCGTACCAGATGCGGCGCAGCCGGGGCCGCAGCGCGCGGACCTGGCGCAGTTCGGCGTCGGTGTGCTCGTGCCGGCCGCTCCACCCGTGGGCGGTGAAGAAGGCGTCCAGGGCGGCCACGTCGGGCAGCCCTTCCCGGTCGTCGCCGGCGGTGTTCACCAGTGCGGCGACGCTGACCAGCGCGCATTCGGTGTCATGGGCGAAAAGCAACTTGACTCCTGTCGGAGGCTACGCCTAGCGTCATCAGCATAACCTCCCTTGACTCATGACCAGGAGATGCCGATGCGTGAACGGTCAAGCGTCGGGCTCGGCCTGGCACTGCTCTCCGCGATCACGTTCGCCACCTCGGGCACCTTCGCCCGCCCGCTGATCACCGGCGAGTGGTCGGCGGTCGCCGTGGTGATCGCCCGGGTCGGCATCGCCGCGCTGGTGCTCGCCGTGCCCGCCGTGCTGGCGCTGCGCGGCAGGTGGACAGTGCTGCGCCGCAACGCGGGAAGCGTGGTGCTGTTCGGGCTGCTCGGCGTGGCCACGGCGCAGGCGTGCTTCTTCAACGCGGTCCGCTACCTCCCGGTCGGCGTGGCGCTCCTGCTCGAATACCTCGGCATCGTGCTCGTGGTCGGATGGATGTGGCTGGTCCACGGTCAGCGCCCCCGGCTGCTCACGGTGGCCGGTTCGGTCACCGCCCTGTGCGGGCTGGGGCTCGTCCTCGACCTCACCGGCGCCGGACGACTCGACCCGGTGGGCGTGCTCTGGGGCCTCGGCGCGGGCGTCGGGCTGGCCGGATACTTCGTCATCGCCGGGCGGATCGACGCGGGCCTGCCCTCGGTGGTGATGGCCAGCGGCGGCATGGCCGTCGGCGCGGTGGCGCTGCTGCTGCTCGGCGGCATCGGAGCGCTGCCGCTCGCGGCCGGCACCGCCGACGTCACCTTCGGCGGGCACCGGGTGAGCTGGCTGGTGCCGATCGCCGGGCTGTCGCTGATCGCCGCCGTGGTCGCGTACCTCGCCGGTGTCGCCGGCACCCGGCTGCTCGGGGCACGGCTGTCCTCCTTCGTGGGGCTGACCGAGGTGATGTTCGCGGTGCTGATCGCCTGGCTGGTGCTCGACGAACTGCCCAGCCTGATCCAGTTGGCCGGCGGGGCGCTCATCCTGGGCGGCGTCGCACTGGTCCGGGCGGACGAACTGCGGGGCACACCGTCCACCTCGGCGACTGCGCCGGCCGAGCCGGTGCTGACCGGCGAGCGATGAGCGGGCCGCGCGGCGCCGTCGTCTTCGACGCCGACGAGACACTCGTCGACCTGCGCCCGGCGGTCACCGGCGCGCTCGTCGCCGTACTCGACGAGATGCGGCGGCGGACCCCGGCGGCGGCCGCCGTGGCGCTCGCGGACCTGGAGGGGGACTGGGGTGCGGTCTTCGGCGCGCTCAGCGCCGCCCCGGTGCAGGAGATCCGGCGTGCCGCCCTGGCCCGTTCGCTGGCCCGGGCCGGGCTGGAGGCGGACCTGGACGAGTTCGCGGCGTTGTTCTTCGCCCGCCGGTACGCGCTGAGCCGCCCCTTCCCCGACGTGCTGCCCGCGCTGGCGGCGCTGCGCCCGCACCACGTGCTGGGCTTCGCCACGAACGGCAACAGCCGCGCCGAACGCTGCGGCCTCGCCGGGCAGTTCGCCTTCGAGGTGTACGCGCACGAGGGCGGCGTGCCCAAGAAACCGGCGCCGGAGTTCTTCACGGCGGTGGTGGCGGCGTCCGGGCTGCCCGCCGCGCGCATCGTCCACGTGGGCGACTCGCCGGAGCACGACGTGGCCGCCGCCCAGCGGGCCGGACTGCGTGCCGTCTGGCTCAACCGGGCCGGACTGCCCCGCCCGCGGGGCCTCGAACCGGACGCCGAAGTGTCCACGCTCGCCGGACTGTCCACGGTGCTCACCACCGTGGCGAACGCGAATGCCTAGGCCGTGTTTCGTAGGGCGTCGGTGTTGGGGCGTGGCGGTGGTCGCTAATTGAAGAGGTCTCCGGTAGTTGGTTCAGCGACCAAGCTAGAAC
>NZ_VISU01000014.1:0-181423 GCF_007827625.1 Micromonospora sp. CNZ297 | reverse complement strand
TGCCTCAAGCGCTACATCGTCCGCGAGATCCACACCGCCCTCCTCGCCGACTTCACCACCCTCAACACCGCTTGACTTCTATAGGAGCATCCCCCGGCCCACCCGGTTGATCATGAGGTTGGCGGCCGGATCGGAGATCGAGAACGCCGTCAACTTCATGATCGACCGGATGTGGGGGTGGGGTGGGACTAGGATCGCGGGGAGGGGCGGCTAGGTGGGGGAGCGTCGCGGGTGGGGTCGTCGCAGCTGCTCGTGGTGCTCGACCGGGACAGCCCGGTGCCGTTGCAGCAGCAGCTCTGCGACCAGATCAGCGGATCCGTCCGCGCCGGCCGGCTGCGCCCCGGCGACCCGGTGCCGCCCAGCCGGGAACTGGCCCACCAACTCGGCGTCTCCCGCACCGTGGTCACCCGCGCGTACGAGCTGCTGCGCGCCAACGGCGTCCTCACCTCCCGGCGCGGCTCCGGCACCCGGGTCAGCGACGCCCTGCCCGACCTGCCGCACCGCGACCCGCCGGCCCGCGCCCCGCTGCGCCCCGAACCGCCGCTGCCCACCGACGCCGGCAGCCCGCTGTGGCGGCCGTGGGAGCCGGCACCCATGCACCGGCCGGACGGTGCGTACGACTTCCGGCACGGCACCCCGGCGCTGGCGAGCTTCCCGGTGGCGCGCTGGCGGCAGTCGCTCGCCACGGCGGTGAGCCGGGCCGACGCGGTGGCGCTGGGCTACGGCCCGGCGGAGGGCTCACCGGCGCTGCGCGCGCAGATCGCCGCGCTGCTGCGGCGCAGCCGGGCGCTCGACGTCGCCCGCGAGCACACCATCGTCACCAGCGGTGCCACCCAGGCCATGGACATCCTGGTCCGGCTGCTCGTCGGCCCCGACGACGTGGTGGTGATCGAGGACCCCAGCCACACCGTGCTGCGGCAGATCTTCGGCTACTCCCGGGCCGCCGTGGTGCCCGTGCCGGTCGACGAGGAAGGGCTGCGGGTCGGCGAGATCGAGGACCGGGTACGCGGCCACGGCCTGGACCCGGCCCGGGTCCGCCTGGTCTACGTCACGCCGTCGCACCAGTTCCCGACCGGGTTCGTCATGTCCGAGCGGCGACGGCGGGCGCTGCTGCGCTGGGCACGCGAGCACGCCGTCACGGTGCTGGAGGACGACTACCACAACGAGTTCACGTTCGCCGCCGAACGGCTGCCGTCGCTCGCCGCCGACCCGCAGGGCGCCGACGTGGCCTACGTCGGCAGCTTCAGCAAGACGCTGTTCCCGTCGCTGCGCATCGGCTACGCGGTGCTGCCCCCGCACCTGGTCCGGCCGTTCCTCGGCATCAAGTGGATCACCGACCGGCTGACCCCGACGCTGACCCAGGAGGCGCTCGCCGAGTTCATCGACTCCGGCGCGTACGCCCGGCACATCGCCCGGATGGACCGCCTCTACCGGCAGCGCCGGGCCCGGCTGCTGGAGGCGCTCTACGAGCACTTCGGCGCCGGGGTGCGCGTCTCCGGCGCCGCCGCCGGGCTGCACGTCCTCGTCACGCTCGGCGGCACGCCCGGCGCCGGCGAGGCGGCGATCGTGCGCGCCGCCGCCGCGCGCGGGGTGCGGGTCTATCCCGCCTCCGGCTACTTCGTCACCCACCCGCCGTCGGAGCCGACGTTCCTGATCGGGTACGCGGCGCTGCCCACCGCCCGGATCAGCGAGGGAGTGGCGCTGCTGGCCGGCGCGGCACGGGAAGCGACGGCTCGGTGAACCGGGGCCGGCGGAACCGGTCCCGCTGGGCGTACGGCACCGTGCAGTCGAACACCGCCTTCGCGGTGCGCCCGTCGGCGGACAGCGACCGGGAGTAGCCGGTGTGCTGGCTCGGGTCGAGCGGGAAGCCCTCCCGGTCGGCCAGTACACGCAGATCCTGGTCCGCCTGGAACCGCGTCACCATGGCCCACCACAGGTCCTGGTCGGACTCCATGTCGACGTCCTCGTCCACGCAGAGCACCAGCTTGGCCATCCGGAAGCCGTCCAGCACCGCCTCCGCCGCGTCCCGTACCGCGTCGTCGTCGGCCGGGCCGCGCTTGGCCGGCCACTGGAGCACCACCATGAGCTGGCCGCCGCCGGCTGTGTGGCAGTGCGCGGCCAGCGCCGGCGTGCCCCGACGGCGCAGCAGGTCCAGCACCGCGGCCTCCATCCCGAAGCCGAGCAGCACCGACTGCTCGTGTCCGGGCCCGGACACGGCCTGGAGGATCGGGCTCTCCCGAGCGGTGATCGCGGTGACCCGGATCAGCGGCAGCGACGGGTGCGCGCGGCCCTGGTAGCCGAGGAACTCCGGGGTGGCGACCGCGCCGTGCCGGCTCTCCGGCGCGTGCTCGGCCAGCAGTTCGCCCTCGATGACGTACTCGGCGTGCGCGACGAACTCGGCGTCCACAGTGGTGCAGGGCAGCAGCTCGACCGGCCGGCCGGCGAGCGCCCCGGCCACCGCCAGCTCGTCCAGGTCCGGCGGCACCAGCGAGGTGGGGCAGCAGGACGACAGCAGGACTGCCGGGCCGAGTCCGAGGTGGATCGCCACCGGCAGCGCCGCGCCCCGGCGCAACGCGGCCTGGTGGGCCAGTTCCAGGTCGCGGCCGGGGACCATCCAGATGGTCAGCGTGTCCGGACCCTGGACACACATCCGGTGCACGGACAGGTTGCGTACCCCGGTGTCCGGATCGGTGGCGAGCACCGCCCCGAGCGTCAGGTACGGGCCGGCGTCCTCGTCGGTGAGCACCGGCACCGGCAGCGCGGTGAGATCCAGCGGCAGCCGATGGCGGGGCCAGCGCGCCGGGTCGGTGGCGGGCACCGGCGGCCGGGGCGCGGCCACCGCGTCGAGCAGCCGGTGCGGCAGCTCGGCCGGGGTGACACCGAGCAGCCCCGCGGCGCGGCGCCGGGTGCCGTAGAGGCCCATCAGCACGGCCCGGGTGGGGCCGTGCGCGGGGCGTACCCGATCGAACAGCACCGCGGGGCCGGGGCCGGTGGGCGGCGCGGCGGGCGCGCCGGCCCACCGGGCGTAGTGCGCGGAGACGCCGTAGCGGGCGGGCAGCTCCTCGGCGACCCGGACCAGCTCGCCGGGCAGCGGGTCGAGCGTGGCGAGCGCGTGCCGCAGGTCGACGGGTGCCCGGCCGCCGGTCATCGCCGCTCCGGCGCCGCCGGGGCGGCCGGAGCCGTCCCGGCGGCACGGCGGTCCGCCAGCATGTCCAGCTGCATCCGGGTCAGCTCCTCGATCAGCGTGCGGTACGTGGCCACCGCGACCTCCGGCGGCATGCCGTGCCGGCCGGCCAGCTCGGCGACGCGGTCGAGCACCTGCCGGACCCGGTCCGGCGACCGCACGGCCGCCTCGTCGGACTTGTGCGCGGTCAGCTCCCGGACCACCCGGGTACGGACCGCCAGCAGCTCGACGATCCGCTGGTCGAGCCGGTCCACGGCGGCCCGCAGCTCGGTGATGCGGGCCGTGCCGTCCGTCCCGGCGGGGGCGTCGCTCACGGCTGGTCGACCCGGTCGACCACGAACACGACAGTGGGCTCGTCCGCGCTGCCCTGGGAGCGGTGCTCCTCGTCGTCCGGGATGACGAAGCCCATGCCGGGGCGGCAGGGCACCGAGCGGTCCCGGAAGTGGATGGTGAACTCGCCCCGCAGCACGTAGCCGGTGTGCCCGCGCAGGCACCAGTGGTGCTCGTCGAACCCGGCGGGCAGCTCCAGCAGGCGCAGCCGCTGCCCCCCGACGTACGCGATCTTGACCCGGCCCTCGGCGCCGGGCTTGTCCCACTTCTCCCACTCGGTGGCGGGGAAGTCGATGCCGACCGGGACGGTCGCCTGCTCAGTGGACATTCTCGCTGTCTCCTCTGGTCGGTACGGATTCGGCGCGGCGGGGCCGCGGCACGCGTTCGTTGCGGTCCCGCGAGGGCAGGACCGGGCCGCCGGTGACCCGCTGGTGGCGTTTGAGCAGCTGCACCATGTCGACCATGCGGTGCACCATGCGCTCCAGCGCGTCGACACCCTCGGGGTCGGTCAGGCCGGGCGTGCCGGTGGTGTTGCGCAGCAGGACCGGGAAGCCGCTGCCCACCAGGATCATGCGGTTGAGCAGCAGGTTGTTGACGATCTGGTTGTGCACCGACGAGTCGCTGTAGCGGCGTCCGGTGACGATGATGCCGCCGACCTTGTCGGCCAGCGGGCGGGTGAAGCGCAGATAGCCGACCCCGGCCCGCTCGATGAAGATCTGCATCAGGTGGGCCAGGCCGAACCCGTGCACCGGCGCGGCGTAGATCAGCCCGTCTGCGCGGACCATCTGCTCCACCAGGGCGGGGACGTCGTCGTCCACGGTGCACGGCAGCGTACGGCTGTTGCAGTCGCCGCACGGGCTGCACGGCGAGATCCGGTGCTCGCGCAGCCGGATGGTGCGCAGGACGGCCCCGCGCTCGGCGATCAGGCGTCCGGCGTGCGCGACCGCGAGGTCGGTGTTGCCGCCCGCCCGTTCGGAACCGTTGATGGCCAGGATGGTGGCTGCTTCGCTGGGCAATCGCACCCCCGAGGGCTCGTCGGCCGGGACGCGGCGCCGCACCGCGCCGCGTCCCGGCCGGTGTCAGTCCGTCAGCTTTCCGGCGAAATAGTCGATGTACGCCTGCATGTCGAAGTGGCCGTGCCCGGACAGGGAGAACAGGATCGCCTTCTCCTCGCCGGTCTCCCGGCAGCGCAGCGCCTCGTCCACGGCGACCCGCACCGCGTGGCTGGACTCCGGCGCCGGCACGATCCCCTCGCTGCGGGCGAACCGCACGCCCGCCTCGAAGCAGGCGGTCTGCGGCACCGCCCGCGCCTCGATCAGGTCCACCTCGCTCAGCGCGCTCACGATCGGCGCCATGCCGTGGTAGCGCAGCCCGCCGGCGTGGATCGCGGGCGGCCGGAAGTCGTGGCCGAGCGTGTGCATCTTTGCCAGCGGGGTGAGCCCGGCGGTGTCGCCGAAGTCGTAGTCGTAGCTGCCCCGGGTCAGCGACGGGCAGGACGCCGGCTCGGCGGCCAGGAACCGGACGGCCGGACCGCCGTCGAGCTGGCGGCGCAGGAACGGCAGGGCCAGGCCCGCGAAGTTGGAGCCGCCGCCGGCCGCGCCGACCACCACGTCGGGGTAGTCGCCGGCCAGCCCCATCTGCGCCAGCGCCTCCTGCCCGATGATCGTCTGGTGCATCAGCACCAGGTTGAGCACCGAGCCGAGCGCGTACCGGGCGGCGCCGCCGCTGTGCAGCGCGGCCTCCACCGCCTCGGAGATGGCCAGGCCGAGGCTGCCGGGGGAGTCCGGGTCGGTGGCGAGCACCGCCCGCCCGGCCTCGGTACGGTCGCTGGGGCTGGCGGTGACCGAGGCGCCGAACGTCTCCATCAGGCCGCGCCGGTACGGCTTCTGGTCGTAGCTGACCCGCACCATGAAGACCTCGCACTCGAGGTCGAAGTAGGCGCACGCCATCGACAGCGAGCTGCCCCACTGGCCGGCGCCGGTCTCGGTGGTCAGCCGCCGCACCCCGTCGAGCTTGCTGTAGTACGCCTGCGGGACGGCGGTGTTCGGCTTGTGGCTGCCGGCCGGGCTGACCCCCTCGTACTTGAAGTAGATCCGCGCCGGGGTGTCCAGGTCGCGTTCCAGCCGGCGGGCCCGGATCAGCGGGCTGGGCCGCCACTGCCGGTAGATGTCGAGCACCGGGCCGGGGATGTCCACGTCCCGTTCGGTGGAGAACTCCTGCGCGATCAGCTCGGAGGCGAACAGCGGCGCCAGGTCGGCCGGGGTGATCGGTTCCCGGGTGCCGGGGTGCAGCATCGGCGGCAGCCCCTTGGGCAGGTCGGGAACCACGTTGTACCAGGTCGTCGGGATGTCACTCTCGGGCAGGACGAACTTCGTGGCGGTCATGGGCCTCTTCCGGTGAGGGGTCGGGCGGGTCAGGGACGGGCGGGGGCCGGCGCGGCGGGCTCCGGCACCGGCCGGGCCTCGGGTCGGATCCGCAGCGCTGCGAACGCGACGACGCCGGCCAGCGGGGTCAGCAGCAGCAGGAGCAGCACGGGCTGGTGCCCGTGCGCCTGCCAGACGAAGCCCAGCCCCATCGGCACCACCAGCCGGGCGGAGCTGAGCACGAAACCGTTGAGCGCCATGAAGGCGCTGACCCGGCGCGGCTCGACGTGGTCGGCGATGTAGGTGGGCACCACCACCGAGGCGATGATCTCGCCGAGCGTCCAGACGACTGTGGACAGCAGCACCGCGGGCAGTGAGAACGCGAACACCAGCACCGCCATCCCGGCCGACCAGAGCAGGCCGGCGACGACGAGCAGTGTGCGGGTCGGGTACGCCTTGATCCGTTTCTCGATCAGCATGCCGGCGCCCACCACGACGATGCTGTTGATGGTGTAGACCGCGCCGACCACCGCCACCGACGAGTTCAGCACCCCGGTGACCGCCAGCGGCAGCGTGTACTCCAGCCCGATCAGCGGCGCCACGTAGCAGAACGAGAGCACCACCAGCACCGCGACGTCCAGGTCGCGCCGCAGCGCCGCCCGGCGCAGCCCGGTCTTCGCCGGTGTCCCGGCCGCGTCGCGGCCGGTGTCGGCGGGCACGCTGAGCCGGATGGTGAGCGCCGCGAGCAGCCCGAGCAGGATGTTCCCGGCGAACATCAGGCCGTACGAGTACGCCGCGGCCAGGCCGCCCAGCAGCGGCCCGACGCCCATGCCGAGGTTGTTGGCGATGTAGCTGACGGTGTACGCGAACGGCCGCTGCTCCGGCTCGGCGAGGTCGGCGATCAGCGTGTTGGCGGCGGGCGCGAACATGCCCATGCCGACGAGCGCGACGAACAGCAGCGCCGCGTACGTCCACGGCGGGCCGTCCAGCACCGCCAGCCCGAGGTAGCCGGCCGCGTTGAGCAGCAGGCTGGACACCAGCGCGGCCCGCCGGCCGGCGCGTGCGCAGACCGGGCCGCTGAGCAGGCTCCCGGCGAGCAGGCCGGTGCTGCCGACCGAGATCAGCACACCCGCCTCGCCGGTGCTCAGCCCTCGGCTGCGCACCAGGTATACCGCGAGCAGCGGGAAGACGAACATGCCCGCGCGGTTGATGAAGGAGGCGAGCACCAGCATCCGCAGCGGACGGGGCAGCGCCCGGAACCGGCTCAGCCACATGACGCCTCCCCGGCCGGTTCGGTACGCACCTGGAAGGCGTCCCGGATGGTCTTGAACCGGGCCCGCACGTCGTCGAAGTCCCGGCCCTCGCAGACGTACCAGCCGAGCACGTCGTTCGAGGCGGTCGGCGGCGCGAGCACGTCGCCGACGCCCTTCCACACGTCGGCGTCGAGGACCGAGTCCAGCGCCCGCAGCTCGTCGGCGGTGGTGATCGCGGTGATGCGGCCGTACCGGTCGGAGCAGAGGTACTCGGTGCCGGTCTCCGCGCCCAGCGCGGCGGCGGGCCGGTGCCCGGGGTCCAGTTCCAGCCGGCACCACTCGCCCGCGAGGTTGATGCCGCGCCCGGCCTCGATGGCCGGGACGATCGATCCGCCGCCGGCCCGGGCCGCCGCCTCGCCGAAGACCACCTCGCCGTCGTCGCGCAGGAAGAACTCCACGTGCGCGACCCCGGTACGCATGCCGAAGCCGCGCAGGAGCTCCGCGCTGGCGGTCAGGATGCGCTGCTCGGCGGGGGTCAGGTCGTGCTTGCGGGAGATCGTGCCGCCCGGCTCGTCGCGGAACTCCAGCACCGAGTACGTGTAGCGGGAGAGCTGCTCGAAGACCACCTCGCCGTCGCGCAGCAGCGAGTCGACGTGGTACTCCGCGCCGCGGACGTACTCCTCGACCCGGTAGTCGTGGCGCGCGTCGGCCACGAGCGGCCACACCCGGGCCAGGTCGTCGGCCGAGTCCACCCGGTGGGTGTCGCCGCAGGCCCAGCCGGCGTACGGCTTGACCACGACCGGCCAGCCCACCTCGGCGGCGAACTCGGCGACCGCGCCGATGGTGTCCGGGCGGCAGGAGCGGGCCACCGGCACGCCCAGCTCGACGGCCCGGCGGTGCATCACGTTCTTGTCCCGGAAGGCGAGCGCCTGCTCGGGGTCCAGGCCGGGGATGCCGTGGTCGCGCCGGCACCGCGCGGCGGTCAGCACGTCGCCCTCGAACAGCGGGAAGATCCGCTCGATCGGACGGTCGGCGACGATCGCCGCGACCGCCGCCCGGACCGCCTCCGGGTCGTCCAGGTCGGCCCGGTGGCAGGGCAGCCCGGCGGTCTCCGGCGCCGGCCCGCCGGTGGGCAGCAGCACCACGCTGTCCACGCCGAGGCCGGTGGCGGCGGCGACGACGCTGCGGAACTGGGCGGCGTAGCGGCCGGCCGCGGGCCGGTAGACGATCAGGATCGCGCGGTTCACGAGCGGACCCCCGGGGTGCCGGCGGGGCTGAGCGGGGCCTCGACGGGGAACGCGGCGTCCCGGGCCTCCCGGTCCAGCACCGCCCGGTGGCGGGGCGCGGCGGTCAGCTCGCCGAGCACGGCGTCGAGGCGGTCCAGCGCCGCCTCCACCTCCGCCCGGCCGCCCGGATGGGCCGCCTCGACGGTGAGCAGCAGCCGCCGCCGGCCCAGGTCGGTGCGGACCAGGTGGCCCTGGCGCCAGTTCCAGCGCCGGGAGTGGGCCCGCCCGTGGTCGTCGGCGTAGACGACCTCGCCCGGTTCGGGCCGCTCCGGCGCATCAGGTGCGCCCAGCGGCAGGTACGCCTCCGTGCCGTCGGCCGGCCGGACGGCGAGCGCGCCGATGCCGTCCACCGCGCAGGAGGCCACCGGCAGCGCCGAGCCCAGCGAGACGGCGTTGCAGAGGTCCACGAGCGCGTTGATCCGGGGCAGCCGGTCGCCCCGGGCCACCCGGCGGGCGATCGACTCGGCGGCGCACGGGAACCGGTTCGGGTTCACCGCCACCGCCCGGTACGCCGCCCGCCACCCGGCGATGCCCGGCAGCTCGGACACCCCGGCCTTGTCCAGGCCGGCCCGGTGCAGCGCGTCCTCGGCGGCGGTCAGCCGCTCCGCCACGGCCGGGTGGGCCGGCCCGACCTCGATCGCCGGCACGGCGAGCAGGCCGAGGACGTAGTCCGGCACGCTCGCCGTCACCCGGTCGTCGATGCGGACGGACAGCCGGTCGGCGCCGTCGCTGAGCTGGGTCATCGTCATCCCCGTCGGTTCGGTTCACACGGTCGCCCCGACCGTACGAAGCGGCGCCGCCACCGGTTGTGGCCAATCCCCGCCGATCCGGTGAGGCCAATCCGGGCCCGCGCGGCCGGCCGCATCAGGCGACCCCGGCCGGCCGGCGGTCCCGGTAGGCGGCGGCGTCCCCGGCGACCACCCGCCCGCCCAGCAGCACCATCTCGATCGCCCCGGGCCGCCCCAGCACCGTGATGTCCCGCGCCGGGTCGCCGTCGGTGACCACCAGGTCGGCCAGCCGGCCCGGCTGCACCGTCCCGGCCTCGCCGCCGCGCCCGGCCAGTCGCGCGCCGTTGGCGGTGGCCCAGGTCAGCACCGTCGGTGCGGGGATGCCGGCCATGCTCACGTACGTCTCGAGCTCCTCGGCGTACCGGCCGTGCGGGGTCCAGGCGAACCCGAAGTCGTCACCGGCCACGATCGGGATGCCCATCTCCACCATCAGCGGCAGGATCCGCAGCGTGTTCTCCACCTCGGCCTGGAACTCCAGCGTCTCCAGGTACTCCGGGGTCTTGCCGTGCGCGGTGCCGGTGGTGAGCAGCCGGTGCGGCTGGTGCAGGCTCGGCACCACGAAGATGCCGCGTTCGGCGATCGCCTCCAGCGCCGCGTCGTCGGCGTACGTGGCGTGGTCGATCACGTCCACCCCGGCGGCGGTGGCGTTGCGGATGCCGCCCAGCCCGCGTGAGTGCGCCCGGATCCGTACCCCCCGCTCGTGTGCGGCGCGGGCCGCGATCACCAGTTCCTCGGCGGTGAACAGCAGCTCGTGCGAGCGGCCGTTGGGGAACGTGTCGTCGCCGGTGGAGAACACCTTGATGATCTCCGCGCCCTGGGCGACCTCGGTGTCGACGTACTCGACCAGTTCCTCCGGTGTGTCGGCCAGCCGCATCAGGTCGGTGGGGATGCGCTGCTTGACCGCCGGGTTGCGCCGCTGCGGCGGCCCGGAGACCATCAGGTCCCGGCTGCACGGCGTGATCCGCGGGCCGGGCAGCCGCCCGGCGTCGATCGCCCGGCGCAGCGCCATGTCGATGCCGGCCACCGAGCCGGCGCCGACGAACGCGGTGTAGCCCAGCCGGAGCATGGCCGCCGCGTTCGCCGCCGCGCCCAGCGTCACCTCCGGGATCGAGTGCTTGAACAGCGTCTCCCGGCCGTCGAGCACGTTCAGGTAGGCGATGTGGGTGTGGCCGAGCGTCATGCCCGGCATCACGGTCCGCCCGTCCAGGTCCAGCACGTCGACGTCCGGGTCGTGCAGCGGGGCCTGCGCCTCGGGCAGCACCGCGACGATCCGCTCCCCGTCGAGCAGCACGCTGTGGTGCGGCCGGGACGCCACCCCCAGCCCTTCCTGGACGGTGGCGCGGTGCAGCAAGGTTCGTCGGGACACGGCTGTCACTCCGGTTCTCCTCGAAGGTGCGGTCGGCGGTGGCCGAAGAGCAGCCAGACGATCTCCGCGCCGGGGCGGCGGACCACCCAGCGCAGCGCGTGCCGGCGTACCCCCGGGGCGTTCGTCACCGCGAGGTCGGCGGCCCCGGCGGCGAGCAGCTCGGCGGCGTGCTGGGTGGACTCGGCGTCGAGCCACCGCATCGGACGGTCGCGCAGCGCGGGCGGGGCCAGGTCGGCGAAGATCCGCCGGACCTCCCAGAGCGCGGCCACAGTGACCTCGCCGTCGCCCGGGTGCGCGTCCCGTTCCCGCGCCGCGATGCCGTACTCCGGGGTGGCCTGCGCGAAGTAGGCGTCCAGGCGCAGGTCGCGGTGCCAGTGGAAGCGGGTGGCGCCCTGGTACGCGCTGGGCACCAGCGCCTGGTCGACGCGGCGTTCCACGAGCGCGCCGAGCACCTCGTCGAACGTGTCGCACAGCTCGATGCGCAGCGCGTGCCGCTCGGCCAGGAACGCGGCGGTCAGGTGGCTGGACGTGCCGGCCGGCCCGAGCGTGGCCACCGCCGTGCCGGGGTGGTCCGCCCACCGGTCCACCACCGTCCGCCACCGCCGTCCGTACGCCCCGGCGAGCAGGCCGGGCAGCGCGGGCACCGGCGCGGCGGCTGCGGTGTCAGGTGTCGTAGCCACGCCTGCCCGCCATCCGCCGGGCCACCCGGGTCTCGTGGTCGTCGGCGACCCGCCGGTCCACGATCCGTGCGGCCTTCCAGCTCACGAACGCGCCGGTGCTGACGATCGGGTCCAGCCCGTCGCTCAGCTCGACCTCCACCGGCACGCCGAGCGCGGCGGCGGCACGCCGGCGCACCCCGCCGGCCACCGCGGCCGGGTCGTCCACCAGGTCCTTGAGCAGCTCCAGCCGGACGGTGAGCCGGTCGCCGCCGGCCGGGTCGTGGTCGATCACCACCTGGTAGCCGGCCGAGCCGGTGACGCCGGTGAGCACCGCGCTCTCGATCTGCCCGGCGGTACGGCGCTGCCCGCCCAGGTCGATGCGGTCGAGCGTGCGCCCGACGATCTGCACCAGGTCGCCGGGCATCTCGCAGTCGCAGTCCGACGCGCCGACCACCACCGCGTCGCCGGTGCGGTAGCGGATCAACGGCTTCACGCCGTCGACGAGCATGGTCACCGTGAGCTCGCCGGTGCCGCGCGGGCCGTGCGACGCGCCCGTCTCCGGGTCGACCACCTCGATCAGGTAGTTGGTCTGGGACAGGTGCATCCGCTTGTTGCGGCAGGCGGTGGCGATCACGAACGCCTCCTGCGAGCCGTACAGGATGTTGTAGACGTCAGCGCCCCAGACCGACTCCAGGTTGTGCGCCAGCGCCGGCGTGCACATCTCGCCGGTGACGAACAGCAGCTTGACCGCGAAGTCCTCGCGCAGCCGGTAGCCGTGGTGCTCGGCGGCCTTGGCCAGCATCAGCGCCACGCCCGGCGTGCAGCAGATCACCTCAAGTTCCAGGTCCCGCATCAGCTGGAGGGCCTTGGCGAACCCGATCACCGGCGAGTACGGCCAGATCTTCGCGTTCATCGCGCCGGTGTTGCGGGCCACGTCGCCGAGCGTGTCGCCGAACGAGTGCACCTCGGTCGGGCCCATCAGCCCCACGCGGGGCGCGTGGTCGCCGAAGTAGTGGCGGAAGATCGACGCCCAGGACTCGGTGACGTGGGCGTTGCTGGCCACCACCTCGCGGCCGTCGCGGGGGCAGGGCGTGGCGGGCCCGGTGGTGCCGGTGGTCTCGTAGAAGAAGACGGCCTCGGCCAGCGGGCGGCTGAGCACGTCGAGCATCTCCTCGCGCAGGTGCGCCTTCGTGGTGAAGGGCAGCCGGTCGAGCGTGGCCGGGGTGATCGTGGACAGGTCGATCCCGGCGAGGTGCCGGGCGTAGAACGGCGAACCGGTGCCGACCTGGTCGAGCACCCGGCGCAGCTGCCGGTCCCGCCAGTCACCGAGCTGCTCGGCGGTGAGCGTGCGGTCGTAGAACGCGCGGTGCAGACGCAGGTAGTCGGCGGCGAAACCGGCTGCCGGGCCGGTGGTGGGAAGCCACATGGATCGGGGTCCTCTCGGTGTGCGTCAGTGCAGGCCGCCGTCGACGTCCAGCACGGAGGCGGTGACGTAGCTGCTGTCCGGGCCGGCCAGCCAGGCGACGGCGGCGGCGATCTCGTCCGGGGCGCCGAAGCGGCCGGCCGGGATACGGGCCCGGTAGTCGTCCCGGCGGGCCGCCGGGATCCGGGCGGCCATCGGCGTCTCGACCAGCCCGGGGGCGACCGCGTTGACCCGGATGCGGTGCGCGGCGAGCGCCCGGCCGAGGCTGCGGGTGAGCGCGACGACAGCGCCCTTCGAGGCGCCGTACGCGGCGTCCGGGCTGCCGATCCGGCCACTGATCGAGGCGACGTTGACCACGGTGCCCGGACGTCCGGCGGCCACCAGCGCCCGGGCGTACGCGAGCGTGCCGAAGAACGTCGCGCCGAGGTTCGTGTCCAGCACCTCGGCATACGTGCGCGGGTCGTAGTCGAGGAAGTCCCGGGCCGGGTAGACGCCGGCGTTGTTCACCAGCACGGCGGGCAGGCCGTGTCGCTCGTGCACGTCGTCCAGCAGCCGCTGCGCCTGATCCGGCACGGCCAGGTCGGCGACGAGCGCCGCGTACGCGGACGGGTCGGCAGCTGGCTCGCGGTCGACGCTGAGCACCCGGTGACCGGCGCGGGTGAGCGCCGCGGTGACGGCCCGGCCGATGCCGCCGGCCCCGCCGGTGACCACGGCGAGCGGGGGTACGGACCCGGACATGATCCGTCTCCGCCGCTCAGCCGGCGACCGGCAGCGCCGCCGGTACGCCGCGCAGGAAGTTGTCGAACAACCGCAGCCCGTCCTGGGTGGTCACGCTCTCCGGATGGAACTGCACCCCCTCGACGGCGAGCGTGCGGTGGCGCAGGCCCATCACGTAGCCGTCGTCGCCGGAGCGGGCGGTCACCTCCAGCGGGGGCGGCACCGGGTCGGCGACGATGAGCGAGTGGTAGCGGGTGACCGTCAGCGGTGCCGGCGCCCCGGCGTAGACCCCGCGGCCGTCGTGCGTGACCTCGCTGGTCTTGCCGTGCATCAGGTGCCGGGCCACAGCGATCGTGCCGCCGTACGCCAGGCCGATCGCCTGGTGGCCGAGGCAGACGCCGAGCAGCGGCACCCGGCCGGCGAACGCGTGGACCAGCTCGACGTGGCCGGAGTCGCCGGGGTGGCCGGGCCCGGGGCCGAGCACCACCGCGTCGGGGCGCAGCGCGGCGAGGTGCCGGGGGCTGCGCGCGCGGGACCGGACCACCACCGTCCGCGCACCGAGCGTGCGCAGGTACTGGTCGATGATGTGGGTGAAGCTGTCGTACGCGTCGACGAGCAGGACCTTCACGACAGCAGCTCCTCGCCGGTCAGGGCCCAGTAGGCGGCGCTCATCTTGGCCAGCGTCTCCCGCCACTCGGCGGCCGGTGTGGAGTCGGCGACGACCCCGGCGGACGCCTGGGTGTGGTAGCGGTGCCCGTCGTGCACGACGGTGCGGATGCAGAGCGCGAGCACCGCGAACCCGCGGACGTCGACCAGGCCGATGGCGCCCGCGTAGATGCCCCGGGGCTCCGCCTCCAGCCCGTCGATGATCTCCATCGACCGCAGCTTCGGCGCGCCGGTCATGGTGCCGGCCGGGAACGCGGCGCGGACCGCCGCCCACACGTCCGCGCCGTCGTCGAGGCGGCCGGACACGGTGGAGACCAGGTGGTGCACGTACGCGAACGGCTCGACGTCGAGCATCGCGTCCACCGACAGCGTGCCCGGCTCGCAGACCCGGCCGATGTCGTTGCGGCACAGGTCGACGAGCATGACGTGCTCGGCGCGCTCCTTCTCGCTGGCCCGCAGCTCGGCCACCCGGCGGCGGTCGGTCAGCGGGTCGGCCGAGCGGGCGGCGGTGCCGGCGATCGGGCGCATCGACAGCCGGTCGCCGTCCAGGCGCAGGAACAGCTCCGGGCTGGCGCCGATCACCGTGCGCCCGGCCCAGGGCGCCAGGTACATGTACGGCGACGGGCTGCGGTGCCGCAGGCGCCGGTAGACGTCCAGCGGGGTGAGGGTGGTCTCCACCTCGATGCGGTGGCCGATCTGCACCTGGTAGCTGTCGCCGACCCGGATGTGCCGCAGGCACCGCCGCACCCGCTCGGCGAACGTCTCCTCGTCGACGGTGTCGCGCACCCGTTCCGGCGTGGGCGCGGGTGGCGGCGGCTGGTCGGCGGGTACGCCGGTGAGCAGCCGCGTCACCGGCGGCGCCGGCTGCGGCGGCAGGTGCGGGCCGGTGGCGTGCAGCTGGTGCGCCGTCCCGGCGCGAAGGTCCCACCAGACGGTGTGCCGGAACAGTGTCAGCGCGCACCGGGGGAGGTCGTCGTCGGCCCGGTCCAGGGTCAGCTCGTCCATGTCGCGGGCGGCCTCGTAGGCCAGGGTGGTGAGGAAACCGAAGGCGAACCGGCCGGCCGGCACGGGCGTCTCGACGGTGAAGGCCCGCTGCACGGCGCGGACCACCGACCAGAGCTGCGCCGGGCCGGGCACGTGCCAGGCGGACGTGGTGTCGCGCTGCCGGGCCGGCGCGCCGAGGACGGCGGTGACCACCGCGCGCAGCGCGTCGCCCAGCGGCCCGGCGGCGGTCAGCTCGCACCTGTCGGCCAGGAACCGCAGCTCGGCGAGGCGGCCCCAGCCCACCGCCGCGGCCTGCCGGTCGGCGGCCGGCCCGTCCAGGCTTTCGAAGAGGTACGCGTCGTGCGCGGCATGGCTTTGTGTCAATGCGGTGTACAACGCGAGCGGATTGATGGACGGCAGTGTGATTGAGGTCACGGAAATCGGAATGCGGTCGGCCGGCGTCGTGCCTCCCGGCGTCTCCGAACGGTGGTCTGTGGTTTCCGCACCCACCGCAGTCGACAATGAGGACACTGTGGAACCCCCCTTTGAGCAGCCCGGATGCCCCCACGCGGACCGGCTGGGCCGCGTTCGGTGACAGATCGGACTTCCCCCGTTGAAAAGGACGCGCGGCACCCCCCGGGTTCGGCCGGGAATGGGTTGCGGTCCCGGGAAACACTTTCACCAAGTGCGGTTCCCGCTGTCCATACCACTTCGGTGACCGGGGAGAGGACCAATCGGTGTGGCATCTGAATCTGTCAATTGACGGCGACGCGCGCGAAACGTTGTCGGCGCAGCTCCGCAACGCTCTGCGCGGCCGGATCACCGACGGCACGCTGCGCCCCGGGACGCGCGTCCCGTCGACCCGGCAGCTCGCGACTGATCTCGGCGTGTCCCGGACCGTGGTCGTCGAGGCGTACGAACAGCTCTGCGCCGAGGGCTACCTGACGTCGCAGCGCGGTTCCGGCACCTCGGTGGCGGACTCCGCGCGCGCCGGTGTCGCCTCCGCGCTCACCGCCGACGAGGCGCCCGCGCCGGAGGTGTGGGACCTGCGCGCCGGCGGCACCGACGTGTCCACGTTCCCGCGCCAGGACTGGATCCGCTGTGTCGGCGCGGTGCTCCGCTCGGCCGGGCCGCGGGAACTGGGCTACGCCCCGCCGTCCGGTCTGCCGCCGGTCCGCCGCACGCTCGCCGGCTACCTCGGCCGGGTCCGGGGCGTCCGCGTCCGCCCCGAGCACCTGATGATCACGTCCGGCTTCGCCCAGGGGCTGGCGCTGCTCTGCCGGGTGCTGCGCGACCAGGGACACGAGGCGATCGGCGTCGAGGATCCCGGGCACCCGGGGGAGTGGGCGTTCATCGCCGACGCCGGGCTGCGGCCGGTGAGCGTGCCGGTGGACCGGGAGGGCATCCGCGTCGACGAGCTGGCCGCCACCGGCGTACGCGCCGTGCTCACCACCCCGGCCAGCCAGTTCCCCACCGGCGCTCCGCTGAGCCGGCGGCGCCGGGAGCAACTGCTCGACTGGGCGCGGGCGGTGGACGGGTACGTCGTCGAGGACGACTTCGACGCCGCGTTCGTGCCACCGGCGCAGCGGATGCCCGCGTTGCAGAGCGTCGCGCCGGACCGCGTGGTCTACGCGGGCAGCGCCAGCAAGGTCCTCGCCCCGGCGCTGCGGCTCGGCTGGCTGGCCGCGCCGACCGGGCTGGCCGCCTCGATCGAGCGGGTCCGGGCCGGCTGGGACATCGGCTGCTCCGGGCTGGACCAGCTCGCCTTCGCGCGGCTCGTGGACACCGGCGCGTTCGACCGGCACCTGCGCCGGCTGCGCGCCGAGTTCCAGCGCCGCGGCCAGGCGGTACGCCAGCACGTCGCGCGCCACCTGCCCGGCGTGGCGCCGCTCGACGCCAGTGGCGGCCTCCAGACGTACCTGGTGCTGCCCCGCTGGTGTGCTGAGGAGTCCATGGTGGCCGCCGCGCGGCGCCGGTCCGTGCTGGTTCGCGGCGGCCGGTTCTACGCCCTGCGCGCCGACGACCGGCCACCGGCGCTGGTCATCGGGTACGCCGGGGTGCGCGGCGCCGAGCTGGGCCGGGGGCTGGCCGGGGTCGCCGCTGCCTACCGCGACGTGACCGCCCGTCACGCGACCGGTGTCAATGCGCGGCGGGTCGCCGATTCCGACCGAAGGACCGGCTTGACAGCGTGATCGTTGATTAGGTTAGCCTAACCTCCGTGACGAGCAGAACGGTGCGAGCCGACGGCTTGAGCGGCAGCGACCTGCGGCTGGGCTACCACGGCACGACGGTGGTGCACGACGCCGCCATCACGCTGCGGCCCGCGGCGGTGACCGCGTTGGTCGGCCCCAACGGCAGCGGCAAGTCGACGCTGCTGCGCGGGCTGGCCCGCCTGCACCCGCTGGACCACGGCGAGATCGTGCTGGCCGACGGCACGCCGGCCCGGGCGCTGTCCGCCCGGGACTTCGCCCGCCGGGTCACGCTGCTCGCGCAGAGCCGCCCCACCCCCAGCGGGGTGACGGTGCGGGACGTGGTCGGGTACGGCCGGCACCCGTACCGGCAGCGGTGGCGCGCGAACGACCTCGACGGACCGGCCGCGATCGACCGGGCCATGCGGGTGACGGGCGTCGACGGCATGGCCGGCCGGCCGGTCGACGAGCTGTCCGGCGGCGAGCTGCAACGGGTCTGGCTGGCCACGTGCCTGGCCCAGGACACCGCGATCCTGCTGCTGGACGAGCCGACCACGTTCCTGGACCTGCGCTACCAGGTGGAGATCCTCGACCTGATGCGCGAACTCGCCGACACCGCCGGCGTCGCCGTCGGTGTGGTGCTGCACGACCTCAACCAGGCCGCCGCCGTCGCCGACCAGGTCGTGCTCCTGCACGAAGGCCGGGTCCGCGGCGCCGGCACGCCGCACGAGGTGTTCACCGAGGAGGCGCTCACCGAGGCGTACGGCATCCGCGTCGAGGTGAGCGTCGACCCGGTCACCAACCTGCTCTCCACTCGTCCCGTCGGCCGGCACACGACCCGCGTCTCCGCCTGACCGACTCCTGCACACAGAAGAGAAACCGATGCTGCGTACCCGTCTGACCCTGCTCGTCGCCGCCGCGGCGAGCGCGCTGCTGATCGCCGGCTGCGGCACCACCGAGGAGCCCGCCGCCGCACCGTCCCCCTCCGACGCCGCGTCCACCGGCCCGGTCACCGTCACCGACAGCCGGGGCAAGACCATCACCCTCAAGAGCCCCGCCACCAAGGTCGTCGGCCTGGAGTGGGGCGAGGTGGAGATGCTCGTCGGCCTCGGCGTGATGCCGGTCGGCGTGGCCGACCCGAAGGGGTACGCCACCTGGGTGACCGCCGCCCCGCTCGACGCGAGCGTCAAGGACGTCGGCACCCGGGGTGAGCCGAGCGTCGACTCCATCGTCGCCCTCCAGCCGGACCTCGTGGTGATGGAGGCCGAGCGCGGCTCCGCCGTCGTCACCCAGCTGGAGAAGTACGTCCCGGTGCTGGTCACCAAGGGCAGCGACGCCTCCGACAACATCGGCCGGATGCGCGCGGACCTGAAGATGATCGCCACCGCGACCGGCCGTACCGCGCAGGCGGACAAGCTGCTCGCCGACTTCGACGCCGCGCTCGCCGACGGCAAGAAGAAGATCGCCGACGCCGGGGCGGCCGGTAAGCAGTTCGCCATCGCCGACGGCTGGAAGGAGGGCAGCACCGTCTCGATCCGGATGTTCGGCCAGGGCGCGCTCGTCTCCCAGCTCGGCATCCAGCTCGGCCTCAAGAACGCCTGGACCGGCAAGACCGACGAGATGTGGGGCCTGGGCCAGACCGACGTCGAGGGCATGACCGTCCTCAAGGGCCAGGACGTGCACTTCTTCTACAACGCCTCGGACGGCACCGACGTGTTCGCCGACGGCCTCGCCGGCAACGCGATCTGGCGTTCCCTGCCGTTCGTCCAGCAGAACAAGCTGCACAAGATGCCCAACGGCATCTGGACCTTCGGCGGCACGCTGTCCGCCAAGCAGTACATCGACGAGCTGGTCAAGGTCTACACGGCTTGAGCGCGATGACCGCCCCCGCCCCGCCGGGGCCGGCCACCCGGCCGGCCCCGGTCGGGCCGCCGCCCGCCCGGCGCAGCCGGGTGGCCGGCGCGTTCGCCCTCGCCGCCGCGCTGCTCGTCGCGATCACCGCGGTGCACCTCACCCAGGGCACCTCCTCGGTGGGGGCGCTGGACCTGCTCCGGCTGCTCACCGGCGGCGACGACGAGACCGCCCGGGTGCTCGTCGCCTCCCGCCTGCCCCGGCTGCTCACCGGCCTGGCCGTCGGCGTCGCGCTCGGCTTCGCCGGCGCGGCGTTGCAGTCGACCACCCGCAACCCGCTCGCCTCGCCGGACACGCTCGCCGTCAACGCGGGCGCCCACCTGGCGATCGTCGCCACCGCCGCGTTCGGGATCGCGCTGCCCGCGCTGCCCGCGGGCGGGCTGGCGTTCTGCGGCGGCCTCGCCGCCGCCTCCCTGGTCATGCTGCTCTCGGCCGGCGGTCAGGCCGCCACCACCCGGCTCATCCTCGCCGGCTCGGCCACCGCGATGGCGCTCTCCTCGCTGACCATGCTGCTCATGCTGCTGTTCGAGCAGGCCACCATCGGCCTGTTCGCCTGGGGCAACGGCTCGCTCGTGCAGGGCGACCTGGTCGCGTTCACCCAGCTCGCCCCCGTGATCGGGGTCGCCGCGCTGGTGCTCGTGGCCCTCGGGCACCGGCTGGACCTGCTGGCCCTCGGCGACGACACCGCCACCGTGCTCGGGCTCAACGTGCGCCGTACCCGGCTGACTGTCGTGCTGCTGGCCGTGCTGCTCTCCGCCGCGGCGGTCACCCTGGCCGGCCCGATCGGCTTCGTCGGCCTCGGCGCGCCGGTGATCGTCCGGCTGCTCGGCCGGTGGGTGCCCGAGGTGCACCGGCACCGCATCCTGATGCCGCTGTCCGGCATCGTCGGCGTGGTCATCGTGCTCGGCTCCGACGTGCTGCTGCGCGCCGTGCTCGGCGGGCAGGCCGGAGTCGACGTGCCGACCGGCGTGGTGACCACGCTCTTCGGCGCGGTGCTGCTGGTCTGGCTGGCCCGCCGCCACCGCGACGCCGGACCGACCCGGCAGGCGCCGGGCGGCCACGCCGCAGTCCGCTCCCGCGGCTTCGTCGCCACCGTCGTCGCGGTCTGCGCGGTCGTCGTCACCGCCGCGCTGGTGCTCGGCATGCTCGCCGGTGACACGTGGGTGCTGCTCGGGGACATCGTCAACTGGGTGCAGGGCCGCACCGGACCGGCGTACACATTCGTGCTGGACGCCCGCTGGCCGCGGGTCGCCGCGGCGCTGCTGGCCGGCGCCGCGCTGGCCCTGGCCGGCACCACCGTGCAGGCGGTGTGCCGGAACCCGCTGGCCGAACCGGGCATCCTCGGCATCACCGGCGGTGCCGGCATCGGCGCGGTGTCGCTGCTGACGTTCGCGCCGATGGCCGGCGTGCTCGCCCTGTCCGGCGCCGCCGGTCTCGGCGCGGTCGTCGCGTTCGCGCTGGTCTACGGCCTGGCCCGGCGGCGGGGGCTCAACTCCGACCGGCTGGTGCTGATCGGGTTCGCGGTCTGGCAGGGCGGGACGGCGATCATCACGTTCATCGTGGTGTCGTCCGACCCGTGGAACACCGGCAAGGCGCTGACCTGGCTGTCCGGCTCCACCTACGGGCGTACCGCACCGCAGGTGCTGCCGGTGGCGATCGCGCTGCTGATCGCGCTGCCGGTGGTCGCCGCCGTGCGCCGCGAGCTGGACCTGCTCGCGCTCGACGACGACACGCCCCGGGTGCTCGGCGTCCGGCTGGAACGTGCCCGGCTGGTCGCGCTCGGCCTGGCGGCGCTGCTCACCGCGACCGCCGTGTCGGCGGTCGGCGTGATCGGCTTCGTCGGCCTGGTCGCGCCGCACGCGGCCCGGGCGCTCGTCGGCGGGCGGCACACCCGCGTCCTGCCGGTCGCGGTGCTGCTCGGCGCCACCCTGGTCAGCCTCGCCGACACGCTCGGCCGCAGCGTCATCGCTCCCGCCCAGGTCCCCGCCGGTCTGGTCACCGCCATGATCGGCACCCCGTACTTCGTCTGGTTGCTGTGGCGTTCCCGCGCCGCGGCAGCCGCCCGTTAGCCCGTTCACCGACGCAGCCCCCACCGGCCGTGAGAGGAATGACGCATGACCAGCACCCTGGCCGTCGCGCCCTGGCGAGTCTTCACCGTCGAGGTCCGCGCGCTACGCCGGCTCGGCCCGTCCTTCCTGCGGGTGACGCTCACCGGCCCGGACCTGGACCGGTTCGCCGACAACGGGTACGACCAGCGGATCAAGCTGGCCCTGCCGCCGGTCGACGGCGCGCCGGGGGAGCTGCCCGACGGGCCGGACTGGTTCCCGCGGTGGCGTGAGCTGCCGGACGCGCTGCGCAGCCCGATCCGCACGTACACGGTCCGCGCCGTCCGGCCGGAGGCGTACGAGGTGGACGTGGACATGGCGCTGCACGGCGACGGCGGCCCGGCCACCCGGTGGGCCCGGCGGGCGCGTCTCGGCGACCGGATCGCCGTCGTCGGCCCGGACGCCGGGTGGGACGGCCCGCACGGCGGGGTCGAGTTCCAGCCGCCGGCCGGCGCGACGCTGCTGCTGGCCGGCGACGAGACCGCCGCGCCGGCGATCTGCGCGATCCTGGAGCGGTTGCCCGCCGAGGCGCGCGGGCACGCGCTGGTGGAGGTGCCGGAGACCGGCGACGAGCTGCCCTGCCGGGCGCCGGCCGGCGTCACCGTGACCTGGCTGCCCCGCGACGGCGCCCCGCACGGCAGCCGGCTCACCCCGGCCGTGACAGGTCTGGCCGGGCGGCTGGTGCCGGTACCGGTCGCGGTGGCCGCCGCGCCGCTGACCGAGGTGGACGTGGACCGGGACATCCTCTGGGAGGTGCCGGAGCGGCCCGACGGCGCGGCGCTCTACGCCTGGCTGGCCGGGGAGGCGGCGGTGATCCGCGGCCTGCGCCGGCACCTGGTCACCGAGCGGGGCATGGACCGGCGCGCGGTGGCGTTCATGGGCTACTGGCGGGCCGGTCGCGCGGAGAACTGATCGTCCCCACCACCGACGGAAGCGGGCCGGCGCGATGCGCCGGCCCGCTTCCGTCATGCCATCAGTCGCGCGGTGCGTACGGGGCGAGCGGGTTGACCAGCGTGCCGGCGAACTGCAACGCGGCGGACGGGTCGGACAGGTCCACCATCTGCTGGTTGTTGCGCAGCTGGAGCCGGTTGAGGCAGGACAGCGTGAACTCCGGCGCGAACAGGTCGTGCCGGCGCATCCGGTCGGCCAGGTGCGGCACCGTGGCGGCGTAGTCGGCGGCGCATGCGGCGACGGTGCGCCAGAACTCGTCCTGGTCGAGGACGCCCCGGGTGTGCAGGGCGGCGCTCAGGTGCCGCAGGAAGCAGTCGAACACGTCGGTGAAGATGGACAGGATCTTCTCGTCCTCGGGGATCGCGGCCCGGATCCGCCGCACCCGCTCCGGCAGGTCCGCCTCCGGGTTCATCACCACGATCTCCTCGGCGATGTCCTTGAAGACGACCCGCTCGACCACGCCGTCGTGCAGCACCAGGATGACGTTCTCGCCGTGCGGCATGAACGCCAGGTCGTGGGCGTACAGGCTGTGCAGCAGCGGCACCAGGTAGGCGTCCAGGTAGCGGCGCAGCCAGTCGGCCGGCGCCAGCCCCGACTCGTCGATCAGCGCGGCCGCGAGCGACCGCCCGTCCCGGTCCAGGTGCAGCAGAGAGGCCATGGTGGCCAGCCGCCGCCCGGGTTCCAGCCCTGGTACCGGGCTCTCCCGCCAGAGCGCCGCCAGCATCTTCCGGTACGGGGAGTACCTGTCGGTCGCCGCCTCGTACTGCCGGTGCCGGTAACCGATGGCGGCCCGCTCCCGGATGATCGACAGTCCGGTGCGCTTGAGCACCGGGTCGCCCTCGATCAGCCCGGCCAGCCAGTCGTTGATCGCGGGCGTCGCCTCCATGTACGCGGCGGACAACCCGCGCATGAAGCCCATGTTCAGCACCGACAGCGCGGTCTTCACGTAGTGCTTGGCGGGGTCGGTGACGTTGAAGAAGGTACGGATGGACTGCTGCGCCAGGTACTCGTCCGGCCCCTCGCCGAGGCAGACCAGCCGGCGCGCGGCCACCTCACCGGCGAACGTGACGGCGAGCTTGTTCCACCACTGCCACGGGTGCACCGGGACGAACAGGTAGTCGGCCGGGTCCAGGCCCAGCCCGGTGAGCGTGGCGGTGAACCCGGCCAGCGTCTGCTCGCCCAGCTCGGCCCGGACCAGCGTGTCGTAGTCCAGGTCGTCGGCGCAGGTGAACGTGGTGTGGTCGCGGTGCGCGGCGAGCCAGAGCAGCCGTACCGGCGCGGCGGCCTCCGGGGCGTACGCGTGGTATTCGTGCACTCCGAAGCCGATGCGGCCGTTGTTGGCCACGAAGCAGGGATGCCCCTCGGTCATGCCGGTCTCGATCGCCTGGAACCCGGCGGCGGCCAGCTCGGCGGCGCTCAGCGCGGGCTTCGCGAGCTTGTACGCGGTCCCGGCCAGCGTGGAGGTGATCTCCTCCAGGTAGACCGGCAGGCTCGCGTCGGTGAGGCCGAGCGCGCCGCGCAGCTCCACGCACAGGTCCACGGCGTCGGGCGGCAGCTCCGCGCCGTCGCGGCGGCGCACGATGCTGTCCGCGTCGACCTCCCAGTGGTCCAGCGCCAGCCGCTGCGCGGCGAACCGGTACTCGACGGTGCCGTCGTCGCTGCGGACCAGCCACCGTCCCGGGCCGTCGGGCTCGGGGGTGATCAGGCGCTCGTGGGCGAACTCGGCGAGCGCCTTGCGCACCAGCAGCCGGTTGGCCGTCGCCCACGCCTCGGGGGTCAGGTGGTCCACGGATGCGCTGGCGTTCACGCCGGTGCCCCTTCCTCGCCTGTGGGCACGCCGGTGGCGGCCCGGAACTGGTCCCGCGTGCAGACGCTGAGCAGCGCCTCCTTCTCGGGCTTGCGGATCGGGCCGACGACTGTGAAGCCGACTGCCGCGTTGAGCGCGTGCACCGCCGTGTTGCGCACGTCCGGCTCCACCACCACCCGGCGCGTCGCCGGGTCGGCGAACAGCCAGGCCATCACCGTGGTGATGACGGCACGGGTGAAGCCGTGCACCGGCGTGTCGGCGGGTGCGCAGAGGAAGTGCATGCCCACGTCGCCGGGCTCCGGGTCGTACAGGCCGACCAGCTCCACCCGGGCCGGGTCGTACCGCTCGGCCAGGAACGCCGGAGCGCCGCGCCACGAACCCAGGTACGCGTCGTGGTGCGGATGGTCGGCGATGCGCCGGTACTCGGCGGCGACCGCCGCCACGTCGGCGTCCTGCATGAGCCAGAACGCGGACTTGGGATGGGTGACCCAGCGGTGCAGCAGCGCGACGTCGGCGTCCGGGTCCAGCGGGCGCAGCGTGAACTCGCCCAGCGCGTTGTCGACGCGGGTGAACGCGGTCATGCGGGGCCGGCTGGGCATGCGCTCGCGGCCCTCGCTTCGCTCGGTGCGCTCGCTCATGCCGGGGCTCCGGCCGGCGCGCCGAACTCCTGGAACGCGATGGTCTTCTCCACCGGGTAGTGCTCCCGGCCGGTCATCTCCCGGATCAGCCACGAGTTGCGGTACGGACCCATGCCCAGGTCGGGCGAGGTGATGCTGTGCGTGTGGGTGCCGCCGTTCTGGAGGAACACGCCCCGGCCGGTGTGGTCGATGCTGTAGTTGCGGGCCACGTCGAAGCGGCCGTGCGCGTCGAAGCGGAGCCGGTCGCGTACCGGCGCGAGGAACTCCGGCACCCGGTAGTGGTAGCCGGTGGCCAGCACCAGTCCTTCCGTGTCGAGGGTGAACGCGCGGTCCTGCTCGGTGTGGCGCAGCCCGAGCCGGTAGCGGCCGTCGGTGTACGCCGCCTCGACCAGCTCGGTGTTGGTCAGCAGGCGCGTCGGCGCCGGTCCGTGCAGGCTCTTGGCGTACAGCAGGTCGTAGATGTCGTTGATCAGGTCGGCGTTGATGCCCTTGAACAGCGGCTTCTGCGCGGCCTCCAGCGCGTAGCGGGTCGGCTCGGGCAGCGCGTGGAAGTAGTCCACGTAGTCCGGCGAGGTCATCTCCAACGTGAGCTTGGTGTACTCCAGCGGGAAGAACCGGGGCGAGCGGGTCACCCAGGTGAGCTGGTAGCCGTACGTGTCGATGTCGCAGAGCAGGTCGTGGTAGATCTCCGCGGCGCTCTGGCCGCTGCCGACGACCGTGATGCTGTCCTTGGCCCGCAGCGCCTCCCGGTGCTCCAGGTAGCGCGAGTTGTGGATCATGTCGCCGCCCAGGCCGGCGCAGGCGGGCGGCAGGTACGGCGGCGTGCCGGTGCCGAGCACGAGGTGCCGGGCCCGGTGGGTGACCGGCCCGTCCGGCGTGTCCGCGTGCACCACGTACCGGTCGTCGCTCTCGTCGTACTCGACAGCGGTGACGCTGTGCCGGAAGCGCAGGTTCGGCAGCTTCCCGGCGGCCCAGCGGCAGTAGTCGTTGTACTCGGCGCGCAGTGGGAAGAAGCTCTCCCGGATGTAGAACGGGTAGAGCCGTCCGGTCTCCTTGAGGTAGCTCAGGAACGAGTACGGCGAGGTCGGGTCCGCGAGCGTGACCAGGTCGGCGATGAACGGCGTCTGGAGCCGGGTGGATTCGAGCAGCATGCCGGGATGCCAGTCGAAGCTGTCGCGGGCCTCCAGGAACAGGCCGTCGAGGTCGTCGATCGGCGCGGTGAGGCAGGCCAGGCCGAGGTTGTAGGGGCCCAGCCCGACGGCGATGAAGTCGTGGGTCGACATGGGGATTCTCGTTCTCCTCGACGGGGGGTCAGACCGGGCAGGACAGCTCGGCGGCGGCCGCGGTCCGGGCGTACCAGGCGGCGTGGTCGGCGATGAGGTCCAGCACGTGGGCGACGTCGTCCACTGTGGTCTCGGGGTTGAGCAGGGTGAGCTTCAAGTGGTGGGCGCCGTCGACCTTGGTGCCGGCGACCAGGGCCGCGCCGGAGGCGGCGAGCGCGTCGCGGGCGTGCAGGTTTGCCTCGTCGACCAGATCGGGGGCGAGACCGGACGGCCGGTACCGGAAGACCACTGTGCTCAGCTGCGACGGCGCGGCCACCTCGAAGCGCGGGTCGGCGTCCAGCCGCCGCCACGCCTGCGCCGCGAGGTCGACGACCTGGTCGAACAGCGTGCCGATCGCGTCCGGTCCCATGATCCGCAGGGTCAGCCAGAGCTTGCACGCGTCGAACCGGCGGGTGGTCTGGATGCTCTTGTCGACCTGGTTCGGGAGCCCCTGCTCGACCGCGCGGACCGGGTTGAGGTAGTCGGCGTGCCAGGTGGCGTGACGCAGCACCCGGCCGTCGCGGACCAGCAGCGCGCTGGAGCTGACCGGCTGGAAGAACGACTTGTGGTAGTCCACTGTCACCGACGCGGCCCGTTCGATGCCGTCGAGCAGGTGCCGGCGGGTGGGTGAGACCAGCAGGCCGCAGCCGTACGCGGCGTCGACATGCAGCCAGACCCCCGCGGCGGCGCAGATGTCGGCGATCTCCGGCAGCGGGTCGACGGTGCCGAAGTCGGTGGTGCCGGCGGTGGCGACGACGGCCATCACCACCTGACCGTCGCGGTGGCAGCTGTCGATCGTGCGGGCCAGCTCGTCGGTGCGCATCCGGCGGGTGGCGTCGGTGGGCACGGTGAGCACCGCGTCGGCGGCCAGGCCGAGCAGCTTGGCGGCCTTTTGCACGCTGAAGTGCCCGGCCGCGGAGGTGAGGATGCGTAGCCTGGACAGCACCTCCGGCCGGTCCGGCCGGCCGGTCGCGCCGCCGCCCACCACAGTGCGGTACGCCTCCTCGCGCGCCAGCAGCATCGCCTGGAGGTTCGACTGGGTGCCGCCGCTGGTGAAGACCCCGTCGGCGGTGGCGCCGAGCCCGATGCGCCCGGCGGTCCACTCGATCAGGCGCCGCTCCATCAGCGTCGCACCGGCGCTCTGGTCCCAGGTGTCCAGTGAGGAGTTGACGGCGCTGAGCACCGCCTCGCCGAGCAGCGCCGGGATGACCACCGGGCAGTTCAGGTGGGCCAGGTAGCGCGGGTGGTGGAAGTAGACCGCGTCACGCAGCCACACGTCGTGCAGCTCGTCCAGGGCGGCGTCGGTGTCGCCGAGCGGCCGGTCCAGGTCGATGGCACCGATGAGCGGCGCCAGCTCGTCGGGCGTGACGCCGGTGAACGGCCGGTCCGCCTCGCCCACCCGGCGGGCGACCCGGTCGACGCCGCGCGCCAGCACGTCCCGGTACCGACCGAGCGAGCCGGCGTTGAACAGGTGGCCGCGTGCCGTGGCGGCGGCGCTGCCGGTGTCGGCGGGCGCGGCGCCGGTCGGGCTCCCGATCGAACTCATGCGACTTCCCAGCGGTCGTACGGACAGGACGCGCGGCGATCAGCCGCGGCGATCAGGTTAGGTTAGGCTGGCCTAACTGGCAAGCACGACTCGGGGTGCTTTGTCCCGCATGTACCGCCGGTTGGCGCCCCGCCCGCGTCGCGGTAAGGTCGCCCTCGGTTAGGGGAGGTTATCCTAAGTTGACTGTCGAACGGAACCGTCGCCCGGCGCGCCGAGGCGGCGCGAGACGATGACACACGTCGATCGCGATCAGTGGGGCGTGCCCCAGTTGTGGGCCGGCGACGTCGACGCGCTGGCGCGTCTGCAGGGGCGTGTCGCCGCTGTCGATCGGGCCTGGCAGATCAGTGCCGAACGTTGGCGCGCCGAGGGTCGCCTGGCCGCCCACGTCGGCCCGGCCGAGCTGGCGTGGGACCGGTTCGCCCGCCGCGTACGGCTGGACGACACCGCCCGGCGCTGCTACGAGCGGCTGGACCCTGACACCCGGCGGTGGGTCGAGGCGTACGTCGACGGGGTCAACTCCGGACTCGCCGAGGGCGCCGCCGCCGCGCCGGAGTTCGCCGCCACCGGCACCGCGCCCGAACCGTGGCACCCCTGGTCGCCGCTCGGCGTGTTCCTCGTCCAGCACGTGCTGTTCTCCACGTTCCCGAACAAGCTCTGGCACGCGCACGTGGCCCGGACGCTCGGCCCCGAGGCGGCCGGACTGTTCGCGGTCGAGGGACCGGCCTCGTCCGGCAGCAACGCCTGGGCGGTGCCCGCCGACCCGGCCACCGGGCGCGGCCCGCTGATCGCCGGTGACCCGCACCGGCTGCTCGAACTCCCCGGCGTCTACCAGCAGGTCCGGCTGGCCTGCCCGGAGTTCGACGTGGTCGGTCTGGCCTTCCCCGGCGTGCCGGGCGTGCCGCACTTCGGCCACACCGGCCACGTGGCCTGGGCCGTCACCAACGCGATGGCCGACTACCAGGACCTCTACCGCGAACGGCTGCGCCGCGACGGTGACCGCGTGCTGGTGCGCGACGCCGACGGCTGGACGCCCGCCGCGCGCCACGTCGAGGAGATCGAGGTTCGCGGCGGCGCTCCGGAGACGGTCGAGGTGATCGAGACGCCCCGCGGGCCGGTGATCGACCACGACCGGGTCACCGGCGAGGCGATCGCCCTGCGCACCCCGAGCCGGGTCGAGGCCCGGCTCGGCTTCGAGGCGTTGCTGCCGCTGCTGCGTGCCCGGCGTACGGGCGACGTCGCCGAAGCGCTGCGCCACTGGGTCGAGCCGGTCAACAGCGTGCTCGCCGCCGACACCGGGGGAGGCGTCCGCCGCCTGGTCGCGGGCCTGGTCCCGGTACGCGACGAACGCTGCCGCCGGGAACCCGTGCCGGCCTGGGAGCCGGCCTACCGGTGGCGGGGCGACTACCTGCCGCTGGTCGACGAGCCGGTGGACGGCGTGGCGGTGTGCGCCAACGACCGGCGCGACGACGTCGCAGCGCACGGTGCCGACTTCGCCCCGCCGCACCGGGCCCGCCGGATCCGGGCGCTGCTCGCCGACGGCGCCGAGCCGTCCACAGTGCACACCGACGACCGGCTCCCGGCCGGACCGCTGTACCGGCTGCTCGACCGGCTCGACCCGGACCGGCTCGACGAACCCGCCCGCGCGCTGCTGCTGCGGCTGCGCGGATGGGACCGGGCGATGGCGGCCGGCTCGGCCGGGGCCGGCGCGTACGCGGCCTGGCGGGCGGCGCTGGCCCGGCGGTTGCGCGTACACCCGAGGTTGCGTGGCCTCGACGAGCCGTGCGGGTTCGACGAGCTGTTCGCCCCCTGGACCGACCCGGCCGCCCGGATCGGCCTCGCGCTGGACCACCTGGCCGCCGCGTTCGACCTCGCGGAACCGGCCGCCGAGGCGCTGGCCGAGGTGGCCGCCGGCCCGGCGCCCGGTGAGTGGGGCAGCCGGCACCTGCTGCACCCGGTGCACCTCGGCGTCGCCCCGGCGATCACCGACGCGGTGACAGCGATGCGGCGGCGGGTGGCACTCGGCGGCGACACCGACTGCGTGCTGGCCACCTCCAGCGTGCCGGGGATCTCCGACGCCTGCTGGCGCGGCCCGGTGGCCCGCTACGTGTGGGACCTGACCGACCGGGCGGCCAGCCGCTGGATCGTCCCCTTCGGTGCGTCCGGGCGCCCGGACGATCCGCACTTCGCCGACCAACTGACCCACTGGGCCGCCGGGACGCTGATCCCGGTGCCCGACGGCCCACTGACGGGAGACGAGACGACGTGATCCACCTGGAACGGATCCCCGGCCTCGGCGAGCTGGCGCTGGAGCCGGTACGCCCCGACCGGCACGCGGACCTGCTGCACGGCTGGGTGATCCGGCCCCGCAACCGGTTCTGGGGCATGGGCTCGCACACCGTCGACGAGGTACGCGAGATCTACGCGTTCGTCGACGGGCTCGACACCCACCACGCGTACCTGATCCGGCTCGACGGCGAGCCGATCGGGCTGTTCCAGACCTACCAGCCGGAGGCGGACCCGGTCGGCGAGCGCTACCCCGTGCAGCCCGGCGACGTGGGGACGCACCTGCTGCTCGACGCGCCCCGGCCGTACCCGGGTTCGCTGACCGGCGCGGTCTTCCCGGCCCTGATCCGGTTCCTGCTGCGCGACCCGGCCGCGCGCCGCGTGGTGGTCGAGCCGGACGTGCGCAACGACGCGATGCTGCGCCGCCTGCGCATCGAGGGCTTCACGCTCGGCGACGAGATCGACATGCCGGACAAGCGGGCGAGGCTGGCGTTCCTCACCCGGGACCGGTTCGAGGCGGACCACCCTCCGGCGTGACACCCGTCCGCGTCACGGTCCGGTGGCGCGCAGCCGCCCGGCCAGGTCCCGCACCGTCTCGGCGTACGCCGGGTCGTCCTCGGACGGGAGGTGACCCTGGATCGGCGGCGGGACGCTGTCCCAGGCCGGCGCCACCAGGCTCTCCGGATCCCGGAGACGGCGATCCACCGCCGCCTCCGGGCCGCTGACGCGGGCCGGCTCGTCCGCGCGGTGCGGGGAGAAGATCCATCCGCCCAGCGCGTCGGTGTCCCGCCACAGGTTGCGCCACCGCCACCCCACCCGGCCGCCGATCCCGCGCAGCATCTCGTCGCCCACGTAGGCGGGGAACAACCGGGCGTAGAGCCGACGCAGCGGCGAGCTGTAGGTGAGCAGGGCGACCCGTGCGCTGATCTCCGCCGGCAGTTGCAGGACTGTCGCGGCGACGAGCACCGATCCGTGGCTGTAGCCGGAGAGCAGCACCCCGCTGCCGCTGTGCACCAGGTACGTGATCCGCCGGGCCAGCTCCGGCACGGCCCGCTCGGCGTAGCAGGGCGGTGCGAACGGGTGCGCCGCCCGGGGCCAGAACGTGGCCAGGTCGAAGAGCACGCCGACGTGGTGCCGGAACCCGGGGCTGCGGTAGGCGAAGACCCCGGCGACGACCAGGGCCAGCACCGCAGCCGAGATCGCCACCCCGCCCACCTCGATGCCGAACATGACCAGCTCGGCCGGGACGTGCGTGCGGCGTTCCAGCGTCTCGCCCGGCTCGGGACGGACCAGCGCCATCGCGGTGGTCGCCGCGCCCGCCCCGGCCATGACGGCGAACAGCACCGCCAACGGCACCATCAGGTCGGTGAACCGGGCCCGGACGATCATCGTCCGGACCTGCCGCAGCCGCGGCGCCGCCTCGGCCGGCGGCGCCGGGAAGTCCCGCTCGACGATCGCCTGGGCGGCCCGTGTCCGGCCGCGCCGGGACACCAGCGCCACCACTGCGGCGGCCGCCAGCGTGACCAGCAGCGCCCGGAAGAAACCGTAGATCGCCCAGGTGTACGCGCGCGCCGGACCCGGTATGTCGTCCGCCGGGGACACGCCCCGGTCCAGCAGGTCGGCGGTGCGCTGGACCAGCTCGGCGGAGTACGCGACCGCGAGCCCGCCCGCCGCCGCCGCGACCACGAGCGCGCCGAGCCCGTTCGGCGGCCGGTGGCCGCGTACCCGCAGGCGGTGCCAGAGCAGCACGGCACCCAGTGCGCCCAGCAGGACCGCGTGCGTCACCAGCAGCCAGGTCAGGATCGAGCCGTAGCCGGGCAGGCCCCCGCCGGTACGCCAGCGGGCCGGGGCGAACAGCAGGTACCCGGCCACCACGACGGTGAGCCCGACCGCTGTGGCGCGCAGCGCACGGGCGACCCGGTCACGTCGCGGGTCGCTGGGCGCCCGGTCGACGAGCGGCGGAACGCAGACCAGTACCACGCAGGCGAGCAGCACCGCGCCGGTGACCGCCAGCAGCGCCGCCACAGTGGGCGGGACACCCTGCGCGGCCCGGGCGGCCAGCAGACAGCCGTCGAGGGTGGCGAAGGCCGCCGCGATGTGTATCGAACGCAGCCGGCCCATCAGCGGCTCGGCGTCCCACTGGCCGATCGTGCTCAGCGGCGGCCCGGCGGACGCCCGCTCCGGCGCCCGGAACGCGGTGAACGAGCGACCCGGCCGCCGGGCGCCCCACCAGACCAGGCTCACCGCGGCGGCCGGGACCAGCGCCAGCACCACGAGCCGCAGCCCCACCGGCCGCCCGCCCATCCAGGACAGCCACTCCCGGTCGGCGATGCAGGCCGGGACGGACAGGCACTGCCAGGCCACCAGGTCCAGCGCCACCCCGGCGCCGGCGAGCACGTACAGCGCGGTCAGGCTCAACCCCAGCACCCGGCACAGCGCCCGCACGACCGCGCCGCCGACCGCGTCCCCCGGCCGCATCCACACGGCCACGTTGAGCAGCATGAAGGGCATCAGGAACAGCAGCGAGAGGGTACGCAGCGCGGTGCCGGACGGCAGGTCGTTCCACTGGTACGCCTCCAGCGTCACCCCGCCCGCCCCGTGCTCGTCGGCGTGTCCGTGACGGGGACGGTAGAAGCCGGCGCTGCGGTCACCCGCGACCTGCCGGACCAGCGGCCGGCCCAGCACCTCGGCGGCCCCGCCCGCGGAGACGCCGTGCACCCGCAGCTCCACCACCTCGCCCGACGGCGCCTGTGCCCGCCCTGGTCCAGCCGTCATCGACCCTCCGCGACGTCCCGGCCGCCCACGCCGCCTGCACGGCCCGCCCTCGGGTGGCGCAGCGTCCTACCCGGCCGGGCCGGGGGCAAACGCCCGCGGGCCGGGCGGGCGGCCCGTTCGAAGCCGCGCCCTCCGGGTAACCGCCGCCGGACGTACTCGGAAGGGAGCCCGCATGACCGGCACACCATCACCGCGCGGCGCGGCCGGATGACGGGGGCCGCGGTGGCGACCCGGCTGCCGCCGATCGACGTCCACCGGTGGGTGAACTCCGCGCCGCTGACGCCGCAGGAGCTGCGCGGACGCGTGGTCCTGGTGGACGTCTGGGAGTACACCTGCGTGAACTGGATCCGCACCGCCCCGTACGTGCGGGCCTGGCATCGCGACTACCGCGACCTGGGGCTCACGGTGATCGGCGCGCACGCGCCGGAGTTCGCGTTCGGCCGGCTGCCGGAGAACATCGACCGGGCGATCCGCGACCACGGGCTCACCTACCCGATCGCGATCGACGACGACTACACGTTCTGGCGGGCCCTGCGCAACGACGCCTGGCCGGCCAGGTACCTCTTCGACGCCGACGGGCGGCTGGCCGACCGCTGGATCGGCGAGGGCGGCTACGACCGGACCGAGGCGCTGATCCGGCGGCTGGTCGAGGCCGCCACGCCCACGCCCGCGCTGCCGCCGGTCACCGCGGAGGTGACCGCGTTCGTGACCAGCCCGCAGCCCACGTACGCCGGGATCACCCCGGAGACCTACCTCGGCGCCGACCGGGGTGTGCCCGGCACGTACGCGCTGACCGGCGACTGGCGGGCCGAGGGCGAGTACGTCGAGACGGGCGGCGCCGGGGCGGAACTGGTCCTGCCGTTCACCGCCGGTGAGGTGAACCTGGTGGCCGACCCGGGACCGGAGGGACCGGCAGCGGTTCGGGTGCTGCTGGACGGGAAACCGGCCGGTGACGCGCGCGGCGCCGACGTGGACCCGGACGGCACGGCCGCCGTCGACCGGGCCGCGATGATCCGGCTGGTGGACGGCGCGACGCCGGGGGAGCACCGGCTCACCCTGCGCGCCGAGCGGCCCGGTCTCCGCGCGTACGTCTTCACGTTCGGTCCCTGACCCGACCCGAGGAGGACAACCCGTGGCCGTCAAGACCATGACGCCGACGCGTACCGCCGCCGGCATCCGCGACTTCCGCGTCGACGTGCCGGAGGCGGACCTGGAGGACCTGCGGAACCGGATCGCGGCCACCCGCTGGCCGGAACGGCAGACCGTGGACGACCAGTCGCAGGGCGTCCCGCTGGAGACCAGTCAGGCGCTCGCCCGCTACTGGGCCACCGGGTACGACTGGCGCCGGGTCGAGGCGCGGCTCAACGACCTGCCGAACTTCGTCACCGAGATCGACGGCCTGGACATCCACTTCATCCACGTACGCTCGCCGCACCCCGACGCGCTGCCGCTGATCGTCACGCACGGCTGGCCCGGGTCGGTGATCGAACAGCTGAAGATCATCGGTCCGCTCACCGACCCGACGGCGCACGGCGGCCACGCCTCGGACGCGTTCCACCTGGTGATCCCGTCGATGCCCGGCTACGGCTTCTCCGGCAAGCCGGACCGGCCCGGCTGGGATCCGCAGCACATCGCCCGCGCCTGGACCGAACTGATGCGGCGGCTGGGCTACACCCGGTTCGTGGCCCAGGGTGGCGACTGGGGCGCGCTGATCACCGACATGCTCGGCGTGCAGGCGCCGCCGGAACTGGCCGGCATCCACACGAACATGCCGTGCGTGGTGCCGCCGGACGTCGACGCGCTGTTGCAGACCGGCATCACCGGCGTGAACAACCCCGTCGCCGACCTGCCGTCCGGGCTCTCGGCCGAGGAACGGGCCGCCTGCGAGCGGATCGACTTCTTCTGGAAGCACTCCGCGTACGCGCTGATCATGACCACCCGCCCGGAGACCCTGACCGCGCTCGCCGACTCGCCGGTCGGGCTGGCGACGTTCATGCTCGACCACGACGCCGCGAGCCTGGACCTGATCTGCGCCGCGTTCGCCGGCCGGCCCGGCGGCTTGAGCCGCGACGACATCCTGGACAACGTGACGCTCTACTGGCTCACGAACACGGGTGTGTCCTCGGCCCGGCTCTACGCACAGAACGCGCTGTCGTTCTTCGCCGCCAAGGGCGTCCAGGTCCCGGCCGCGGTGAGCCAGTTCCCGGACGAGATCCTGCTCGCGCCGCGCAGCTGGGCCGAGCGGGCGTACCCGAACCTGATCCACTACAACACGCTCGACCGGGGTGGGCACTTCGCCGCCTGGGAGCAGCCGGAGCTGTTCGCCCAGGAGATGCGGGCCGCCTTCCGGTCGCTGCGCTGACCGACGGCGGACGCGGCCGGGTGGGGCGCCCACCCGGCCGCGTCGGTACGCCCGGGGTCAGACCTCGGTCAGCCGGACCGCGTCGGCGATGACCAGGCCGGCGGCGGAGCTCCATCGGCTGACCGCGACGCGGTTGGCGTCCCCGGCCGGCAGCGTGAACGTGCCGAGCGAGCGCCACTGCCCGCCGGTCGCCCGCTGGTCGACCACGACCGTCCGGTTGCCGGTGGTGGTGGCGACGATGTACGGCGTGGCCGCGTTGTAGCCCGCGTTCGCCGGCCACCACGCCTCGACCCGGTAGTTGCCGGTGCGGGGGACGTTGAACTTGTACCAGGCCGCGTCGCTCGCGGCGACCGGGTCCGCGTAGCGGTAGTCGGCGCCGTAGCGCTGCCCGGAGTACGTCGAGGTGCCCCAGCTCGCGCTCGCGGTGAACCGGCCCGCCGTCGCGTTGTCCACGATCGACGTCCAGCCGGTGCCACCGCCGGCCATCTTGGCGGCCACGTCGGCGCGCATCGTGTTCAGGTCGATGAAGGACGGGTCGATCTTGCCGGTGGTGCTGGTCTCCCGGTGGCCGCGGGCGTAGCTGGAGTCCCGGCCGAGCCGCTTGAGCACGGCGGCGGTGGCCGCGATGCTCGCGTTGTACTGGGCGGTGGTCATCCGCTGGTCGACACCGTTGTAGTCGATCTCCCACCCGATCATCAGGGTGTTGCCGTCCCCGGCCGGGATCGGGCCGCTGCCGCCGCTGGTGCCGGCGTGGTTGCACCGGCCGGCGGAGATCACGTGGAACACGCCGTGGTAGTCCACGAGCGCCTGGCAGAGCGGGCCGGGCAGGTCGGACCGGCCGTTGATGCAGATGTTCAGCGCCGGGTGCGGGTTGGTGGCGCTGGACGTGGCGGCGGTGTGGTGCCAGAGCACGCCGATCGGGTCGAACGAGCCGGAGCGCATCCGGTTGAGCCAGTCGCCCTCGACCACGACCTGTACGCCGGCGCCGCGCAGCACGTCCACCAGCCAGGGAATGGTGGCCATCACTGCTCCCCGAGCAGGTCGGCGAGGCACTCGGCCTTCGGCGCGGCGTGCGCCGTACCGGGACGGACGGCCACCGCGAGGGCGGCGGCCACCAGGGCGGGTACGCCGAGCAGACCTCGGCGTCGCAGACGGGGGGATCGTGACGTGGGCATGGCGCTCCTCGGGTGACGGCGCTTCACCGATCGACGGATGTGAGTGCGGGCACGCTATACCGGCATCTGCCGTTCTGTCGATACCCTTCAATGATCGTTTCCGTCGTGAAAACTTTCGCCATCATCATCTGTCGTCATCCGTCGATGCGTGGTAGAAATCCTGCCCAAGTCTCGCCGTCGAGCGAGGAATCCTTCACAGGAGGGGCGCCGATGAGAGCGATCGCCACGGCCCTGACACTTCTCGCCGTGCTCGCGGCCGCGGCCGTACCGGGGCAGGCTTCGGCCGTCCCGGCCCGCGCCGGGACACCGGCTGTCGCCGAGCCGCAGCCCGCCGCCGGGACAGCGGCCACCGTCGCCGCGGTCGGCCCGCAGCCCGGCACCTTCACCGGCAAGGGCTTCGACACCTGCACCGCGCCGTCGCAGGCCGCGATGGACGCCTGGCTGACCGCGTCGCCGTACCGCGCGGTCGGCGTCTACATCAGCGGCGGCAGCCGGACGTGCGCCCAACCCAACCTGACCGCGACCTGGGTCGCCGACCAGACCCGCAAGGGCTGGCGGCTGATCCCCATCGAGCTGGGCTACCAGGCGCCGTGCGGCACCCGTACGCCGAAGATGTCCGCCGACCCGGCCACCGCCCGCGGGCAGGGGAGGACCGCGGCGGACAGCGCGGTCGCCGCGGCGGTGGCGCTCGGCATCGGCACGGGCAGCACGCTCTACAACGACATCGAGCAGTACCCGTCGAACGCGAGCTGCCGGGCCGCGGTGCTCTCCTTCCTCTCCGGCTGGGTCGAGCGCCTGCACACGCGCGGCTACCTCGCCGGCATGTACTCCAGTGGCTCGTCCGGCATCACCGACGTCTGCGCCGCCTACCACGACACCCGGTACCTGCGCCTGGACCAGATCTGGATCGCCTGGTGGAACGGCGTCGCGGACACCGACGGGGGCACGTACTGCGCCGACGACCGCTACGCCGACCAGCAGCGCCTGCACCAGTACGCCGGGGACGTCACCGAGACGTGGGGCGGCGTGACCATGAAGATCGACCGCAACTACCTGGACGTACGGGCCGGCACCCCGCCCGCGACGTGGAGCGTCACAGTCGACAACGCCACGTCGGGCGGGTTCAGCGCGGGCGCCGCCTGGGGCACCTCCGCGTACTCCGGGCAGCGCTACGGCGCCGACTACCGCTTCGCCGCGCCGGTGGCGTCCAGCGACGTGGCCTGGTTCCGGGCGAGCCTGCCCGCGACCGGCTCCTACGAGGTGTCGGTGTGGTACCCGGCCGACCCCGGCTACAACGACCGCACCCCGTACCTGGTGGCCACCACGACCGGCAACCGGTCGGTGGCGGTCGACCAGCGCACCGGCGGCGGGCGCTGGGTCTCGCTCGGCGTGTTCACGCTCGCCGCCGGGACCGGCGACAAGGTCGGGGTGAGCCGCTGGAGCGCCGGCACCGGGTACGTGGTCGCCGACGCGGTCCGCATCACCCGGGCGTGAGGCCGCACGCCGGTGAGCCGGTCCCGCCCGAGCGGGACCGGCTCAACCGGGCCGGGTCAGCTCAGGTGCGCCAGCAGGGCGGTGGCCATGCCCTGCTCTCCCCGGGCGTTCGGGTGGAACGGCGCGGCGGCGTTCTGCGGCACCAGCCCCTCCACCCAGCGGGTGCCGCTGCCCTTGCACGAGTCCCGGCCGATCGACGGGGCGTAGACGTCGGCGTAGCTCGCGCCGCCCGCCGCCGCCGTGTCGGCCAGCATCGTGTTGAGCGCCTTCTGGACGCCGCGCAGGTACGGCACGTCCTGGTAGGCGATCGGCACCACCGGCCAGCAGCCGTAGCCGCTGTCGGGCAGGATCGCCGGGTACCCGAGCACCACCACGCGCGCGTTCGGCGCGGCCTGGCGGACCGCCCGCAGCACGGCTGCCACCTTCGGCGCGGCGGCGGCGATCCGGGCCCGCAACTGGTCGGTGCCGCCCGCGGTGAACCGGTTCTTGCAGGGCGAGCCGAGCGGGCTGCTCACGCTCGCCTCGGCGCAGTCGCTGATGATGCCGGAGAAGCCGATGTCGTTGCCGCCGATCTGGACGGTCACCAGCGCGGTGGCCGACGTGACGGCGTTGACCTGCGGCGGCAGCGCGATGCCCAGCGCCCCGTCGCCGCCGTACAGGATGTCCTCGGTGGTGGCTCCGGAGCAGCTCACGTCGGCGAACGACGAGGAGCCGGCGGACGCCGCCACCAGGGACGGGTAGTTGCGGTTGGAGCGCAGGCAGTTCAGGTCGACCTGGGTGGGCACGAGCGGTGCGGAGGTGTAGGAGTCGCCGAGCGCGACGTAGCGACCGGCGGGCGCGGCGGCGACGGCGGGTGCGGCGGCGGTGAGCAGCATGCCGGCGGCGGCCGCGACGAGCGCGGTCATCCGGCCGGCGGTCCGCAGGAGCGGCAGGCGGGGACGGTTCATGGGGCCCTCCCGGAGGGGTCCTGGTGGTGGTGCTGGGATTCTGTCCGCGCCTGTGACGTGCGTCAATATCGATGAACCTCATTAAATGACGGTCCAGGATGTGGTCCGCCGCCGTCCGGCCGAGCGGCCGGAGGTGTCGCGTACATCACACTTTTCGGCGTCGCCGATGTCGGGTACAGGTCGGTCGCCGATCGGTCGATCCGTTGCGTCCCAACGGTCCCCGGCCCGTCACGCCTGATGGGCGGCCGGATGCCGGATCCGGGCACGTACGCACCGGAGTGACCCCGGCACGGCTGGTGAAGAACGTATCGAATGTCGGCGATCGTGAATTTGCAGGCGTCATTACGCTGCGGGGTGGTTGATCGCCGGAACCACGGACGACAGGTGGAAGAACCTCAGATGAGTGACAATCACCCTCCCTACGGAGGCTATCCGGACCCGAACGCCGGAGCGTGGGGCAACCAGCCCGACCCGAACGCCCCGTACGGCGCGCAGCCGGCCTCCGGCGCGCCCTACGGTTCGCAGCCGGCGTCGGGTGCGCCCTACGGTTCGCAGCCGGCGTCGGGCGCCCCCTACGGCGCCCAGCCCGCGTCGGGTGCGCCGTACGGTGCCCAGCCCGGGTCGGGTGCGCCGTACGGCGCGCAGCCCGCGGCGCCGTTCCCCGGGCAGCCGGGCTACCCCGGGCCGGCGCCGTACGCGCCCACCCCGCCGCCCCCGAGCGGAGGCAAGAGCAAGGGGCTCATCGTCGGCCTCGCCGCGGGCGCGGTCACGCTGACGCTGCTGTGCTGCGGCGGCGGGCTCGCCTACGTCGCCTTCAACGGCGACGAGGAGGACCCGAAGCCGGTGGCGTCGGGCAGCGCCACCCCCGGGCCGGACAGCAGCCCGTCCGCGACCCCCAGCGCGGACGGCCCGGAGTCGACCGGGCCGGACGGGCCCTCCAACAACAACTCGATCACCGCGCGGTACGCCAGCGAGATGTCGGCGGTCTGCGACGGGGGAGCGATCCTCAACGCCGCCCCGTACACCGCGCCGGCGGGCTCGAAGGCGTACGTCTTCTCCAACTCCCCGGACCGGCCGTCGTTCTGGTCGCAGAAGACGGTCAGCTCGGCCAAGCCGTACTACGCCAAGTCGGCCGACTTCGCCACGGTGTCGGTCATCGGCTGCCTCAAGATGGTCGAGGGCAGCGAGGGCACGCCGAAGAAGTGCCAGTACAAGAACAGCGAGGACAAGGTCGTCACCGTCGACTACATCTCCTCGCGGTACACCCTGACCTTCCACGCCGCCAAGACCGGCGAGAAGGTCGGCGACGGCGGCACGGTGACCGCGCCCGCCGCCCGGTGCCCGAGCTTCATCTCCTACAACAAGGTGACGATGAAGTCGTACGCGTCCCCGGACAGCGGCACCATCGAGGCCGCGCTGGACCGCTTCCTCAAGTAACGACACCCGGATCGCGGTGTGCGGGTCTCACCGACCCGCACACCGCGATCGGTGTTCAGGCCGGAAGCGGCCGGCCGTGCGCCTCCACGCACTCGCGGGCGAAGAGTCGCAGCAACTCCGGCAGATGGAAGCGCTCGGCCGGGGCGCAGGAGTCGACCGGCACCAGCAGGTTGTGCTGGATCAGGTGCTCCACCATCCGGTTGGCCTGCTGCCGGGGCAGGCGCAGGATCTCCACCGCGCTGGCCGGGGTGATGAACGAGTCGGCGCGGGCCAGCGCGTGCAGCGCCAAGCGGGCGTCGACGTCCAGCGCCTGGTAGCTGACCGACAGGCTGCCGCGCACCGAGATGTCCCCGACCGCCAGCTCCGACAGCCGGTTCTCCTCGTCCTCCAGGTGCGCGGCGAAGCCGGGCAGGGCCACGTCGGGCTGGGTGACGAGCCGGCTGCCGACGATCCGCAGCGCCAGTGGCAACTGGTCGCAGGCCGCGGCGATCCGGCCGAACACCTCCGGCTGCTCACGTACCCGGCGCTCGCCCGCGATCGTGGCCAGCAGCTCCACCGCGTCGGCCCGGTCGAGCGCGCCGAGCGTCAACCGCCAGCCCACGTCCAGGTCCAGCAGGCGCTGCCGGCTGTTGATCAGGACCAGGCTGCGGCCCGCCCCGGGCAACAGCGGGCGCACCTGCTGCGCGCAGTCGACGTCGTCGATGATGAGCAGCAGCCGCCGGCCGGCGAGCGCGCACCGCAGCACGGCGGAGCGCTCCCGGATGTCCTCGGACACGTCGGTCAGCGGTACGCCCAGCTCGACCAGCAGCTCCCGGATCAGCTCCCCGCTGCCGCGCGGCGGCTCGTCGCCGCTGTCGAAGCTGACGAAGAGCTGACCGTCGGGAAAGAGGTCGGCCAGGTCGTACCCGCTGCTCACCGAGAACGACGACTTGCCGACGCCCGGCGCGCCGGAGACGAGCACGACACCGGCGTGCTCGTCGGCGCCGGCCGGGTCGGCGATCCCCTCGGCGATGGCGCGCAGCTGGCCCGCAGTGGTGTCCCGGCCGACCAGGGACGGCGGCTTCATCGGCAGGGCCTGCGGGCTGGTCGGCGGGCCGGGCGGCGACACGGGCCCGGCGCCGAGGGCCGTGGGCCGGCCGGACGGTGGGCGGACCTCGGCGGAGTCCGCGTCCAGCGCGGTCTGGAGGGCGCCCTGGAGCGTGGGGCCGGGGTCGACGCCCAGCTCGTCGATGATGCCGCGCCGGGCCTGCTGGTACGCGGCCAGCGCCTCGGCCACACGCCCCTCCCGCGTCAGCGCGGTCACCAGCTGCGCCTGCCGGCGTTCGTCGAGCGGCTCCTCGGCCACCATCCGGCGCAGCGACGGGATGACCCGCGCCGGCTGCCCCAGCCGCAGGCGCAGGTCGATCAGCTCCGTCGTCATCTCCCGGTGCTGCTCCCGCAGTGCCGTGACGGTCGCGCCCAGGTCGGTGCCCAGATCCGTCAGGTCCTCCAGCGGGTGCCCGCCCCACAGGTCGACCGCCCGGTCGAACAGGTCGGCGGCGGCCTGCGGCCGGTCGCTCCGGGCGGCCCGGCGGGCCTCGTCGGCGAGCCGACGGAACCGCAGCAGGTCCAGCTCGTCCTCGTCGACCCGCAGGTGGTAGCCGGTGCCGTCGTGGACCAGCCGGCCGGCCGAGTCACCGCCGCGGTCCAGCGTCTGCCGCAGCCGGTGCACGTACGTGCGCAGGTTGCGTACCGCCGACGCGGGCGGCGACTCCGGCCAGAGGCCGTCGACCAGCCGGGAGGTGGCGACCGTGCGCCCCGGACTCAGCAGCAGCACGGCGAGCAGGAGGCGGGGCTTGGTGCCGGTCAGCATGACGGGGCGGTCGCCCGCGTACAGGCTCAACGGACCGAGAACACTGAACCGCATGGATGTCGTCCCCCGCTCCGGCGCACCGTCCACAGTGTGGTGTGTAAGGCTGGGTTTCCCACCTTCGGCCGGGGAATGCATCGCTCCCAGATGGTGCAAGTAATCACTGATCGGTGTGTACTTCGTGACCCGGAGTCAGTTGCGCCGTCGCCCGCCGCGCCGCGTCGAGCACCGCCACCGCGTCCGTCACCCCGGCGCCCGCCGACCGGCCCTCCCGGACCAGCACGGCGAAGTCCTCCGCCTGGCGGGCCAGGGCCGCGTACATGGTGGCGTCCCCGTCGGCCGGGTCGAGGAAGGCCAGCCGCTCGTGGTCGCGGGTGCCGAAGACCTCCACCGTCGCCATGTCGCCGCCGCGGTGGTGCCGGCCGAGCGAGACCAGCGCGGTGCCGCCGCCGGACAGGCCGAGCAACGCCTGGGCACTGTCCACGTCCCGGCCGCGTACCGCCGGGTCGGTTACCGGACCGGCCGGCTGCACCGCGACCCGGTCGATCTCCTGCCCGGTCAGCCACCGGATCTGGTCGAACTCGTGCACGCCCATGTCCACGAAGATCCCGCCGCTGCCGGTGCGGAACGCCGCCGCGGGCGGCTCGCCGTCCCACTGCGCCGCGGCCACGAACAGCACCTCGCCGAGTTCGCCGCCGGCGATCCGCTCCCGCAGCCGGCACAGCTGCGGGACGAACCGGCGCCAGTAGGCGACCTGGAACGGGATCCCGGCGGCGGCGGCGACCCGCCCCGCCTCGGCCGCCCCGGCCGGGTCGAGCCCGGCCGGCTTCTCGCACAGCACCGGCAGCCCGGCCTTGGCGGCGGCCGCGACCAGCGCGCCGTGCCGCCCGGTGGGCGCGGTCACCAGGAGACCGTCCGGCGCGGCGTCCGCGAGCAGGTCCTCCACGCTCGGGTACGCGGGCAGCCCGGCCGCGGTGACCGCCTCCCGTGCCGCCGGAACCGGATCGACCACGTACCGGATCCGGACGCTCCGGTGGTCGGCCAGGGCGCGCAGGTGGTGGTGGCCCATCCGGCCCGCCCCCACCAGCGCCAGCCGGAACTCATCGCTGCCGGTCATCGTCGGTTCCCCTCTCCTCGTCGGTGTCGATGTCGTCGGTGCCGTCGCGGCCGTCCGTACCGTCGTCGCCCAGCCAGCCGGCCAGCGCGGCCACCACGGCCGGCGCGCCGGTGCCGAAGACCTCGAACCCGTCGTGGCGCCACCGCCGGCTCACCCCGCCGGCGGCCTCGACCAGCGCCGCGCCGGCCGCGATGTCCCACGGCGCGGGGTCGAAGCTGACGAACGCGTCCAGTTCGCCGCGGGCCACGGCCGCCAGGTCGCAGACGGTGGAGCCGGTGTTGCGCAGGTCGGCGACCCGGGGCGCGACGCCGACGAGCGCCTGGTACGCCCGCCGTCGCGGCCCGGGCGCGTTCGGCACCGCGAACGCCACCAGGGCGTGCCCCGGCCGGGCCCCCCGGTTGACCGCGACCGGGGCGTCGCCGTCGAGCGCGCCGCCGTCGTCGAGCACCAGGCAGGCGCCGGTGGCCGGTTGCAGGACGGTGGCCGCGACCACCTGGCCGTCGCCCACGTCGCAGCCGGTCGCCACCGCGATGCTCACCGCGTACCGGCTCGCACCGTGGCTGAAGTTCAGCGTGCCGTCGAGCGGGTCGACGATCCAGCGCAGCCCGGAGCAGCCGGCGCTGGCACCGGACTCCTCGGCCAGGACGGCGTCCTGCGGCCGGTCCCGGGCGAGCAGGCCGAGGATGGCCCGCTCGCTGGCGTGGTCGGCGGTGGTCACCGGGTCCTGGGCCGCGCCGCCCTTGTGTTCGGTCTGCAAGCCCCGGCCCCGCGCCTCGCGGATCGCGTCCGCCCCGGCCCGCGCCGCGCGCAGGCTCAGGTGGCGCAGGTCGCCGGGAGCGGCGCCGATGCTCATCGCGCCACCTGCGCTTCCCGCGGCGCGGCGACCCGTGCGTAGCCGCCGTCCACGAACAGCAGTGGCGGGGTCGGCCGGAGCAGGCCCGCCGAGCGGACCGCGCCCATCAGTACCGCGTGGTCCCCGGCCGGGTCGGCGGAGACCGCCTCGCAGCCGAAGTACGCCACCCCGTCGGTCAGCCGCGGGCAGCCGGTCGCCCGCTCGTCGTCGTAGGCCACACCCGCGAAGCCGTCGGCGCCCGCCGGGCGGCCCCGGCTGGCGAACCAGGCCGCCTCCTCGCGCTGGTCGTCGCCGAGCACAGTCACCGCGAACCGGCCGGTACGACGCACCGCGCCGAGCAGCCGGCAGTCCCGCCGCAGGCAGACCAGCAGCATCCGGGGCGACAGCGACACGGTGGTGAACGAGTTGACGGTCATCCCCACCGGGCCGTCGGGCCCGACGGCTGTCGCCACCGCCACCCCGGTGGCGAAGCGCCCGGCCACCGACCGGAACGCCCGCTCCTGGTCCTGTCCGTTCCCTGTGCCGGTCATCACCGTGCTCCTCTCGTCGCGCTGCCGACCAGGTCGGCGGCCCGCCGCCGGTCGGTCTTGCCGTTGGCGTTCGTGGGCAGCGCGGCCACGTGGTGGATCCGCGCCGGCACCATGTAGGCGGGCAGGCGCTCGGCGCACCTGCGGGTCAGCTCGTCGGTGATCCCGGCGGCGCCGGTGTAGACCGCGCGCAGGGAGAGGTCGTCGCCCGTGCCGAACGCCAGCACCACCGCGTCCTGCACCCCCGGGTGGCCGCGCAGGACCATCTCGATCTCGCCCAGCTCGATCCGGTAGCCGCGCAGCTTCACCTGGTCGTCCAGGCGCCCGTGGTGCACGAACGTGCCGCGCTCGCGGCGGACCCGGTCACCGGTGCGGTAGTACCGGCGCTCCGCGTACGTGACGAACCGGCCCTCGTCGTCGGCCGGGTCGAGGTAGCCGTCGAACCGCTGCGGCCCGTGCACGCACAGCTCACCGTCGTCCACGCCGACGGTGCCGTCCTCGGCGCGCAGGATCGCGTCCAGCCCGGGGTGCGCGTCGCCGATCGGGACGGTGCCGTTGGAGGTCGCCGGCCAGGCCGCCGGATCCGCCGGCAGCCGGTGACCGGTGCACGTCACGGTCAGCTCGGTGGGACCGTAGAGGTTCTCCACCACGCTGCCCGGCGCCGCGTCGGCCCACGCCCGCGCCTGCTCCAGCGTCAGCGGCTCGCCGGCGAAGAGGCTGTGCCGCAGGCCGGGCATGGCGCCGGGGGAGAGCATCCGCATCCGGCGGGCCAGCGAGACCACCGAGGGCACCGAGAACCAGTGCGTGATCCGTCGTTCGTTGACGAACCGCACCGGCGTCAGTACCTCGTCCGGCTGTGGCACCACGAGCGTGGCGCCGCCGCCCCAGGCGACGAACATGTCGAACACGGACGGGTCGAAGGTCAGGTCGAAGGTCTGCGACAGCCGGTCACCCGGGCCGACCGGGTAGCGGTCCCGGCAGTACGCGAGGAACGCGTCCACGTTGCGGTGCCGGACCGGCACGCCCTTGGGCCGCCCGGTCGAGCCGGACGTGAACAGCAGGTACGCCACGTCGTCCGGCGCCACCGGCGCGGCCGGCGGCGGGGCGGCGGGCGCGCCGTCGAGGCGTACCGTCACCGCGTCGCCCGCGACCTGCGCCGCGGTCGCCGCGCCCGCGTCGTCGACCACGAGCGCGTCCACGCCCGCGTCCCGGCACAGCCGGGCGGTGCGGGCCGGTGGGAAGGCCGGGTTGAGCGGCACCACCACCGCTCCGGCGCGCAGCGCGGCCAGATAACCGGCGTACGCGGGCAGGCTGCGGGCGGCCAGCAGGCCGACCGCGCGCGGACGGTGGCCCACCTCGGCGTGGATCCGCCCGGCGAGGCCGTCGGCGAGGTCGCGCAGCCGGCGGTAGGTCACCGGCTCCCCGCCGACCTCCAGCGCGACCGCTTCGGGCACGCGTGCCACGGTCCGCTCGAACCAGGAGTAGAGACTCACGGCGTTGCTCCCTTCACTGTGCTGTCGTCGATCGGTCTTCCGGCGCCGCCGCGCGCGGGACGCCGCGCTCAGGTCACCGCGCCCGCCAGCTCGTCGGCGTGGTCGGCGATGCCGGCGAGCATCGCGCCGGTGGCGCCACCGGCGATGCCGAACATGGCCGCCTCGGTGCGCAGCTGCGCCTCCCCGCCGTCGCGGAACGCGTCCGCGCCGCGCAGGCGCACCGCCTCGGCGGCGACCCGGTCCACGGTCTCGGCGGCGCTGACCTTGAGCAGCATCCCGGTGACCGCGGACGGGACGGCCGCCGGCGCGTCCAGCAGCGGCGCGCACAGCGCGTCGAGCTGGTGCGTGGCGACCAGGCACCGGGCGTACCGCTCGCGGACCGCCGGGCGGTCCCACAGCGTGCCCGTCCCGGCCGGCCGCCGCCGCAGCCAGTCGTGCAGGCCGGTAAGCATCCGGTGGCACATCGCCCGGGCCCACAGCGCTCCGGCGACCCGTTCGACGCCGACCTGCCGGGCGAACCCGGCCAGCGCCCGGCCGGGGCGGCCCAGCACGGCGTCCGGGTCGAGCGCGACGCCGGCGAAGCGCAGGTGGCCCACGCCGGACCCGGCGAACGCCCGGCCGGCGGACTCGGCAGTCACGCCGGGCGCGGCGGCGGGCACCAGCACCCAGCAGAAGCTGGTGAAGTGCCGCGCCTCGCGGTGCCGGGCCAGCACCAGCGCCGCATCGCAGCTCGTCGCGTTGGTGATCCAGTCCTTGCCGCCGTCCAGGACGGCGCCGTCGTCGCCGGGCTTCACCCGGGTCGTGGCGTCGAGCAGGTCCGAGCCCGACCCGGCGGCGTCGGTGACGGCCAGCGCCACCAGCGTCTCGCCGCGCAGCATCCCGCGTCGCGCGGCGTCCGCCGGGCCGGTCGCGCCGGCCAGCAGCGGCAGCACTGTGGCGACCTGGACGCAGACCGACAGCGTCACGCCGAGCGGGCACCGGGCGTCCAGCTCGGTGAGCAACGCCGACAGCCGCCGGGGGTCCGGCTGGACGCCGTCCGGGTAGAGCGCCTCGATGATCCCGGCGACGCCCAGCGCGCGCCACACGGCGCCGGGGTCGGTGGGGTCCACCCCGGACAGGGCCGCCCGCACCGCGGCGGCGTCGTCCCCGGCGGGCGTCGGCTCAGGCAAGACGCACCCCCGGGTCGCGCAGCGACAGCGCCCCGTTGGCCAGGCGCAGCCGGTCGTTGGCGTAGTTCAGCGAGGCCGAGCGCAGATCCCGGAAGGTGCGCTCCAGCGTCAGCGGCGAGTCGGTCAGGTAGCCGTGGCGCAGGCCGGTCAGCTCGACCAGCTCGTCGGCGGCGGCGAAGGACTCCTCGGCCGCCCGGATCTTCAACGTGTTGAGCAGCAGTTGCACCGGCGCCGCCGACATGTCCGGCGCGTCGGTGACCACCGAGACGGTGTGCCGCAGCAGCGCGTGCGCCGCGTCCAGCCGGGCGCGGATGCCGGCCAGCCGCAGCAGCACCAGCTCGGAGGAGGGGGCGAACTGCCGCCGTCCCGCCTCGCTGCGGGCGTGCCGCAGCACCCGGCCGTACGCCCCGGCCGCCGCCCCGATCCAGGCCGCCGACCAGCCCACGTGCGCCAGCGGCGCGAAGACCCGGGTGGCGATCTCCCGGAACCCGCCGTGCTCGCCGATGACCTGCCACTGCGGCACCGCGCCGCGCAGCCGCATCGGGACGCTGTGCGTGGCCCGCATGCCCAGCGGGCGCCACCCGCCGGTCACCTCGATCTCCACCTGGTCCCGGTCGGCGTAGACCAGGTCCACCTGGGCGGCGGAGCCGGCGCCCGGCGCGCGGGTGGTGATGAGGAAGGCGTCCGCGTACGGGCCGCCTGTCACGATCGGGGCCTGACGGTCGATCCGCAGCATCTCGCCGTCGTGCTCCAGCGCCGACTCGGAGGTCAGCAGGTGGCCGCCCTTGCCGGCCTCGGTGGTGACCGAGCCGAGATACCGCTCGCCCCGGGCCACCGCCGGCAGCACCTCGGCACGCAGCTTCTCCCCGCCGTACGCGGTGATCGCGGCGACCTGCTGGCAGTGCATGGCGAAGACCATCGCCACCGACATGTCCACCCGGCCCAGCGCCAGTGTGACGTCGACCAGGTCCGGCAGTGTCCCGCCGGCGCCGCCCTCGGCGGCCGGGACCAGCAGCCCCAGCAGCCCGGTACGGCGCATGGCGGTCAGCGCCTCGGTGGGGAAGGCGGCGTTCTCATCGGACTGGCGGGCGTGCTCCGCCGCGATGTCGGCGACGGTCTCGACGGCCGGGGCGTACCCGGCGGCCGCGGTCATCGGGAACCACCGCCGACCGGGGTGCGCAGCTCCTCGACCACGCTCCACAGTCCACCGGCGGTGGCGAAGGTGGAGTCGACGAGCTTGTCGTCGGGCACGGCGACCCCGAACGTGTCCTCGATGGCGAACAGCAGCTCGATCTCGCGCATGGAGTCCAGGCCGAGGTCGCGCAGGCGGGCGTCCTCGGTGATCTCGTCCGGCCCGGCGAACTTGAGGAACGGGCGGAGCAGTTCGGTGAATTCGGCGTTCATGACGTCACCTTTCTTCTCGGGGTTCGGCAGTGGCGCCCGGTGTGTCGACCGGGTGCCGCGTCAGGGTCAGCCGGGACGTCTCGACGACACGGTCGCCGTCGCAGACGACCTCGACCGGCGCGGGGTGGCCGAGGAAGGCCAGCAGGCTCGCCGAGAGCCCGTACGCCCCGACGTTCGGCACGGCGAGCACGTCGCCCGGCCGTACGTCGGGCAGGTTCGCGGCGCGGGCCCAGGTGTCCAGCGGCGTGCACAGCGGCCCGGCGACGATCGCGGCCTCCAGCGGCGCGCCGTCGCGGCCGTCGGCGGTGTGCAGGGCGGGTACGAGCGGCGGTAGCCGGCGCAGGCCGGACATCCCGCCGAGGTGGTTGATGCCTGACTCCAGCACCACCACCGGCGTGCCCTGCGACCGCTTGACGTCCAGCACGCGGGTCAGCAGCGTGCCGGCGGTGGCGGTGAGGAACCGCCCCGACTCGAAGGCCACCTCGGGGGTGCCGTCGCGCCAGGCGGGGAAGAGGTCGTCCAGCGCCGTGGCGACCCGGTCGGCGAGGCCGGTCAGGTCCGCGTTGTGGCCGGGCCGGGCGAACGGCGCGCCGAAGCCGCCGCCGAGGTCGAGCAGGGTGAGGTCGATGCCGAGCAGGTCCCGCAGCCGCCGGGCGGTACGCGCCGCCGCGGTGAACTGGGCCACCAGCGCGTCCACCGAGTCGACGTTGCTGCCGGTGTAGAGGTGGAATCCGCGTACCGGGGCCGACGGGCGGGAGCGGAACCGCTGCGGTTCCTGTTCGATCCAGTCGACGTCGGCGCCGAACTGCGACGCGACGCCGGTCATGGTCAGCCCCTGGCCCGGGTTGGGCACCCGGTCGTTCACGCGCAGCAGGCAGTGCACTTCGACGCCGTGCGCGGCGGCGATCCGGTCGGCCTGGTCGAGGCCGGCCGGCGAGTCGACGGAGAACCAGCGGACCCCGGCGCGTACCGCCCCGGCCACCTCGGCGTCGCGCTTGCCGGGTCCGGTGTAGAGCATCCGGTCGCCCGGAACGCCGGCCCGCAGCGCCGCTGCGAGTTCGCCCGGGGAGCAGATCTCGGCGTCGCAGCCGGCGGTGTGCAGCGCCGCGACCAGCGCCGGGTGCGGGTTGGCCTTGAGCGAGTAGAACAGCCGGCTGGGTGCGGGCAGCGCGGCGACCAGGGTGGCGTGGCTGGCGCGTACCCGGGCCAGGTCGTAGCGGTACGCGGGGGTGTCGAAGGGCAGGTCAGCCACGGTGCTCACCCGCCAGCCGGGCCAGCGCCCGCCGGTCCACCTTGCCGTTGCCGGTCAGCGGCAGGTCGGGCAGCACGACGCAGCGCGCCGGCACCTTCATCTCCTCCAGCTGTTCCCGCAGCCGGCGCAGCACGTCGGCGGGGGTCAGCTCGGCCACCACGAACAGCGTCGCGCCGTCGCGGCCGTCGGCCGGCGGCAGCACCCCGGCCGCGTCCACGCCGTCGACCCGGTACGCGGCGGCCTCCACCTCGGTGGCGCTGACCCGGGTGCCCTTCTCCTTGTAGACGTCGTCGCGCCGGCCGGCGAAGTGGACGTACCCGTCGGCGTCCACGTGACCGTGGTCGCCGGTGTGCAGCTGCGGGAACAGCCCGTGGGCGCGGCGGAAGCGTTGCGCTGTCAGTTCGGGCCGCCGCCAGTAGCCGGCCATCACGTGCGGGCCGCGTACCACCAGCTCGCCGCGGACGCCCGGTGGCTGACGCCGCCCTGCGGCGTCGACTGTGAAGATCTCGGTGCCTGGTAGCGCCCGCCCGCAGGCGCCGGGCCGGCGCAGGTCGGCGTCCGGCGGCATGATCGCCGCGCGTTTGCACTCGGTGAGGCCGAACATCAGCTGGACGCTCAGGCCGGGCAGCAGCCGGCGCAGGCCGGCCAGCACCTCCGGCGGCATGGCCGCGCCGGTGTTGGTGAGCAGGCGCAGCGGCGGGCGCGGCGCGCCGGCCCGGCCGAGCAGCCGCAGCAGGTTGATCGCGAGCGACGGTACGCAGGGCAGCACCGTGGCGCCGGACTCGACGAGGGTCGCCAGCAGGCGGCCACCGGTGTCCCCGGGATCACCGAGGCGCAGCCGGGCGCCGGCCACGGTGCTGAGGAAGATCTGGTAGAGGCCGTAGTCGAACGACGGCGGCAGCAGGACGTGCACCACGTCGTCGGGCCGGTAGCGCAGCTCCGACTGGATCGCCCGGACCGCGAACGTGACCTGGGCGTGCGTGGACACCACGGCCTTCGGCATGCCGGTGCTGCCGGAGGTGTAGATCAGGCAGACCGGGTCGACAGCGAGCGGGGCCGGACCGGCGGGCGCGCCGCCGATGGCCACGCCGGACGCGGCGCGGCGCGCCTCGGCCGCGCCGCGCACCGGGACGCCGCGGGCGCGGGACAGGCCGGTCAGGACCGGGTCGTCGGTGAGGACCAGGCCCGGCTCGGCGTCGTCGAGCACGTGGGCGAGGGCGACCTCGGGGGCCGGCGTCCGGAGGACGACGAAGACCGCGCCGGCCCGGGCGACCGCGTACAGCAGCGCCGGCAGGGCCGCGTCGGCGGGCAGCGCCACCAGCACCCGGTCGCCGCGTCGGACGCCCTGCCCGCGCAGCCAGCCGGCCAGGCGCAGGCTGTCGGCCCGGACCTGACGGTACGTGAACTCGACGGTCCCGTCCCCGACGGCGGGCGCGTCGGGGCGCGCGCCGGCGGTGCGGTCCAGCAGGTCGTGCAGCAGTTCGGTACTCATCGGGTACCTCCGGTGGCGGCGCCGAACATGGCGCACAGGGAGCCGACGTCGCGCAGGTCGGCCGCTGACAGCGCGGTGGCCGGCACCTCGACGCCGAGCCGGCGTTCGACCCGGTCGATGACGTCGACCAGCCGGAACGAGTCGAAGCCGGGGAGTTCCCGGAGCACGTCGGTGGTGCGCAGGGCCGAGCCGTCCAGGTCCAGGGTGTCGCCGAGCGCGCCGAGCACCGCCGCGCGTACCCCGTCGTCACCGGCCCTCTCCGGCGCTGGCGGCGCGGCGGCGTCGCCGGTCGTGCCGGGCGGCCCGGCGATCGACTCCAGCGCGGCCAGGTGGTCGGCGATCAGCTCGCCGAGCGCGTCCGCCAGTTCCGGCGCGGCCGGCCGGCCCGCCTGGGCCCGCCGCAGCGCCACGTAGCTGCGCGTGGCGAGTTGCTGCCAGCGCGCGGCCTGCCCGGCCAGCGCGGCTGCGGCCTCCGGCGCGACCGCGGCGAGCCAGCGTTCGTGCAGGTCGCGGGCGCGGGCCAGCAGCCAGACGTCGAGGACGAAGCGGTGCAGCCCGGCCACGGTGTCCAGGGCGGCGCCGGTGCGGGTCAGGTAGTTGTCGATCTCCGGGCGGGCCCGGCCGGCCCGGGCGGCGTTGCCGGCGAGCATGGCGGGCACGTCGATCTCCGGGGCCGGGTGCGCCGTCACCGCCAGGGTGTGCGCGCCGCCGGCCAGCGCCGTGTCGAACGCGGCGGCGGGCAGCCGCCACACGCCGGGACGCGCGGGGCCCCAGGCGGTGTCGTTGTGGTACGCGTCGACCACTGTGACCTCGTCCGGCGCGGCGGCCGTGACGAGGAAGCTGTGCCGCATGTGTTCGTGTTCGTGGTAGGGGCACCAGGGCAGGTCGTACGCGTCGGCGGTGACGTAGAGCGGCTGGCCGGGCGCGCACAGCCGCCGCACCTGCGGGCCGTCGAGCTGCATCCACCGGCCCTCGACCCGCAGGCCCAGGAGGTCGACCGCCTCGGCGGCCCGGTCGTCCGAGGTCGCCTCGACTGTGACCAGGCCGTCCTGGTCCCGGGTGCGGAACCCGTACCGGGCGCCGAGGGCGAGGTGGCTGCCGGACCCGTTCGCATGGTCGGCCAGCAGGGCGAAGCTCGTCTGGAGACAGTCCAGCGCGGTCGCGTGCAGGCCGGTCAGGATCGGCGTCCACACCGGATCCGTGGTCGGCCGGTCCGGCGCGTTCGGGACGTGGTGGGACATGGGGGACTCCTCGATGCGGGTACGTGGGGCGGGGCCGCCGGCGCGGAGGGTGCCGCGCCGGCGGCCGGTACGAAGGTCAGCTGCCGGCGCGGCCGTCCAGACCGTTGGCCCAGGAGGCGAGTGCCTGCGCCTGCTCGGCCAGCGCGTGCTCGTCGGTGCCGATCGGGTCCTTGAAGAAGAACCCCAGCTCCTCGATCGGGCCGACGTGGCCGGCCCGGTGCGCCGCGGCGGTCAGCCGGGCCAGGTCGAGCACGAGCGGGGCGGCCAGCGTGGAGTCGACCCCGCTCCAGGTCAGCTGCATGGACATCCGGACGCCCAGGAACCCCTCGAACGAGACGTGGTCCCAGGCGGTCTTGTGGTCGCCCAGGTCCGGCACGTTGTCAATGTGCAGCGGGGCGGTGACGTCCTCACCCAGCAGCGCGGGCAGCACGCCCGACTTCGAGCTGAGCTTGCTGCGCGCGTTGCGCGGATCCTCCAGCGTCGCGCCGTCGCCGCCGCCGAGCAGGTTCACCCCGGCCCAGGAGAGCACGTGCAGGGCGCGGGAGGTGAACATCGGCGCCAGGGCGGTACGCAGCAGCGTCTCCCCGGTCTTGCCGTCGGAGCCGGCGAACGGCACGCGCTCCCGCTGCGCCATCATCTCCAGCGCGGGCAGCCGGGCCCCGGTGGACGGGGTGAAGTCGACGAAGCCGCAACCGGCCTGGAACGCCGCGTACGCGACCACCGAGCTGGCCGGTAGCGCCTTGTCGTCCGGGTCGGCCATGGCGCGGGTCAGCGCGTCCAGGTCGTCGTACTCGGGCCGGTGGTCGGCCGGCGGCTCGGTCGAGGACACGTTGATGACGACGACCCGGGACAGCCCGTAACGGCTGCGGAACTCCTCGATGTCGCCGGCCAGCCGGTCGACCACCTCGGCCAGCGGCGCGGTCTCGGTACGCGCGTCGTACCCGGTGCGCAGGTTCTGCTCGACCTCGGGCAGGCTGCCGCGCACGGCGGCCAGCACCGGCGCCGGGATGACTCCGGAGTCGACGAGCGACTCGGCCTTCTTCTCCAGCGGGGTGTCGACGATGTCGTGCCCGCCGACCACCAGGTCGTTCCAGCTCGCCAGCGGCGCGTCGCGCAGCATGCCGGTGTCGGTGACGCAGCCGGTCGAGTCGGCCATGCCGGCGCGCAGCGCCAGCAGACCGGTGATCGCGGTGGTGGCGACCGAACCGCGGGCGCCGTTGAGCCACACGCCGACGGGCGCGTCCGTGTCGGGGGACGGGGTCGGGGCGTGCGAGGTCTCGCGTTGGGTGACGGTCACGGGAAGACTCCTTCTCTGGTGCGCCGGGACGGCGCGGTTCAGCGGGTGAGCACCTTGGTGACGGCGGCGGCGATGTCCTCCATGTCCTGTTCGGTGCCGAGGAAGGTGCTGTGGTGTGTCTGGACGGTGTGGGCGGCGAGCCACTCGGTGTCGGGGTACGTGCGCTCCCGGTGGATCGCCGCGAAGCGTTCGGCCAGCGGCGCGAGCAGCGGCTTCGTCCACGGCTGGAGCAGCCGGCTGCGGTGCAGCGGCTCGTCGGTGCAGTAGAAGCGCCGGCCCAGCTCGGCGGTGAGCGCGGCGGCCACGGCAGCGTTGTCCATGCCGGCCGGCAGCTCGTCGAAGACGATCGTGCCCTCGTAGATCGAGATGCGCGTCTGGCCCGGCGCCGGTTGCAGCAGCCGTACCCCGTCGACGCCGTCCAGTAGCTCGCCGAGCAGCCGGTAGTGGTGGTTGCGCACGTCGTGCTGCTCGTCCAGCGTGGTCAGTTGCGCGCAGGCAACGGCGGCGGAGAACTCGTTCAGGCAGAAGTTGGCGCCCTGCACACCGGCGCTCTCCTCCAGGTCCAGCTCGCCGGCCGGCGTCCGGTCGCCGCGGTAGCGGCGCGAGTCGGCCCGCAGTTCCTCGAGCACCGGCGCGAGCGTGTCGTCGTCGGTGACCACGGCCCCGCCCTCACCGCAGGTGAGCACCTTGCCGTGCTGGAAGCTGAAGCAGCCGAGCCGGCCGAGCGAGCCGGCCTGGCGGCCCTGCCAGGTGGCGCCGTGGGCCTGCGCGCAGTCCTCCACGACGGAGATGCCGCGCGGCCGGGTGACCGCGTCGATCGCCGGCACGTCGGCCATGTTGGAGGCCCAGTGCACGGCGACCACGGCACGCGGGTCCACCGACAGGTCGATGTCGTCCGGCCCGACGCAGCCGGTGTCCCGGTCGACGTCGACGAGCACCGGGACCAGGCCGGCGCGCAGCGCGGCGGTCGCGGAGGCGGTCCAGGTCAGCGCCGGTACGAGCACCGTCTCGCCGTAGCCGAGGCCGAGTGACTCCAGGGCCACCACCAGGGCGCTCGACCCGTGGTCGACGGGCACGCAGTGTCGGGTGCCGACGTAGCGGGCGAAGTCGGCGGCGAAGCGCCGCTCGTACAGGTCGGTGCCGCCGACGGACGGGCTGCTGATCGCCCACCGGCCGCCGGTCAGCACCGCGGAGAGGTTGCCGGCGGCGTCCGGCGCGGGGATCGGCCAGCGTGGCCATGGACGGTCGGGTGGGCGGACCGGCCGGCCACCGTCCACGGCGAGCCGCCGGTCGAGAGGGATGGAGGTCGTCATGTCCTCGACCTTGATGCCCATCGATACATCAGCGGTACACACGCGGTAGCCGGCCCGGCCGGCGCCGTGTATCGGCGTTGTATCCGGGTGGTCGAACCTCGGGACATGAGCCGATCCGCATCGCACGTGAGCGAACCGACCGAACCCCGCGCCGTCACGCGCGGCGTCTCCGTCGTCATCCCGGTCAAGGACCGGGTGGCGGAGATGCGCCGCCAGCTGCGCAGCCTGCGCGACGCCGCCCCGAACTGCCCGGAACCGGTGGAGGTGGTGGTCGTCGACGACTCGGCGCCCGGCGCGGCCGCCGCGCACCGCGCCGCCTGCGCCGAGTACGGCGCCCGCTACGTGCGCGGCCCCCGGCACGTCGGCGCCAAACGGAACCTGGGCGTCCGGCACGCCCGGTACGACCTGCTGCTGTTCACCGACTCGGACTGCCGGGTGCCGGCCGACCTGATCACCCGGTACGCGGCCCGGCTGCGCGCCTCCGGCGAGGAGGTCGCCGGCGTCACCGGCCCGGTGGTCGTCGAGCCCGGCGACAGCGCGTTCTTCCGCGTGATGCGCCGCTCGTACCTGCTGCTCGGCGACCTGACCCGGCCGCTGCACTACGAGCGCGTGTCCTGGGGCGCCGGGGCGAACATGGCCCTGAAGCGCTCCGTCTTCGAGGCGGTCGGCGGATTCCCGGAGGACTCCCCGATGCCGCTGGGCGGCGAGGACCTGCACCTCGGGCTGCTGCTCACCGACGCCGGTTACGTGCTGCTCACCGACCCGGACGGGGTGATCACCCACGACACCGGCGTCGCCGACACGTTCCGCGCGGTCGCCTACCGGTTCACCACGTACGGGCGCTCCGAGCAGTGGCTCTGCCTCGCCCACCCGCACCGGCGCCGGTTCGTGCTCAACACCGCCAGCACGCTCGCCGTGACCGCGCTGGCCGGGCTGCTGACCGCCCGGCGCAGCGGTGGGCGCAGTCTGCTCGCGGTGCCGGCCGTCGCGGCCGCCGTGATCGCCGCGAAGACACCCGGCCGGCTCGGCGGTGACCGGGGACCGCGCGCGGTGGCCGAGTCGGTGGCCTGCGCGGCGATCGAGACGCTGTTCGACGGGGCCGCGTTCGTCACCTCGCTCCGGCTCGGCCGCCCCGACCTGCTCTTCACCGGCTTCCGCGCGCCGGACGAGGCGGATTACCAGCCGGACGGGACGGACTGCCGGCCGGACGGGGCGGACCGCCGGCCGGACGGGGCGGACCGCCGGCCGGACGAGGTGGACCGGCGGCCGGTCCCGCCGGTGGCCGCGCCGCCGGTGGCGGCCTGACGGGGGGAGTCGCAGTGCCGACGACGTTTCCGCTGGCCCCCGGCCAGCAGATGATGTGGGAGTTCATGACCGCGCTCGACCCGGCCCGTCCCGGTGCCGCCCGGCTCGTGGTGGTGGAGTTCCGCCGGCTGCGGGGCACCCTGCGGGTCGACGTGCTGCGGCAGGCGATGCAGGACGTGGTGGACCGGCACGACGCGCTGCGGATGCGGTTCGACCGCATCGGCGTGGAGCCCGAGGTGCGGATCCTGCCGCACGTCGAGTCGCCGCTGGAGTACGTCGACCTGTCCGGCCTGCCGCCGGCTGAGCAGCAGGCCCGCGTCGAGCGGATCGCGTACGCGCACCGCAACGACGAGTTCGACCCCGGCCGGGCGCCGCTGTGGCGGGCCGCCCTGGTCCGGCTCTCCGAGACCGAGCACGTGCTCGCGCTCTGCTTCTTCCACATGGTCTCCGACGGCTGGTCGTGCCGCGTCGTGGTGGAGGACCTGTGCCACGCGTACGCGGCCCGGCTCGGCGCGGCCGATCCGCAGCCGCCGCTGGGCGTGGACCACACCGCACTCGCCGCGCTCCAGGAGGCGGAGCAGGCCGGGAACGGCGTCGACGCCGCCGCCCGGGCCGCGTACTGGCGGGACCGGCTGCGGCCGGTGGAGCCGTACCAGTTGTTCCCGGCGTCGCCACCGGCGCCGGACGTCGCGCTCAGCGCGGAGGTGGCCACCCGCTTCGCGTTCCCGCCCGAGGTCACCGCGCGGCTGCGCCCGGCCGCCCGGCGGGCCCGCACCAGCCCGTACGTGCTGCTGCTCGCCGCCTACCTGGTGCTGCTGTCGCGGCGGGCCGGCCGGCCCCGGGTGGTGCTGGGCACCACCACGCTGGGCCGGGAGAGCCCGCTGTCGCGGCAACTCGTCGGCCAGTTCACCAACAACGTCTACCTGCCCGTCGCGGTCGCGGCGGACGCGCCGATGAGCGCGGTGGTAGACGCCGCGCACGCCTCGCTGGCCGAGGCCGTCGCGCACGCCACCGCGTTCCACCGGCTGGCCCGGGCGGTCCGCCCCGACTTCGCGGCGATCCGCCCCTGGCCGGACAACCACCTGTTCGACGCCTGGTTCCAGTCCGCCGCGTCGGCGTCGCCGGTGCTGCACTGCCCGGGGCTGCGGGTGGAGCCGGTCGACATCACCGCCCGGCCCGCGCCCGGCACACCGCCGCCTGTGGTCGCCGCCGACGTGCCGCCCGAATGCCTGCCCGTCTGGGTCAAGCGGGGCTCACCGATCGTCGTGGTGGACGACGACCGGGCCGGCGGCGTGGTGATCCGCAACCGGGGTGTCTTCGGCGACGACCTCGTCCGCGGGCTCATCGACGACTACGTCGCGGTGGTCTCGGCGCTCGTCACCGACCCCGGGACCACCCCGGCGGAGGTACACCTTCCTGACGGTGCGTGCTTCCTCGACCACGCGATCGGGTAGGAGTTCCGACGGACCGATCGGAGAGAGGTACGACGACCATGACGGACACCTCGACGAACCAGCACACGACGGAGCAGCCCGCGCCGCCGGTGCCACGCTCGGCCGTACGGGCCCGCTGGTCGGTGGCGCTGCTCTTCGTCATCATGGGCCTGGCCATCGGCGGGTGGTCGGCCCGCGTGCCGGAGGTGCGGGACGCGGTAGGCGTCGGCAACACCGGCTGGGGCCTGGCCAACATCGCCACGAACGCCGGGGAGCTGGTCTCCCTGGTCGTGGTGGCGGTGCTGATCAGCCGGATCAACACCCGCCGGCTGGCGCTGGCCGGGGCGGCGCTGATCCTGGTCAACGCGCCGCTGCTGGCCGCGTCCACCACAGTGGTGGCGCTTGTCGGCGGGCTGGCGGTCTGGGGCTTCGCGGCGAACCTGCTGGCCACGCCGATGAACGCCCAGTCGGTCGAGGTGCAGAAGCGCTACGGGCGGCCCATCCTGTCCACCTTCCACGCCGGCTTCAGCATCGGCATGCTGGCCGGTGGCCTGTGCGGCACCGGCGCCGCGGCGATCGGGATGTCCCCGTCGGCGCAGATGGCTGTCACCAGCGTCCTGCTGGGAGCGCTGCTGGTCGGTACGCACCGCTGGCTGCCTGACACGCCCCGGCAGGAGACGAAGGACGGCGAGGACCGGCGGCGGCTGCGCGACCGGTTCACCCCGCAGTTGCTGCTGCTCGCGGTGATCGCGTTCCTCGCCTCGTTCATCGAGATGGCCGGCGCACAGTGGAGCGCGCTGTACGCGACCGAGGTCGCGGGCGCTGCCGCGGTGCTCGCCGCGGCCACGTACACCTGCCTGTCGCTGGCCGCCACCGTCGCCCGGCTGTTCGGCGACCGGCTGGCCGGCCGGTTCGGGCGGATCCGCTTCGTCCGGCTGTCCGCGCTCGTCGCCACCGTCGGTGTGGCGCTGCCGGTGGCGTACCCCCATCCGGTCGCGGTGATGGCCGGCTTCGGACTGCTCGGCTTCGGCCTGGCGTGCGTGACCCCGACGGTGCTCGGCTTCGCCGGCGAGCAGCCCGGCCTCACCTCGGGTGAGGGCGTCTCGGTGGTGGCGATGGGCCAGTGGCCGGGCGCGTTGCTCGCGGCGCCGGTGATCGGCCTGCTCGCCGGCGCCCTGGACCTGCGCAGCGCGTTCGTGGTGGTGGCCGTGATGGCGGTCGCCGTGGTGGCGCTGATCGGGCGGGTCCGGGCGACGGCGCTGCCCGGCGAGAGCCCGGTCCCGCCCCGGCCGTGACGGCCGGGGCGGGGGCGGCGCTCAGAAGTCGTCGTCGAAGGTGACCGAGCCGGTCACCCCGACCTGGTACGCCGACACCCGGCGCTCGAAGAAGTTGGACAGCTCCTGCACGTCCTGCAACTCCATGAACGCGAACGGGTTGCCGCTGCCGTACATGGGGGCGATGCCGAGCACTGCGAGGCGCCGGTCGGCCACATGCTGGAGGTATTCGCGCATGTCGGCCAGTGACATCCCGGGCACGCCCTGCCCCAGCAGGTCCTCGGCGAAGCTCACCTCGCACTCCACCGCCTCGGCCAGCATCTCCTTCACCTGCCGCTCCATCTCGTCGTCGAACAGGTCCGGCTCCTCGGCGCGTACGGTCTCCACCACGTCGAAGGCGAACGCCATGTGCATCGACTCGTCCCGGAACACCCAGTTGGTGCCGGAGGCCAGCCCGTTGAGCAGTCCCCGGGAGCGCAGGAAGTAGACGTAGGCGAACGCGCCGTAGAAGAACAGGCCCTCGATGCACGCGGCGAAGCAGATCAGGTTGAGCAGGAACGCCCGCCGGTCCGCGCGGGTCCGCAGCTCGCGCAGCTCGAAGATCGAGTCGATCCACCGGAAGCAGAACTCGGCCTTGCGGGCGATCGACGGGATGTTCTCCACCGCGTCGAACGCGGCGAACCGTTCCTTCTCGTCCGGCACGTACGTGTCGAGCAGGTTCAGGTAGAACTGGACGTGCACCGCCTCCTCGAACAGCTGCCGGGACAGGTAGAGCCGGCCCTCCGGGGAGTTGACGTGCTGGTAGAGGTTGAGCACCAGGTTGTTGGCGACGATGGTGTCGCCGGTGGCGAAGAACGCCACCAGCCGCGACACCAGGTGCCGCTCGGCCGGGGACAGCTTCGCCAGGTCGGCGAGGTCCGAGTGCAGGTCCACCTCCTCGACCGTCCAGGTGTTCTTGATCGCGTCCTTGAACCGGTCGAAGAAGCGCGGGTAGCGCATCGGCCGCAGGGTCAGGTCCATGCCGGGGTCGAGCAGCATGTGCCGGGTCGGTGCGGTGGTGGTCACTGGCATGCCTCGCAGCTCTCGGGGTTCTCCAGGGAACAGGCCAGCGCCTCGTCGTCGCTCACGGCGGAGACCACGCCGGAGACCGGGGCGAGCACCGGCGCGACGGTGGCCTGCTGGATGCGGGTGGCGGGACGGGAACGCAGGTAGTAGGTGGTCTTCAGCCCGGCCTTCCAGGCGTACAGGTACATCGAGGACAGCTTGCCGATGGTCGGCGCGCTCAGGAACAGGTTCAGCGACTGGGACTGGTCGATGAAGGGCGCCCGCGCGGCGGCCAGGTCGATCAGCGCCCGCTGCGGCAGCTCCCAGGCGGTGCGGAACAGCTCCCGCACCGGCGCGGGCAGCTCGGTGATGTCCTGCACCGAGCCCTCGGCCCGCTTGATCCGGTCGCGGACCTGCGGTGTCCACAGGCCGCGCGCCTTCAGCTCCCGCACCAGGTACGTGTTGACCTGGAGGAACTCCCCGGACATGGTCTCGCGCTTGAACAGGTTGGACACCTGCGGCTCCACGCACTCGTAGCAGCCGGCGATGGAGGCGATGGTGGCGGTCGGCGCGATCGCCACCAGCAGTGAGTTGCGCAGCCCGTGGACGGCGATCCGCTCGCGCAGCGCCGCCCACCGTCCGGCCTGCGCCGGCTCCGCGCCCCACAGGTCCGGGTGCAGGTCACCCTTCGCGGCCCGGGTCTGCGGGTACGCCGGATGCGGCCCGAACCGCTCGGCCAGCCCGGCGGAGGTCTCCAGCGCGGTCAGCAGGATCTCCTCCTGCACGCGGGTGGACAGCTCCTTGGCCTGCGCCGAGTCGAACGGCAGGCGCAGCGTGAAGAACGCGTCCTGCAACCCCATCAGCCCGAGCCCGACCGGCCGCCAGCGCGGGTTCGACGCCGCCGCCTGCTCGGCCGGGTAGTAGTTGATGTCGATCACCCGGTCGAGGAACACCACGGCGGTGCGGACCGTGGCGCGCAGCCGCTCCCAGTCCACGCCGTCGGCGGTGACGTGGGCGCCGAGGTTCACCGAGCCGAGGTTGCACACCGCCGTCTCGGCGTCGTCGTTGACCTCCAGGATCTCGGTGCACAGGTTGGACAGGTGGATCACGTTGCCCGGCTCGCCGGTCTGGTTGGACAGCCGGTTCGCGGCGTCCTTGAACGTCATCCAGCCGTTGCCGGTCTGCGCGAGCGTGCGCATCATCCGCCCGTACAGGTCCCGGGCCCGGACCGTGCGGACCGCGTTCTTCTCCGCCGCCCGGTACGCGGCGTCGAACGCCTCGCCGTACAGGTCGGGCAGCTCCGGGGCGTCCGACGGGTCGACCAGCGACCACTCGCCGTCGGCCTCGACCCGGCGCATGAACTCGTCCGGGATCCAGTTGGCCAGGTTGAGGTTGTGCGTACGCCGCGACTCCTCGCCGGTGTTGTCCCGCAGCTCCAGGAACTCCTCCACGTCCGGGTGCCACGGCTCCAGGTAGACGCAGGCCGCGCCCTTGCGCCGGCCGCCCTGGTTGACCGCGGCCACCCCGGCGTCGAGCGTCTTGAGGAACGGCACGATGCCGTTGGAGCGCCCGTTGGTGCCCCGGATCAGCGCGCCCCGGCCGCGTACCCGCGACCAGGAGATGCCGATGCCGCCGGAGAACTTCGACAGCTTCGCCACCTGGTGGTACCGCTCGTAGATCGAGTCCAGCTCGTCGCGCGGCGAGTCGACCAGGAAGCACGACGACATCTGGGTGTGCCGGGTGCCGGAGTTGAACAGCGTGGGGGAGCTGGGCAGGTACGCCAGGCTGGACATCAGCCGGTAGAAGCCGACCGCCTCGCCCGGGGTGCGGGACAGCCCGCAGGCCACCCGCAGCAGCCAGTACTGCGGCGTCTCCACCACCAGCCGCGACTGCGGGTGCCGCAGCAGGTAGCGGTCGGCCACCGTGCGCAGTCCGAAGTACTCGAACCGCAGGTCGCCGTCCGGGTCCACGGCGTCGTCGAGCTTGCGGGCGTGCCGGGCCACGAACCCGGCCGTCTCGTCGCCGATCAGTCCCAGCCCGTGCGCGTAGGCGATCGACTGGCTGAAGCTCGCCACGCCCTGTCCGCGGACCTCCTTGTCCACGTACGCGGCGAGCAACCGCGCCGCCAGCTTCGAGTACTGCGGCTCCTCGCCGATCAGCTCCGCCGCGGTCTGGATCGACAACCGGTCCAGCTCGGCGGTGGTCGCCCCGTCGTAGAGCCCGCTTATCGTCTTCGTGGCCACCCGCAGCGGGTCCACCTCGTCCAGGTCGGCGACCCAGCGCTCGACCGCCCGGACGATCTTGCCGACGTCCACCGGCTCGGTGTCGCCGTCCCGCTTGCGTACCCGCATCGCCGGCCGGCGGGTCTCGGACCCGCCGGTTCCGGACGGGGGACTCTCCTGCACGACAGTCATGACCTCTCCTCGCTGTCACCGTCTGGAGACGGCGGGAGACGCCAACGGGCGCGGCGCACGGCCGGCCCGGCTGCTGGCGTCGGTCGTCCCGCGCGACCTCCGGCCGCCGTACGCGGAGGCGTACGGCGCGCTGGCAGGTCTTCGGACTCGCGGGCCCGACCGGGGTCGCCGGTCGCCTACCGGCCGTCGCTTCCCAGGCCGGTGGCCCAGTGCTGTTGACGGCTGTCGTTCCCACTCACCGCTGCGGGGCAGTCCCGGATTCCCACCGGGTTCCCTCTTGCCTCGGCCCCGCCCCGGAGGGTCTCGGCCGAACCAGCTGCGGCACCACCATATATGGCGGTGAGGGCTTGCGTGCAACACCAGATGTCGTGTCGGCGTGTCGGAATGATCTCACTGTCCACAGTGCCTACCCCCGATTCCGGCGCGACCCGGCGGGCGCGATACTCGGCGGTATGGGGAATACCGGACGCCGCTGGGCGTGGGTGGCGGTCCTGCTCGTCGGCGTCGGGCTTCACCTGCTGGTGCTGGAGACACTCGTCGGCACCGGGACCGTCACGTTCGTCCCGGCGCTGATCGTGCTCGGCGCGTGCGTCGCGCCCGCCACGTTCCTGGCCTTCGCCCAGGGACGGCCGGCCCGCCGCCCGGTCCCCGGCTCCGTCGTCGGCGTCGCCGCGCTCCTCGGCGGCGTGGTCGGCGTGGTCGCCGCCGGCTGGCTGGAGTACGGCACCCTGCACCGCCTCGGCGTCCTGCCGATGGCGCTCGTCGGCCTGGCCGAGGAGACCGCCAAACTGATCGTGCCGGCCGGCATCCTGCTGCTGTGGCGGCGGCACCCGTCCCCGGCGCAGGGCCTGGTGATCGGCGTGGCCTCCGGCGCCGGGTTCGCCGCGCTGGAGACCATGGGCTACGCGTTCGCCGCGTTCGTCGGGTCGGAGGGCAACCTCGGCGCGGTCGAGCGGACGCTGCTGGTACGCGGTCTCACCGCGCCCGCCGCGCACCTGGCCTGGACCGGGCTGACCGCCGCCGCGCTGTTCACGTTCGCCGCCGCGCCCGGCGGCCGGAAGCTGGCGGCGTTCCTGCTCACCTTCGCCGCCGCCGTCACACTGCACACCTGCTGGGACACGTTCGGCACCCAGCCCGCGTACGTGTTCATCGGCGCCGTGTCGCTGGGCTGGGTGCTGCTGCGCCTGCACCTGGACCGCGAGCGGCCGCCCGCGTCCGGGACGCCGGCGGAGCCGAACCGGGACCGGCCTCATGATCATCGCCAGTTCGCCGAGGTGGCGGGGTCGGAGCACTTCTGATGCCGCCACCTCGGCGTGATGGAGTCGATCAACCGGCCGGGGCATTGCCGACCGCCGACCAGCCGACGCCCGCACCGCGCCCCGGTGCGTCTCAGCCGGCGGCCAGCCGGACGCCGAGCGCGACGAAGGCGACAGCGCAGAGCCGGTCGACGCGCCGTGACCAGCGGCTGTCGCCCCACCGCCTGGCGAACCGCCCGGCGCCCACCCCGAGCGCCAGGTCCACGGCGAGTTGCACCGCGACGAACAGCACGCCGAGCAGCACCAGCTGCGCCGCCACCGGGCCCGCCTCGGGCCGGACGAACTGCGGCAGGAACGCCACACTGAACAGGATCATCTTCGGGTTGAGCAGGTTCGTCAGCAGGCCGCGCCGGAACGCCCGCCCGGCGCCGCCGTCCGGCCGGTCCGCCGGTGCGCCGAGCCGGCCCGTGCCGCGCAGCGCCCGCAGGCCCAGCACGATCAGGTACGCCGCACCGGCCCACCGGATCGCGGTGAACAGCACCGGGGACGCGGCGATCAGCGTGGCGAGCCCGGCCACCACGGCGGCGACGTGCACCGCCTCCCCGGCGGCGACCCCGAGCGCGGCCACCGCGCCCGCCCGTGGGCCGTACCGGGTGGCGTTGGCGAGCACGAACATCATGTCCGGCCCCGGGGTGAGCATGAGCACCACGATGGCGGCCAGGTAACCCGCGAGCGTGGCCGCCGACAGTCCGAGCACCGTTCAGCCCTCCCCGGCGCCGTCGAGCAGCGCCCGGCGCAGCGCCAGCCGGTGTTCGCGCCGGATCTGCGCCTCCCGGTAGCGCCGCCGGTCGCCGTCGGTCTCGGCGTGCAGCGGCGGCACCGGCCGGGGCTGCCCGTCGTCGTCCACCGCCACCATCACCAGGTGCGCGGTCGCCACGTCCACCGGCGGCACCGCGCGGTCCCACCGGTCCGCGCTGACCTTCACCGCCACCTCCATCGAGCTGCGGCCGGCCCAGGTGATCCGGGCGTCCACGTGGACCACGTCCCCCACGCGTACCGCCCGCAGGAAGGCGGTCTCGTCGATGGCGGCGGTGACGGCCGGGCCGTCGGAGTGGCGGGCGGCGACCACACCGGCGACCGAGTCGATCAGGTTGAGGATCCGCCCGCCGTGGACCGTGCCCATCAGGTTGGTGTGGTGCTGGTCCATGATCTGCGACAGGGTCAGGTGCGAGGCCGACGGTGGTCGGCCGGTGAGCGTGATGGTGTCGGGCACTGTGCGGTTCCGTCCTCGCAGAAGCGGACCGCCGACCGGCCGGGGTGTGCACGTCGAGGACACGCCGACGGCCCTGCGCACGACGTGTCACCCGCCCGACCCACCCGCGAGGTCGACGGCGGCGCGCACCGGTGGTACGCGCGACGCGGGCAGGTCTTCGGACTCGCGGGCGTGACACGAGGTCGCCTACTGGCCGTCGCTTCCCAGGCCGTGGCCCAGTGCTGTTGACGGCTGTCGTTCCCACTCACCGCTGCGGGGCAGTCCCGGATTCCCACCGGGTTCCCTCTTACGACACCCGGCCGTCGCCGACCGGGTGAACCAGCGCTTCCCGCAGCGTAGACCAGCGTCCGAGGCCGGCGGCACAGGCGTCAGGCCGGCGCCGATCCCGTCACAGCGGCAAGCGGCGCCGCGCCGAACGACACCGCGACCCGCTTGCACCAGATCGACACGCTGCGCAGACCGTCCAGGTCCACCGACGCCGGGATGTCGTACGCCTGGTCGCCGATGTTGCCCTTGAGCCGGCCCAGCTCGACCCAGCGGCCGTCGTCGAACACCTGCCAGCCGGCCCGGCCGGGGAGCACCTTCCGGTCGGTCAGCCACACCCGCAGGTCGGGTCCGTCGGAGGTGTCCAGTCCGCGCAGGAGCAGCTGACGGCGGCCGTCGGCGAGACGGACGAGCTGCGCCCGGCCGGACGTGTCGTGCTCGTGGGTGACGAAGTCACCGGCGGCGAGCACCACGTCGGCGGGCGCCGCGCCGGTCGGCGACGAGCCGGTCGTGCCGGCCGGAGCCGGTGAGGGCTCCGCCACAGTGGGCAGCGTCTCGCGTACCTCGCGGTCGGTCACCAGCCGCCACGGCTGGAACAGGTACAGGCTCACCCCGAGGCCGGTGACGGCCACGACGGCCAGCACCGACGACACCACACGTCTTCTGCCCATGCTCCGACGGTAGGCGCGTAGCCGGCGGAAAGATCTTTCCGTCCGCTTACGGGTCGACCGCGGGCCGCCGCACCGGGACGCCGATGGGTAGCGTCTGGCCCATGGGGCGCTACGTGCTCGTCGTCGACGACGACCGGACGGTGAGCGACGTCGTCCGGCGCTACCTCGAACAGGACGGCTGCCGGGTCCGGTTGTCCTTCGACGGGCCGGACGCGCTCGCCGCGGCCGAGGAGGAGCCACCCGACCTGGTGGTCCTCGACCTGATGATGCCGGGTCTCGACGGCATCGAGGTGTGCCGGCGGCTGCGTCGCCGGCTGCCCGGCCTGCCCGTCGTCATGCTCACCGCGCTTGGGGACGAGGCCGACCGGGTCGCCGGGCTGGAGGTCGGCGCGGACGACTACGTGACCAAGCCGTTCTCGCCCCGTGAACTCGTGCTGCGCATCCGGTCGGTGCTGCGGCGCGCGGCCCCGCAGGACCGGGGACCGACAGGGGTGCTGCGCGACGGCGACCTCACCGCGGACACCGACCGGCGCGTCGCCGAGCGCGGCGGGCAGCCGCTGTCGCTGACCGTACGGGAGTTCGACCTGCTCGCGTTCCTGCTCGCGAACCCGGGACGCGCCTGGTCGCGGGCCGAGCTGCTGGACCGCGTGTGGGGCTGGCGGTTCGGCGACCAGTCCACAGTCACCGTCCACGTCCGGCGGCTGCGGGAGAAGATCGAGGACCACCCGGCGCAGCCGCGCCGCATCGTCACCGTGTGGGGCGTCGGTTACCGGTACGAGCCGTCGGAGGCGTCCCGGTGAACGAGCTGATGGTCATCGGGCTCTACGCCCTGCTCGCAGGCGCTGCGGTCGGCGCGCTCGGCGTCGGCGCGCTGCGGCTGGTGCGCCACCGGTCGATCCTCGCGCACATCGCGGTGCTGCTCGCGGTCACCATCGCCTCGGTGACGGCCGGCGTCACGGCCGTTGCCCAGGCCATGTTCCTGTCCGCGCACGACCTCCAGGTCGTCCTCGTCACGGTCGCCGCGTCCGCGGCGCTCAGCCTGGCCGTCGGGGTGGCGTTCGCCCGCCGCCTCGCCCAGGCGGCGGTCTGGGCCGACCAGGCCCGGCAGCGGGAACGGCAGCTGGAGGCGGGCCGCCGCGAGCTGGTCGCGTGGGTCTCCCACGACCTGCGTACGCCGCTGGCCGGGCTGCGGGCGATGGCGGAGGCGCTGGAGGACCGGGTGGTCGACGAGCCGGCGGCGGTGGCCGAGTACCACCGCCGGATCCGGGTCGAGACGGACCGGATGACGCGCCTGGTCGACGATCTGTTCGAGCTGTCCCGGATCACCGCCGGAGCGTTGCGGCCCGCGCTGTCCCCGGTGCCGCTCGGCGACGTGGTCTCCGACGCGATCGCCGCCACCGCGCCGCTGGCCGCCGACCGGCGGGTCCGGGTGCTCGCCCCGGAGACCGGCTGGCCGACCGTCCGGGCCGCCGAGGCCGAACTCGCCCGCGTCGTGACGAACCTGCTGGTCAACTCGGTGCGGTACACGCCACCGGACGGCACTGTCCGCATCGACGCCGGGCGGGACGACGCCGACGCGTGGCTCGCCGTCTCCGACACCTGCGGCGGCATTCCGGAGGCGGACCTGCCCCGGGTGTTCGACGTGGCGTTCCGGGGCACCCGGGCCCGTACTCCCGCACCGGCCGGCGCCGACGAGGCGGCACCGGCCGGCGGCGGGCTGGGTCTGGCGATCGTGCGCGGACTGGTCGAGGCGCACGGCGGGCGGGTGCACGCGCACAACGTGACCGGCGGGTGCCGGTTCGTGGTCCGCCTGCCGGCGGTCTGACCGGGCCGGTCAGCCGGCGTCCGGGGGACCGGTCTCCACCAGGCGTCCGTCCGCCAGGCGCAGCCAGCGGCCGACGTCGATCGCGGCGAGGAACCGCTCGTCGTGGCTGACCACCAGCAGCGCGCCCCGGTAGGCGTGCAGCGCGCTCTCCAACTGCCCGACGCTGACCAGGTCGAGGTTGTTCGTCGGCTCGTCGAGCAGCAGGAGCTGCGGGGCCGGTTCGGCGCCCAGCACGCACGCGAGCGTGGCGCGCAGCCGCTCCCCGCCGGAGAGCACCCCGACCGGAAGATGCGCGCGCGGGCCGCGGAACAGGAAGCGGGCGAGCAGGTTCATCCGCTGCGCATCAGGGGCCTGCGGCGCGAACGCGGCCAGGTTCTCCGCCACGGTACGGTCCAGGTCCAGCAGGTCCAGCCGCTGCGACAGGTACGCGATCCGGCCGTCCGCGCGGGTGATCCGGCCGCTCTCCGGCTCCAGATCGCCGTCGATCAGGCGCAGCAGCGTCGACTTGCCCGCGCCGTTGTCGCCGAGCAGGGCGATCCGCTCCGGACCGCGGATCGTCAGGTCGACACCGTCGGCGGCGAACAGCGACCGCTCACCGTGCCGGACCCGGACCCGTTCGGCGGTCAGCAGTGTGCGTCCGGCCGGGACGGTGGTGGCGGGCAGCTCCACCGTGATCGTCTTCTCGTTGCGCAGCGCCCGCTCGGCCTCGTCGAGCCGTGCCCGGGCGTCGTCGACCCGCCCGGAGTGCATCTCGTTCGCCTTGCCCGCTGCCACCTGCGCGTCCCGCTTCAAGCCGCCGGCGACGATCCTCGCCAGACCCGCGTTCTTCAGGTTCCGGGCGGCGTTGCCGGCTCGCCGGGCCGCCCGTTCGCGGGCCTCCTGCAACTCCCGCTTCTCCCGCTTGAGGTCCTGTTCGGCGCTGCGGACGTTCTTCTCCGCCACCTCCTGCGCGGCCCGCACGGCCGCCTCGTACGAGGTGAAGTCGCCGCCGTGGAAGCGCATCTCACCGCGGTCGAGTTCGGCGATGCGGTCCATCCGGTCCAGCAGAGCCCGGTCGTGACTGACCAGCAGCAGACAGCCGTGCCACTGTTCCAGCACGTCGTAGAGCCGGTGCCGGGCGCCCAGGTCGAGGTTGTTCGTCGGCTCGTCCAGCAGCAGCACGTCGGGCTGCTTGAGCAGTTGCGCCGCCAGGCCGAGGGAGACCACCTGCCCACCGCTGAGCGTGCCCAGGTGCCTGTCGAAGGCGAGGCCGCCGAGGCCGAGCCGGTCGAGTTGCGCGCGCGTGCGTTCCTCGATGTCCCAGTCGGCGCCGATGGTGGTGAAGTGCCTCTCGTCGGCGTCGCCGGCCTCGATGGCGTGCAGCGCCGCGATCAGCGGTGCGATCTCCAGGACCTCGGCCACGGTGAGGTCGGCGGCCAGCGGCAGGCTCTGCGGGAGGTAGCCCAGCACGCCGTCGACGGTCACCGACCCGGCGGCCGGGCGGTACTCGCCGGCGATCAGCTTGAGCAGCGTGCTCTTGCCGGCGCCGTTCGGCGCGACCAGTCCGGTCCGGCCGCCGCCGAGGGTGAAGGAGAGGTTCTGGAAGACCGGGGTGTCGTCCGGCCAGGAGAAGGTCAGGTTCGAGCAGACGACGAAGGAATCGGACATCAGGAAGACGACCTCGAAGATGAGGGCGGGCGGACCTCAGCCGCCCGGCGGGGGACACGGTCTCGGGGTACGACGGAACGACCACGGCGCTCGCCTGCGGTCGGTCACATGTCCGGTCTCACCCGGAGATGTCGTCGTCACCCGCCATGTCTGGTCTCCCTGCCTGCCTGATCGCCACTGGATCACTCCGGTCCACCGTAGCACCGGCGGTGGTCGCCAGGCGGTCCTGCAGACGGGCGTGCCGGAACTGGTAGACCGGCCCCACCGTGCGCAGCACCGACCGGCGGTGCGCGTCGTCGAGGAACCGGAGCAGCCGCAGCGGCGCCACCCCGGTACGGCGCAGCTCGACCATGACGAGCAGGGCGCGCCAGGTCTGCGAGGACGTCACGCCGAGCAGGAAGCCGCCGACGATGCCACAGGCGATGCCACCTTCCGCCGACCCGGCGAGCCGCCCCACCAGGCCACCCAGGACACCGAGCACGGACCCGAGCCAGAGGCCGCCGCCCACCGCGGACCACAGGTCCCGCCGCCAGGACAGCCGCGACGACACCGGGTCGTCCTCGTCCGCCGAGCCGGCCATCGCCAGGTACAGGCCCAGGGAGAGGCAACCGAGAAAACCGGTCGCGGTGAAGGCGAGGAAGACCGGGAAGGCCCGCCCGGACCCGATGCCTGTGACATCGGCGCACGCGGCGACGAGGAGCCCGAAGAAGCCCAGGAACAACGCACCGGTGAGCCCGGCGCCGAGCACGCTCTCCATCCGCTGACGGCTGACGACCCGGCTCCATCTGATCCGGCGGAGCCGCAGCGGACGCCGGCCGATCAGCACGTCCCGGGACAGCTTGGCGGTGAACGTGAGCACCAGCCCGAACGCCAGCCCGGCCAGGACGCCGAACGCCGGCCCGGCGAGCAACCCCGCGCTCAGTCCGGCGCCGAGACCGGTGACGAGCACCGTCGTGACCGCGTACAGGTCCCAGGAGGTGAACGACGCCAGGTGCCACCACACCAGATCGCGGCTGCCCGCCCGGTTCATCAGGTGGGCGAGGTGACCGAGCCAGCGCGCCGCCTGCGCAGCCGTGTAGCGCGGCTCCGGCACGCCGGGCTGGACGGCGTACGCCGCGGGAAGCACCCGGTCGAGCAGGGCGTCCTCCACCGCCTCCCGGCTGTGGTAGCTGTCGAGCAGCTCCGCGGCATCGTCGTCGGTGGTCACCGTGTCCCGGAACAGGCTCAGCATCAGCGGGCTGCGCAGCGCCTGCGCGACGGGACTCTCAGGCCGGTCGCGCACCTCGTCCACCAGCCGCTGCCACCCCGGCGGCAACGGCTGGGTCCGGCTCCGGGTGACGTACGAAGCGATGTCCGCGCCGGTCAGCGGTTCCAGCTCCAGGGCGGCGGCGCCGGAGAGGTGCCGGGCGACGGCCACCGCCTCCACCAGCTCGCGGCTGCGGGTCGTCACCACCAGCCGGAACGTGGTCTGGACGTCGAGCGCGCGCAGGGCGACCGGTCGCAGGTCCGGCGGCAGTTCGTCCAGCCCGTCCAGGAAGAGCGCCACGTGCCCGCCCGTGACGAGCCGGCGGGCCGGTTCGAGCCCGCCGAGGACATCGTGATCGGCGGCCAGCCGGGCGGCCAGCCAGTCGGCGACCGGTTGCCGGCGCGGATCCCAGCCGGACACGGTCAGCAGCACCGGCACGGGTACCCGTGCGCGTTCCTGCTCCGGCAGGCGCTGCCGGTGCTCCAGCGCGTCGATCAGCAGCAGGACGACCGCTGCCGACTTGCCCGCCCCGGGCCGGCCGAGCAGCAGCAGGCGGCCGGAGCCCAGGCCCGCGTACACCCGGAACAGGTCGTGCAGGTCGCCGTGGGCGAGGTCGGCCGCCCGCACCGGCGGGACGGCCGGCAGGGGCGGGAACCGGACCAGGTCGCCCTCGGTCGCGGCGGCGTCCACCGGCCCGGTGACCGGCCGGTCCGACCACCGCCAGTGGACCCGGATCGGAACCGGCGCCCACAGCCCGCGCTCGGTCGCCGCGCGGCTCCACTGCGCGAGGACGGCGGCGGCCAGCTCGTCGGCCGCCCGCTGCGCCTCGGGGCCGGGGCGGCGTGCGCCCCGGTGGTTGCGCCGCCACAGCCAGCCCAGGATCGGGCCGCCGGCCGCCAGGACGGCGAGGACCGACTGCAGCAGGGTGAGCTGCCGGTCGGTGGCGTTCGGCAGCCAGGCGACCGATGCGCCGAGCCCGGCCGCGACGAGCATCGCCAGCACCGACCAGACCCCCCGCCGCATCCCGGTAGTGTGCCAGGCGGCCGGCTGTCCACACAGGCCCGTCCGCCGAGCCGGGAGTGGTCCGGCCCTATGCTCCTGGCCATGCCCCAGGTGAGTGCGAGCCGCTGGTTCGGGCCGGCCGGTTCCCCGGCCGGCGACGCCCAGGTGTTCGTCTTCCCGTACGCCGGCGGCGTCGCCGGCTCCTTCGCGCAGTGGCAGGAACTGGCCGCGCCGGAGCTGTCGGTGCAGGTCGCGCTGATGCCGGGCCGGGGTGCCCGGCTGCACGAGCCACCCGTGGACGACCTCGCGGAGCTGGTGGACGCGCTGGCGACAGCCGTCGCCGAGCGGGCGTCCGGGCCGTTCCTGCTGTTCGGCCACAGCCTGGGGGCGCTGGTGGCGTTCGAGGTGACCCGGGAGCTGCGCCGCCGGGGCGCGCCCGCGCCGCTGGCGTTGCTGGTCGGCGGCGCGGAGGCGCCGCAGACCCGGCTGGTGCGGCGGCGCGTGCACGACCTCGACGACGCCGGTCTGATCGAGGCGTTGCGCGACTTCGGGGCCACGCCGGCCGCGCTGCTGGCCGACCGCGACCTGATGGAGCTGATCCTGCCCGGGGTACGCGCCGACTTCGCGCTGTCCGAGCGGTACGCCTACCGTCCGGAGCCGCCGCTGGAGGTGCCGGTGCACGTGCTGCTCGGCGACGGGGACGAGCACGTGGACCGGGACCGGGCCGCAGGGTGGGCCCGGGAATGTGTCACCGAGCCGCGATGGCACGTGTTTCCCGGCGGGCATTTCTTCCTTACCGACCATCTGCCGGAAATCATCGACCTAATGCGACACGTCGTCGCCAGTCACACCCCTGTGGCGGAATAGGCGACAAAGAACGGGTAAGGACTCGTACCCGTACCGAACCTTCCACAATGTCCGGTATTCGACCTGGTGAACGGCCGAGAAGCGGTGTTAAAGTTCGCCATCCGTTCGCCGAAGGGACGTCGCTGACGAGGCGGCATACTGTCGCGTGCGCCGAGGTGTTCATGAGCCGGCCGTACCTTCCGTCCCTGGTCCTGCGCGATTACCTGCACACCGTGGCGACCCTCCACCCGCAACTGCGCGAGCTGCTCGACTTTGGCCGCCCCGGCGCGGACGAGGCCCTCGCGGAACTGGCCGGCACGGTCAGCGAGTTCGACACCGACTCCACCGGCCGGGGCGATTCCTATCGCCGGGCGCAGCGGGACACGCTCGTCCGCTGGACCGGCATGCGGCGGCTGCTGGACCTCGCCACCCCGGACGCCGCCGCCCCGGTCACGCTCATCCTCGACGTGCTCGGCGGCGACGGCACAGTGGCCCGCGCCGCGAGCAGCCAGTCCGCCTGCTTCGAGTCCAAACTGGCGTTCATCACCGGCGACCTGTCCGGCCACATGGTCGACAAGGCGCTGGCCCACGGCCTGCCCGCCGTCCGCCAGGCCGCGCACTTCCTGTTCCTGCGCGACGCCGGCGTGGACGCGGTGCTGCTGGCGTACGGCACGCACCACATCCCGGCGGCCCGGCGGCCGCAGGCGGTCGCGGAGGCGGCCCGGGTGGTCCGCCCCGGCGGCCGGATCGTGCTGCACGACTTCGACGAGTCCAGCCCGATGGCCGGGTTCTTCGGCGAGGTGGTGCACCCGCACGCCGCCGGCGGCCACGACTACCGGCACTTCAGCCGCGCCGAGCTGACCGGCCTGTTCACCGGGGCCGGGCTGCCGGTACGCGTCGTCGACCTGTACGACCCGCTGATCGTGCGCGCCGACAGCGCCGAGTCCGCCTCCGCGGGCATGCGCGACTACGTCGGCGACATGTACGGCGTGCGCGACTACTTCGCGACGCTCACCGACGACGAGGTGTGGGGGCTGCTGACCCGCCACTTCGACCACACCGGCTACCTGGCCGGAATCGGCCGCGACGACGTGCCGGCCCGTCCGCTGGTCTACCGGGCCGACGGGCAGTTCGTGGCCGAGGTGCCCCGGATGGCGATCGTCGCGGTCGCGACGAGGACGCAGGTAGCGCCGTGACCGGCCCGCGCTACCTGACCGACCTGGTGCACCGGCCCGCCGGCGCCGGCGGCGACCGGCCCGCGATCGTCGGCCCGGACGGCGAGCTGAGCTACACCGCGTTGTGGGAGCGGGTCGGCGCGACGGCCGAGCTGCTGCGCCGCGCCCGCGTGCGGCCGGGTGACCTGGTGGGCCTGTACCTGCACCGGTCCGCCGACTACGTCACGTCGTTGCTGGCGACGCTCGCGGTGGGCGCGGTGGCGGTCCCGATCGACCCCGAGCTGCCCTCCGGCCGGGCCGAGCAGATGCTCGCGGCGGCCGCGCCCCGGCTCGTCCTGTACGCCGACCGTCCGCCCGCCGTCGCCGCGCCCGCGTCCACCGGGTGGCGGGACGTGCGTACCGCGCGGGCCGGGTCGCCGGCCGACCTGACCGATCGCACCGGCTGGCTGCCGCCGGGTGAGCACGCCGCGCTGGTGCTGTTCACCTCCGGCTCCACCGGCCGGCCGAAGGGTGTCGTGCTGCACCACGCCGGGCTGGTCAACCGGCTGGCCTGGGGCCACGACTGGTTCGGATTCACCGCCGACGACCGGGTGCTGCACAAGGCGTCGATCGGGTTCGACGCGTCGGTGCACGAGATCCTCTCGCCGCTGATCGCGGGCGGCGCCGTGGTCGTCGCCGGGCCGGGCCTGCAGTTCGACAGTCTCGGGCTGGTCCGGCTGATCCAGCGGGAGGCGGTCACCACCGCGCACTTCGTACCGACCATGTTGCGGCACGTGCTCGACGAGCCGGAGTTCGCCGGCTGCGTCACGCTGCGGCGGGTGCTGTGCGGCGGCGAGGCGCTGGACATGCGGCTGGTCCGGCGGCTGCGCGAGCTGCTGCCGTGCGGGCTGTTCAACGGGTACGGCCCGAGCGAGACCTCGATCAACGTGTCCTACTGGGACTGCGCCGAGCCGTACGCGGGCAGCATCGCCCCGATCGGCCGGATCATCGACGGCGTCACCGCCCACGTGCTCGACGACGACCTGCGCCCGGTGCCCGAGGGCGGGACCGGCGAGCTGTGGATCGGCGGGGTCGCGGTCGGGCTCGGCTACCTGCGCGACGACGAGCGGACGGCGGAGCGCTTCCGTCCCGATCCGGCGCGGCCGGGCGCGCGGCTCTACCGCACCGGTGACCTGGTGCGGGTCGCGCCGCAGGGCTTCCTGGAGTTCCGCGGCCGGGCCGACGACCAGGTCAAGATCCGGGGGGTCCGGGTGGAGCCGGGCGAGGTGGCAGCCGTACTGCGCGAGCATCCGGCCGTGCACGACGCGGTGGTGGTGACAGTCCCCGACGCCGAGGACGGCCCACGCCTGGTCGGCTACGTGGTGCCGCAGCCCCGGCAGGCCCCGGCGGCCGGCGGGTTGCCGCGGTTCCCGCTTCCGAACGGCATGGCGGTCACGGCGGCGTCGCCGGACGAGGCGGTCTTCCTCTACCGGCAGATCTTCGACCAGGCCGAGTACGCCCGTTTCGGCGTCCGCGTCGGCGACGGCGCCGTGGTCCTCGACGTCGGCGCCAACATCGGGCTGTTCTCGCTCTGGGCGTCCCGGCAGGCGCGCGACGTGCGGCTCGTAGCGGTCGAGCCGAACCCGGACACGCTGCCGTACCTGCGCGCCAACCTCGGCCTCTACGCCGGGTCCGCGTCGGTCGTCGAGGCCGCCGTGACCGACGCGGCGGGCACCGCCGAGCTGACCTCGTTCCCCGAGCTGAGCTACCTGTCCGGCCTCGGCGCCGACCGGGCCGGCGCCGCCTCCGACCTGGTCCGGTCGCACTACCGCCACGGCGGCGGCGACGCCGACGAGACCGAACAGGCAGCGCTCCTCGCGGACGCCCGCCGCCGCCTCGCCCCGGTGGCGCACGTGGTGCCGACTGTGACGCTGTCGGACCTGCTGGACCGCTTCGGGCTGGACCGCGTCGACTTGCTGAAGATCAACACCGAGGGCGCCGAGCTGAGCGTGCTGCGCGGGCTGCGCCCCGAGCACTGGCCCCGCATCCGCCAGGTCTGCCTGGAGGTCGAGCGCAGCAGCGTGACCACCCCGCGGGTGCGCGAGCTGCTGTGCGCTGCCGGGTTCGAGGTGCACGACATCGGCGACTGGAACGTCGGCGCGGACGCCGACGTCAGCTACGTCTACGCCGTACGGTCGCAGGACCCGCCGCCCGCGGCGACGCCCCGGGACGAGCCCGCCGACCACCTGCTGACCACCGGGCTGCTCCAGGGCTACCTGGCCTCGGCGCTGCCGCCCGCGATGCGCCCGGACCAGATCGTCCTGGTCGACCGGCTGCCCCGCCTGCCCAACGGCAAGGTCGCGCGGCTGGAGCTGCCACCGCCGCCGCCCCGGCCCACCGGGCCAGCGGCGGAACCCGGCGGCGGCGCCCTCACCGACCGGTTGCGCGAGGCGTGGCGGGCCACGCTCGGCGTCGACGCGGTGCACGACGACGACACGTTCGTCGCGCTCGGCGGGCACTCGCTGACCGCGCTGCGGATGGCGCTGCGGGTACGGGAGATGGCCGGGCTGGAGGTGTCCCCGGCGAGCTGCCTGCGCGCCGGGTCGTTCGCCGACTGGGTCGACCGGGTCACGGAGGCGGGACGCGATGTCAGCCCGGTCCGCTGACGCGCGGCACGTCGTCGTGGTGGGCGCCGGCCGGCTGGCCCGCTCGCTGTGCCACGCCCTGGCCGCGACGCCCACCCCGGCGCCGCTGCGCGTGACGGTCCTGGCCCGCGACCCGGACGCGGCCCACGCGCTCGCCCGCGCCGCGCGGGTGCGCGCCACAGTCGCCGGAACCCCCGTCGCCGTTACCGCCCGGCCGTTCACCGCCGAACCCGGCACCGACCCGGGGGAGGGGTACGCCGCCGACGCCGCCTCGATGGCCCGGCTCCGGCCCGACGTGCTGGTCTGCGCCGCGTCCGCGCAGTCGCCGTACGAGCGGGCGGCGGCGCCGTCGGCCTGGACGGACCTGATCGCCGCGGCCGGCTTCGGGGTGACGCTGGCGTTGCAGGCCGAACTGGTGTCCCGGCTGGCCGCCGCGCTGGCCGGCGGCGCGCCCGGCGCCACGCTCGTCAACGGCGCGTTCCCGGACGCGGTCAACCCGCTGCTCGCCGCGCTGGACCTGCCGGTGCGCTGCGGCATCGGCAACGTGGCGACGCTCGCCGCGTGCCTGGACGCCGCGCTCGGCCGTCCCGGCCAGCGCCGCCTGGCGGTGCTCGGCCACCACGCCCACCTCGCCGCGCCCGGCCCGGACGACGAGGACACCGCCGAGGTACGCGCCTGGCTGGACGGCCGGCCCGTCCCGGACGTCACCGGGCTGCTCGCCGGGTACCGCGCGCTTCCCCGGCCGGAGCTGAACGCGCTCGCCGGGCACGCCGGGGCCGCCCTGGTGGTTGCGCTCGCCGCCGGTGACGAGGTGACGGCGAGCCTGCCCGGCCCGCTGGGACTGCCGGGCGGCTATCCGGTCCGGCTCACCGGCGGCCGGACCGAGCTGCGGCTGCCGGCCGAGCTGCCGGTGGCGCAGGCGGTCGCCTGGAACACCGCCGCCGGGCGCCGCGACGGCGTCGAGGTCGGCGGCGGCCACGTCCGCTACCCGGAGCGCGCCCGGGCCGCGCTGGCGGCGTACCGGCCCGACCTGGCCGGCGGCTGGCACGCGAGCGAGCTGCCCGAGATCGCCTGCCGGTTCACCGCCCTGCGTGACCATCTGCGAACGGTGCCGCCGGCGCCGGCCCGGAGTGTGTTGGAGGAAGCCCGATGACCGTGACCACCCCGGCCACCCGCAACATGATCACCGACTACTACGACGTCATCGCGTCGGCGGTGCGCCGGTGCGGCGCGGTCCCCGGCGACGCGCCCGGCACGCCCGGCTTCGCGCCCGGCTTCGACCTGCCCGAGCTGACCCTCGCGGTACGCGAGTTCTACGCCGCCGCCACGGTCAACTGGTCCCCGCTGGGCCACTACGGCGGGCACGACCTGACGATGCTCGACCTGACCGCCAACCCGGGCACCCGGACCACGAAGACGTTCGCCTCGATGGTGATCGTCGCCCGCGCGGTGGAGCACATCCGGCGTACCGGCGAGCGGCTGTGCATCGTCACCCCGACCTCCGGCAACAAGGGCGTCGCGCTGCGCGACTCGGTGGCGCGCGCGTACGCGGCCGGGCTGGTGACCCCGGAGCAGCTGTCCATCGTGGTGCTGGCGCCGGCGGCGACCCGGCACAAGTTCCGCCACGACGCGCTCGCCGCCGATCCCGCGACCCGTGCGGTCAACCCGCTGCTGCGGTACACCGGCGCGGATCCGGAGGGCGTGAAGGCGCTCGGCCGCGCGTTCGTCGACGAGTACGCGGCCACCGCGTACGACAAGCACGGCGTCACCCTCTGGTACACCCTCGACCTGCGCAACTACCTGGTCGCCGACGCCGCCCGGGCCGCCTTCGAGGCCGACGTGTCGCCGGCCACCGGTTCCCGCTGGCACGCGCACGCAGTGTCCAGCGCGTTCGGCCTGCTCGGCTACAACCTGGGCCGCGACGTGCTGGAGGCGACCGGCGACGCCGACCCGGCCGACCGGCCCGGTTTCCTGCTCGTGCAGCATCTCGGCACGCCGGACATGGTGCTCAACCTGCGCCACGGCTCGTTCGAGCGGGACCACTGCCCGGCGTACACACTCGACGAGAACCGGGGCGTCTGGACGCAGGACGCCGACCTGCGCTTCCCGGCCGTCACCGACGACCCGGCCGAGGTGCTCGACCCGACGTTCTACACCCACCGCCCGGTGACCTCCCCGGCCATGAACGCGCTCGTGCGGCGGCACGGCGGCGACGGCATCGTGGTGTCGCGGCGCGAGTGCGTCCGGCGCTACCCGGTCGCCCGGCAGTGGCTCGCCGACGCCGGCCTGACGCTGCCCGAGGACCCGGCCCGGCTGCGGGAGTGGTCGATCCTGATGGCGCTGACCGGCGTCTGCAACGCCGTCGACCGGGGCCTGGTGCCGGCCGGGCACGAGATCGTGGTGCACGGCACCGGCAGCTACTGCGACGACTTCCGGATCGCCGAGCCCGACGCCGAGGTGTCCACGCTCGCCGACGTGGTCGCCGCCGTCCTGGACCAGCGGTGAGCCCGTCCCCGCAGCCGCTCGGCCCGCCGCCGCGGCTCGCCGCCCGGGCGCAGGCCGCGGGCGTCGACCCGGCCGCCGTCGTCCTCACCGCCACGGCCCTGGTGGTACGCCGGTACACCGGATCCCCTGTGGTGACGCTGCGGCACGGCGACGACCCGGTGACGCTCGACCTGACCGCCGACGCGCCGATCCGGGAGTTGTGCCGCTCGCTGTGCCCGGCGCCGCCGGACCAACCGGTCGACGCCACCGTCGAGGTGAGCGCCGACCTGGCCGGCGTCACCGTGTCCGGGCTGCCCGCCGCGTACGCCGACGACCTCCGCGCCGACCTGGCCGAGTTCCTGTCCACGCTGGACCCGGACGCCTCGTCGGCGGGGGTGCTGCCGTCGGCTCGGTACGAGCGGCGTCCGGCGCCGGACCTCTGGCGGCTGCACGGCGGTGACGGCACCGAGGCCGATCGGGTACGCGGCGACACCATCCCGGCCGCGTTCGCCGCGGCGGTGCGGGCGTACCCGGAACGGCCGGCGGTGCTCGCCGACGACGCGACTGTGACCTACCGGGAACTCGGCGCGGCAGTCGCCGCGACCGCCGAAGCGCTGGCCGGGCCGGGTGACGTCACGGCGCCGGTGGCGGTGCTGTGCCGCCACGGCGTCGCCACGATCACCGGCATCCTGGCGGCGCTGGCGTCGGGGTCGCCGTACGTGCCGCTGGACCCGGCGTACCCGGCGGCCCGCCTGGCCGCGATGCTGCGCGACGCAGGCGTCCGGGCGATCGTCGCGGACCCCGGCCACGAAGGGCGGGCCGCCGCGCTCGCGGCCGACGCCGGGCTGGAGCTGCCTGTCGTGTCGTTGCGCCGGGGCGAACCCGGCGTGCCGGTGCCGTCCGGGCCCGCGCGCCCGGACGACCCGGCGTACGTGCTCTACACCTCCGGGTCCACCGGGAAGCCGAAGGGCGTGGTGCAGAGCCACCGCAACGTGCTGTTCGGCGTCCGCAACCACGTGCGCAACTTCGCCGTCCGGCCGGACGACCGCACGAGCGTGCTCACCTCGTTCGGCTACGACATGGCCGTCACCGACACGTTCAGCGCGCTGCTGTCCGGCGCCGCCGCCGTCCCGGTCGACGTCCGCACGCACGGCCTCGGCCACCTCACCGGCGCGCTCGCCGACCGGGGCGTCACCGTCTACCACTCCACCCCGACCGTCTTCCGGTACGTGGTGGCGAGCCTCGGAGAGCACGGGCGGCTGCCGTCGGTCCGCGCGGTCGTCCTCGGCGGCGAGGAGGTCACCCGGCACGACGTGACGCTGGCCCGGCGGTCGTTCGCGCCGGGCGTGGTGTTCGTCAACGGGTACGGCACCACCGAGATCAGCTTCGCCGCGCAGCACCACCTGCCGCCGGACGCCGACCCGGGGCGCGCAGTCGTGCCGATCGGGCATCCGTTGCCGGGCGTCGAGGTGGTGCTGACCGACCCGGCCGGACGCCCGGCCTGCCTCACCGGCGAGGTGGTCGTGCGCACCCCGCACGTCGCGCTCGGATATCTGGGCCTGCCGGAGCTGACCGCGGCCCGGTTCACCGAGCAGGACGGGGTGCGCGCGTACCGGACCGGTGACATCGCGCGGCGGCTGCCCGACGGCATGCTCGTCTACCTGGGCCGCGGCGACCGGATGGTGAAGATCCGCGGCTACCGGGTGGAGCTGGGCGAGATCGAGGCCTGCCTGGCGGCGCTGCCGAGGGTGGCCCACGCGGCGGTGGTGGCGCGGCGGGGCGCGTCCGGCGCGGGCGAGCAGGAGATCGTCGCGTACGTGGTCGGCGCCGCCGGGACGGTCGTCGAGCCGGGAGCGCTGCGGGAACGGCTGGCCGCTGTGCTGCCGGACTTCATGGTGCCCCGGGCGGTGGTGGCGGTGCCGGAGTTGCCGATCGGCCCGACCGGCAAGCTCGACCAGGCCGCCCTGCCCGACCCGGACGCCGGCCGCCCGGACGTCGGAGGGCCGCACGCGGGGCAGCCGGCCGCCGGACGCCCGGCCGCCGGGGGACCGCCGGCCGGGCCGGTCGAGCAGACCATCGCCGCAGGCTGGTGCGCGGTGCTCGGACTGCCCGCAGTGGACCGCCTGGTGAACTTCTTCGAGGCGGGCGGGCACTCGCTCCAGCTCGCCCTGGTGCAGGGGTACCTGGAGGAACACCTCGGCCGCCGGGTGCCGCTGGCCCGGCTGGTGGAGTTCCCGACGGTGGCGGCGCTGGCCGCGTACCTGGAGAGGGCCGGGGACGCCGCGGGCGTACCGGAGGACGGCCGGCTGACCGCGGTCGGACGCCGGATGGCCCGCCGCGCCGCCGCGCGGGCCGCCGGCGGGGAGGGACGGGCGTGAGCGAGGACGACCGGATCGCGGTGGTGGGCCTGTCCTGCCGGGTACCCGGCGCGGACGACGCGCCGGCGCTGTGGCGCAACCTGCTGTCCGGGGTGGACTCGGTGCGCCGGACCCCGGCCGGCGAGGGCGTGCCGGGCGGACCGGACTGGGTACCGGCGTTCGGCCGGCTCGACGACCTGGAGGGTTTCGACGCGGACCTGTTCGGCTGTCCCGCCGCGGCGGCGGCGCTGCTCGACCCGCAGCACCGGCTGTTCCTGGAGGTCGCCTGGCACGCCCTGGAGGACGCCGGGATCGACCCGGACCGCGACCCGGCCCAGATCGGCGTGTTCGCCGGATGCGCACCCAACCGCTACCTGCACCACCACCTGCTGGGCAACCCCGCGCTGGCACCGGCGGCGGGCACGCTCGCCGAGGACTGGGACGACGCGCTGACCGGGTCCGGCTGCGACTACCTGCCGACGCGCACCGCGTTCGCGCTGGGGCTGTCCGGCCCGGCCGTGGCGGTCCAGACCGCCTGCTCGACCTCGCTCGTCGCGGTGTGCCAGGCCGGGCAGAGCCTGCTGGACTACCGCTGCGACGTGGCGATAGCGGGCGGCGCGGCGGTGGTGTCCACCCGGCAGGCCGGGTACCGGCTGCGGCCGGGCGGGCTGCTGGCCGCCGACGGGGTGTGCCGCCCGTACGACGCCGCCGCCACCGGGCAGGTGTTCGGCAACGGCGCCGGGGCGGTGGTGCTGAAGCGGCTCGCCGACGCCCGCGCCGACGGCGACCACGTGTACGCCGTGCTCGCCGGGTGGGCGGTGAACAACGACGGCGCCGACCGGCCCGGATTCACAGTGCCGGGCGTGTCCGGCCAGGCGGCGGTGATGGCGGAGGCGCTGGCGTCGGTCGGCTGGGACGCGGCCGACGTGGGCTACCTGGAGGGCCACGGCACCGGCACGCCGGTGGGCGACGCGATCGAGGTGGACGCGCTGGCCCGGGTACGCCGGAGCGCCCGCGCCCCGCTGCTGCTCGGCTCGGTGAAGGGCAACCTCGGCAACCTGGACGCCGCGGCGGGCGTGATCTCCCTGATCAAGGCCGTGTACGCGGTCCGCACCGGGCAGGTGCCGGGTACCGCGCACTTCACCGCCGCGCACGACGACATCGACCTGGCCGCCGCGGGCGCCGAGGTGGACGCGCAGACCCGGCCGTGGGCCGGGGAGCGGCGCGCAGGTGTCAGCTCGTTCGGTCTCGGCGGCACCAACGCGCACGTACTCGTCGAACCCGCGCCCGCGACGGACGAGCCGGACGCCGGGGCACCCGGCCCGGTGGTGCTGGGGCTGTCCGCAGGCAGCCCGGCGGCGCTGCGGGAACTGGCCCGTCGGCTGGCCGTCCGGCTGGCCGACGGCGACCTGGCGGTGGCCGACGTGGCGCACACGCTCGCGGTGGGACGGCGGCGGCTGGCGTACCGGGACGCGGTCGCCTGCGCCGACGCCGGGGAGGCGGTGGCCGGGCTGACCGCGCTCGCGGCCGGCGACCCGGTCGACGGCGACGAAGCAGTCCGCGCCTGGCGTGCCGGTGCCGACCTGCCCGTGCCGCCGGGGCGGCGGGTGCCGCTGCCCGGCTACCCGTTCCGGCGGACCCGGCACTGGATCGAGGCACGACGATGACCGGCCGCGACGATCAGCGCGACCAGCAGGTCGGCCCCGAGCTGCCCTACCCGCAGGTGTGCCTGCCCGACCTGGTCGCCGCGCACGCCCGGCGGCGTCCCGGCGCGCCGGCCGTGGTGCAGGGTGACCTGACGCTCAGCTACGCCGACCTGGCCGGCCGGGCCGCCGCGCTCGCCGCGTCGCTGCGGGACCACGGCATCGGCGCGGACGACCTCGTCGGCGTCTGCGTGGACCGCCGCCTGGACCTGGTGGTCGCGCTGCTCGGCGTGCAGGCCGCCGGCGCCGGGTACGTCCCGCTCGACCCGGCGCTGCCGCCCGGACGGTTGCGGGAGCTGGCCGCCGAGGCCCGGCTGCGCGTCGTCGTGGGTACGCCCGCCGCCGAGACGTTCACCGGCCGCACCGTGCTGGACGTCCCCGCCGCCACCGCGCCCTGGCAGCCGACCCCGGCGACGCTCGCCACCACGGCGTACGCGATGTTCACGTCCGGGTCGACCGGGCAGCCCAAGGGCGCGGTGATCGAGCACCGGGCGCTGACCGAGAAGGTCACCTCGATCGCCGAGTTCTCCGGGTTCGGCACGGCGACCCGGTGCCTGGCGTTCGCCTCGATCGGGTTCGACGCGTCGGTGGTCGACATGCTCGCCCCGCTCGCCGCCGGGGGCACAGTCGTGCTCGCCGGTGACGCCGAGCGGGCCGACCCGACCCGGCTCTACCGGATCTGCGCCGATCAGGCAGTCGACGTGGTGGTGCTGCCGCCGCCGATCCTGCCGCTGCTGGACCCGGACCGGCTTCCCGGCGTACGGCTGGTCATCACCGGCGGCGAGGCCACCGGCCCGGAACAGGTCGGCCGCTGGACCGCGGGTGGGCGCCGCTTCATCAGCGTGTACGGCCCGACCGAGGCGACGGTGCTGGTGACCTGGTTCGAGGGCAGCGGCGACTGGACGCGGCCCATCCCGATCGGCCGGCCCGCCGCCAACCACCGCATCCACCTGGTCGACGACGAGCTGCGCGAGGTCGGCCCGGGGGAGATCGGCGAGGTGCTCGCCGGTGGTCCGGGGCTCGGCCGCGGATACCTGTTCGACGCCGCCCGTACTGCGGAACGGTTCCTCCCGGACCCGTTCTCCGGCCGGCCGGGGGAGCGGCTCTACCGCACCGGTGACCTGGCCCGGTGGCTGCCGGACGGGAGCCTGGAGTTCCTCGGCCGGGCCGACCGGCAGGTGAAGATCCGCGGGCAGCGGATCGAACTGGGCGAGGTCGAGGCCGTGTTGCGCCGCCACCCGGACGTCGACCTGGCCAGCGTCCAGGTCCGCGCCGGCGTCGGCGGTCAGGAACTCGTCGCGTACGTGGCGACCGGCCTGGACGCTGCCGAGCTGCGCGACTACTGCGCCCGGCTGCTGCCGCCCGCCGCCGTACCGGCCCGGATGCACACGATGCCCGCGCTGCCCATCACCATCAACGGCAAGATCGACACCGAGCGGCTGGCCGAGCTCGACGTCGCCGGACCAGCTTCCGTGCCGTCCGGCGAGCCGCCCGCCACCGACACCGAACGCCTCGTCGCGCAGGCGTGGGCGGCGCTGCTGGACGTGTCCACTGTCGGCCGCGACGACGACTTCTTCCACCAGGGCGGGCACTCGATCACCGCGATGCGGCTGGTCGCGGACCTGCGCGAGCGGCTGGGCCGCGACCTCGCCATCGAGGACGTGCTGGTGGGGCGGACGCCACGCGGCATCGCCGCCCGCGCCGACGCCGCCGCCGGAACCGGCCCGGCCGACGCCGCCGTCAGGGGACGGCCACCGGCGCTGTCCCCGGCGCAGCAGCGGCTGTGGTTCCTCGACCGCTACTTCCCGGCCGCCGCGTCGGCGTACAACGTCGCGTTCGCCGAACGGATCACCGGCCCGCTCGACGTGGCGGCGCTCGCCACGGCACTCACCGCCGTCGCGGACCGTCAGCAGATCCTGCGCTGGCGCATCCCGGAGCGCGACGGCGTGCCGTACGCGGTCGCCGACCCGTCCACACCGGTGCCGCTGCCGGTACGTGACCTCGCCCCGGGCATGGACCTCGCCGGCCACCTCGCGGCGAGCGCCGCCACGCCGTTCGCGCTGGCGACCGACACGCTGTGGCGGGCCGAACTGATCCGCACCGGCGACGACGAGCACGTGCTGGCCGTCTACGCCCACCACGCCGTGTTCGACGGCTGGTCCCAGTCGCTGTTCTACGCCGACCTGGCCGCCGCCTACCGGGCCGCGCTCGGGGACGGGCCGCCGCTGCCGCCGCTGCCCGCCACGTACGGCGACTACGTGGCCTGGCGCGCCGACCGTGCCCGGCGCCGCGCCGCCGCCGACCTGGACTGGTGGCTGGACCACCTGACCGGGGCGCCTGTGGTGCTGCGACTCCCCGGGGGACGGGACCGGCCGGCCGAACAGACGTACACCAGCGCGACGGTGCGTACCCGGCTGGACCGGGCCGCCACCGCCGCGCTCACCGACCTCGCCGCCGGGCTCGGTGCGACCCCCGCCGCCGCCGTGCTCGCCGCGTTCGCGCTGGTGCTGGCCCGGCGCACCGGCCTACCCGACCTGGTGGTGGGCACCCCCACTGTGGACCGGCGCGCCGCCGACTTCGAGGCGATGGTCGGCTTCTTCATCGAGATCGCGCCGCTGCGGCTGCGGCAGACGCCCGGGGCCGGGTTCGCCGCGCACGTCCGCGCCGCCTGGGAGGAACTGCTCGCCGCGCTCGCCCACCCGGAGGCACCTGTCGAACGCATCGTCGGCGGCCTCGGGCTGGGCGGCCTGCTCGACCGCAGCCCACTGGTGCAGGTGCTGTTCAACATGTACACGTTCGACGAGCCCCGGCTGGACCTGGCCGGGCCGGCCGCCGAACCGGTGCCGGTGCCCGCGCCCGGCTCACCGTTCGACCTCACGCTCTACGGCATCACCCGGGACGGGCGGCTGCGCGTGGAGATCGTCTTCAACCCGGACGTCTACGGCGAGACGCTGATCAGCGACGTGCTCGCCGACGTCGAGCGGTTGCTGCGGGCCGGCGCCGCCGACCCGGAGCGGCCGGTGGCCGAGCTGCCCGCCTGGACGGCCGTCCCGGCCGGAACGGCCGACGGCGTGCCCCGGGCCGCCCGGGTGAACCGGACCGGAGGCCGCGCCGGGGTGCCCGCCGCCCGCCCGGCCACCGCCACCGAGCGGCGGATCGCCGCGGTCTGGTGCGACGTGCTCGGCGTACCGGAGGTGGCCGCGACTGACAGCTTCTTCGACGTCGGCGGCGGCTCGCTCGCGGTCGCGGTCGTGCAACGGCAGCTCAACCGGCTGCTCGGCACGAACCTGCGGGTCGTGGACCTGTTCCACCACCCGACCGTCCGCGCGCTCGCCGCGCACCTGGACAGCCTCGGTGCGGCGTCGTCCGGCGAGGACGCCGAGGACGAGGCGGTGGAACGGGCGGCACGCCGGGGCGCGCTGCGCCGCCAGCGGGTCCAGCGCCGCCCGGTGGTGGAGGAGGAGCCGCGGTGACGTACCTGGTCCCCCTCGGCGACACCGGCTGGTCGGTGTGGCGGGACGTGCTGCTGCGCAGCGCCGGGTTCCCCGCCGACGGACTGGACCGGTTCGCCGCGCCGGACTGCGCCGAGGCCGCCGACCGGCACCTGAACGGTGACCTGGATGAGACGGCGTTCACGGCCGCGTACGCCACCGCCGTCCGGGCGTCGTCGGCGGCGCTGTGCGGGATCGCCGCCGACCCGCTGTTCCGCGAGGCCGTCGCCTGGCAGAACCCGGAGGCGCTGGTGGCGCTGGACGGGCTGCTCCGCGACGGACCGGACGCACCCCGCAACGTCCGCCGCCGGGGCCGGGAGAACGTCGTCGCCGGGTACTGGCAGCGCTACGTCGCCAAGTGCGAGACCATCGGCTTCTTCGGGCCGGTGTGCTGGGGCGCCGTGGCACCGGGTGCGCCCGGTGTCACCGCCGTGCCCGGCCCCGGGCTGCTCCGTCACCGCGCCGTCCACCTCGAACACTGGGCGCTCGCCGCGTACGCGGACCGGCTGGCCGCCGACCCGCAGGTCCGGCAGTGGCTGGCACCGGTCCGGGCGCCGCACGTCCACCTGGAGGGCCGGGTCGTGCACCGGCCCGCCCAGCGCCCGGAACCGGTGTCGCTGAGCGAGTCGATCGCGCTGTGCCGGTGCGACGGCGCCCGCCCGGCCCGGGACGTCGTCGACGACCTCGTGCGTGACGGGCAGACCGGCGTACGCCGCGCCGAGGAGGGGTTCCTGCTGCTCGCGCAGCTCGTCGAGCGAGGGCTGCTGCGCTGGGACTTCGACCTGCCGCAGGGCTTCGCCGCGCAGGGCCACCTGCGGGAGCGGATCGCGGCGATCGGTGACCGGGAGTGCCGCACGCGGGCGCTGGACGGGCTGGACCGGCTGGCCGCCGCCCGGACCCGGGTCGCCGACGCCGCCGGTGACCCGGCCGCGCTCACCGGCGCGCTGTCCGCGCTGGACGCCGAGTTCACCGCGCTCACCGGGCTGCCGCCGCGCCGCCGGGCCGGGCAGAACTACGCCGGGCGGGCGCTGTGCCACGAGGAGACCGCACGCGACGTGGACCTCACGGTCGGCGGCGGCCTGCTCGACTCCCTGGCCCCGGCGCTGGACCTGCCGCTGCGGGCGGCACGCTGGCTCACCGCCGAACTGGCCACCGCGTACGGCGACGCGCTGCGCGACCTGTACGACGACCTCGGCGGCGACGGACCGGTCCGGCTCGGCGACCTGTGGTTCGTCGCGCAGGGGCCGCTGTTCGGGCCCGGCGACCGGCCCGTGGACCGGGTCGCGGCCGAGTTCGCCGCCCGCTGGGAACGGGTGCTCGGACTGGCCGGACTGCCCGAGGGAACGGCCCGGGTGGAGTTCGGCGCGGCCGAGCTGGCGCCCCTGGTGGCCGACCGCTTCCCGGCGACCCGCCCCGGCTGGAGCGCGGGCCGGGTACACAGCCCCGACCTGCAACTGTTCGCCGAGTCACCCGAGGCGCTGGCCGCCGGCGAGTTCGGGGCGGTGCTCGGCGAGCTGCACGCCGCGTACGCCACGTTCAACGCCGAGCTGTTCACCCACTGTCACCCCGACGTGGACCGGCTGCGGCGCGCGTACGCGGCCGACCTGGGCCCCGGACGGCTGCGTCCGCTCTACCCGGTCGACTTCCCCCGCGTGGGCGGACGGTTGTCCGCGTCCCTGCACGGGCCGGACGACCACCGGCTCGCGTTCGCCGACGCGCCCGGCGCGCCGCGCGACCGGCTCGTGCCGGCGAACGCGGCGATCGTGTCCGAGGTGGACGGGGTCCTGGTGGCGACCGGCCCGGACGGCACGCGCTGGCCGCTGGTCGAGGTGTTCTCCGACCTGATCGCGGTGCACGCCGGTGACGCGTTCAAGCTGATGACCGACCGCCCGCACAGCCCCCGGGTGACAGTCGACCGGCTGGTGCTGGCCCGGGAGACCTGGCGCACCACTGTCGGGGCGACCGGCCTGGCCGACGCCGTAGACCAGGCGCGGCGCTACCTCGCGGTACGCCGCTGGCGGGCCACGCTGGGCCTGCCGGAACGGGTCTTCGTCCGGGTGGCCACCGAACTCAAGCCCACCTACGTGGACCTGACCAGCCCGCTCTACGCCAACCGGCTCTGCCTGCTGCTGCGCGCCGCCCGGCGGGCCGGCGGCGACGACGTGGCGGTGACCGTGTCGGAGCTGCTGCCGGCGCTCGGGCAGGCGTGGCTGCCCGACCGCGCGGGCCGCCGCTACGTCAGCGAACTGCGCCTGCACATCAGCGATTCGGCCGAGCCGGAGGTCATGGCGTGAACGAGACAGTGGAGCCGATCGCGATCGTCGGGCTCAGCCTGCGCGTGCCGGGGGCGGCGTCGGCGGAGCAGTTCTGGCGCAACCTGGTCGTCGGCGCCGAGTCGCTCACCCGGTTCACCCACGCGGAGCTGCTGGCCCGGGGCGTCCCGGCGGAGCAGCTCGACGATCCGGCGTACGTGCCGGTGGCCGCCGTGCTCGACGGCGTGGACCGGTTCGACGCGGAGCTGTTCGGAATGAGCCCCCGCGACGCGGAGCTGACCGACCCGCAGCAGCGGCTGTTCCTGGAACACGCGCACGCCGCGCTCACCGACGCGGGCTGCGACCCGGCCCGCTACGACGGCGAGATCGGCGTGTACGCGGGCGGCAACGCAGACCTGTACCAGTGGCTGAACGTCCGGCGGAACCCGCGGGCGCTCGCGGACGCCGGTGAGCTGCGCGTGTCGCTCGGCAACAAGCCGGACTACCTGGCCAGCACCGTCGCGTTCCGGCTCGGCCTGCGCGGCCCGGCGATGACGGTGCAGACCGCCTGCTCGTCGTCGCTCGTCGCGGTGCACCTGGCCGCCGAGGCGCTGCGCAGCGGCGAGTGCGACACGGCGCTCGCCGGCGGCGTGTGCGTGGAACTGCCGCACGGCGTCGGGTACGTCGCCGACAAGGGCTACACCTCCGCCGACGGGCACTGCCGCCCGTTCGACGCGGACGCCGACGGCACCGTCTACGGCAGCGGCGTCGGCGTGGTCGTGCTCAAGCGGCTCTCCGACGCGCTCGCCGACGGCGACGACATCAGGGCGCTGGTCATCGGCAACGCGGTGAACAACGACGGCTCGGCCAAGGCGAGCTTCACCGCGCCGAGCGTCACCGGTCAGGTGGAGGTGGTCACGCAGGCGCTCGCGGTGGCCGGCGTCGCCCCGCGTTCGGTCGGGTACGTCGAGGCGCACGGCACCGGCACCGTCCTCGGCGACTCGATCGAGCTGGCGGCGCTGAGCACGGCGTACGGGCGGCGCACCGCCGAGCGGGGCTGGTGCGGGGTCGGTTCCACGAAGGCCAACATCGGTCACCTCAGCGCGGCCGGCGGCGTGATCGGCCTGATCAAGACCGTGCTGTCGATGCGGCACCGGCTCATCCCGCCCACAGGCAACCACGACCGGCCGCACCCCGACATCGACATCGAGGCGAGCCCGTTCTACGTGGTGTCCACGCTGACCAAGTGGGAGCCCGAGGACCAGCGACCGCTGCGTGCCGGCGTCAGCTCGCTCGGCCTCGGCGGCACCAACGCGCACCTGGTGCTCCAGGAGGCGCCGCCGCACGTACCCCCGGAGCCGGGTCACGGCGGCGGCGAGCTGCTCCAGGTGTCCGCCGCGACCCCCGACGCGCTGGCCGCTGCCTGTGCCCGGCTGGCCGAGCGGCTCACCGGCGCGCCCGATGTGGAGCTGCGCGACGTGGCGTACACGTTGCGGGAGGGCCGGCCGGAGTACCGGCACCGGGCCGCCGTCGTCGCTGTGGACCGGGGCCGGGCGGCAGCGGCGCTCACCGACCCGAAACGGCGCGCCACCGGGGACGCCGCCGCGCCGCCCCGGGTGGGCCTGCTCCTGCCCGGCCAGGGCGCGCAGCACCCCGGCATGGGCGCGCACCTGGCCGCTACCGAGCCGGTGTTCGCCGCCGCCGTGGACGAGTGCGCCGCGATCCTCGGCTGGGACGCGAACGAGATGATCTTCGACGCCGGACCCGGTGCGGACGAACGGCTGGCCGGACCGGCGGTGGCGCAGCCCGCGCTGTTCGCCGTCGAGTACGCGCTGGCGACGTTGTGGCGGCACTGGGGTGTCACGCCCGCCGCGATGATCGGCCACTCCGTCGGCGAACTGGTCGCCGCGACCGTCGCCGGGGTGTTCGACCTGCCGGACGCGCTGCGGCTCGCCGCCGCCCGGGGCCGCCTCGTGCAGGCCGCGCCGGAGGGCCGGATGCTCGCCGTGCAGCGCGGCGCCGACGAGATCGCGGCGCTGCTGCCCGACGGTGTCGCGGTGGCGATCAGCAACGGCCCGCACACCTGCGTGCTGGGCGGCGCGCCGGAACCGGTCGCCGCCGCCGAGGTCCTCCTGCGCGAACGCGGCATCGGCTGCACGCCGCTGCGGTCGCCGTACGCGATGCACGTGCCGCTGCTGGCGGCGGTGCGCGACGAGTTCGCGGCGCTCGTGGCGGCGGTGCCGCGCCGGGCGCCGGACCTGCCGGTGTTCTCGGCCGCGACCGCCGCGCCGTTCACCGACGAGCAGATCACCGACCCGGCGTACTGGGCCGACCAGCTGTGCCGGCCGGTGCGGTTCGGCGCCGCAGTGGCCGCGCTCGCCGCGACCGGCGCCGCCGACGACTGGCTGCTGCTGGAGTGCGGTCCCGGCCGGCAGCTCGCCGGTCTGGCCCGGCTCAGCCTGCCGGCGGGGGCCCGGGCACCGCTGCGCACGCTGCCCGCGCCGGGGGAGCGGCTGACCGACAGGCAGACCGCGTACGAGGCTGCCGGTCGCCTGTGGTCGGCCGGGGTGCCGGTGCGGCTGCCCGCCTCCGGCACGCCGCGCCGGGTGCCGCTGCCCGGCTACCCGTACCAGCGCGCCCGGTACTGGATCGACCCGGAACCGGTGGCCGCGCCCGCCGAACCGGCCACCGACGAGCGGTACGACGACGGCGTGGTCGAGGTGCCGGTCTGGCGCCAACTGCCCGACCTCGCGCCCGTCGAGGCGCCCGGGCCGCTGCTGCTGTTCGCCGCCGGGGAGCGCGGCACGGCGCTCGCGGACCGGCTGCGCGAGCGCGGCGCGGACGTCACAGTGGTACGTCCCGGACCGGCCTTCGCGGTCCGCCCGGACGGCTACCGGCTGCGCCCGGCCAGCGTCGCCGACCACCAGCGCCTGCTCGACGAGTGCGCCGACGACGGCCGGGCCGCCCGGATCGTGCACGCGTGGGCGCTCGACGGCGACCCGGCCGGCCCGGACGCCGACGCCGTGGCGGCGGCCCAGGAACACGGGTACCTCGCGCTGCTGACCCTGCTGGAGGCGCTGCCTGCCGTTGACGTGACGCTGGACGTGGTGACCGCCGGGACGGCCGACGTGACCGGTGCCGACCTGCTCCGCCCCGAACACGCCACAGTCGCCGGGGTGGTGCGCTCGGTGCCGCTGGAACGTCAGGGACTGCGCTGCCACTGGGTGGACGCCGACCCGGCCGAGCCGGGCGCGGACGCGCTGGCGGACGAGCTGCTCGGCGCCGAGCGGGCCGAGGCGGTCGCGCTGCGGCTGGGCGGGCGCCGCTGGACGCGCGGGTTCGCGGCGGCACCGGCGCGCCGCCGTACCGGGCCGGCAGTGCGCGACGGCGGGCGCTACCTGATCACCGGCGGACTGGGCCGGATCGGCGGGGCGTTCGCCGCCGAACTGGCCCGCCGGGGCGCCCGGCTGGTGCTGGTCGGCCGTACCGCCCAGCCGGACCTGGTCGAGGTGCTGGAACGGGCCGGGGCGCAGGTCCGCCACGTGCGCGCCGACGTGACAGACGTGGACGCGCTGCGGGCGGTACGCGCCGACATCGAGGACGACCTCGGCGGACTCGACGGCATCGTGCACGCCGCGCGGCTGCCCGACACCGGGCTGTCCACCGGGTCGCGGCCGGCCGAGGCGACAGCCGAACTGCTGCCGAAGGTCACCGGCGCGCTGGCGCTGCGCGCGGTCTTCGGCGATATGCCGCTCGACTTCGTGCTGCTCAGCTCCTCGGTGACCGCGCTCGCCGGCGGCCTGGGCCGCGCCGACGACACGGCCGCCAACGCGTTCCTCGACGCGTACGCGCGCAGCCCGCACGGCTGGCGGTCGCCGGTGCTGTCGGTGGCCTGGGGCGCGTGGCGGGAGGAGGGCGTACCCGACCACGACGGGCTGGCCCCGGACGCGGCGGTGCGCGCGGCCTGCCGGGTCCTCGCCGAGGGACGGACCGGCTCGGTGGCGATCGGCGCCTACACGGTGGAGGCGGTCGCCGGGCACGAGCGGCGGCTCGCCGCGACCACGGCGGCCACCGCCTCGACGGTGACCGCCGCCGACGGCGACCTGCAGGACACCGTCGCCCGGATCTGGCGTGACGTGCTGGGCGTGACCGAGGTCGGCCCGCACGACGACTTCTTCCGGCTCGGCGGCACCTCGCTCGTGGCCGCGCAGCTGGTGCTGCGCATCCGGCAGGCGGTGGGCGCCCGGCTGTCCATGCGGGTGCTGTTCGACGCGCCCACCGTCGCGGCGATGGCCGCCCGGATCGAGTCGCTGCGCGCCGCCCCACCGGCCGAGGCGCCCATCCCGCGCCTGCGCCGACCGGTACGGCCGGGATGACCGAGTCACGCCACGACGTCACGCCGGTGGACGACGTCTACACCGTTCCCGCCTCGTACGCCCAGGAGCGGGTCTGGTTCACCGCCCAGCTCAGCCCCGGGCAACCGCTGTTCACGATGACCGACGCGGTCACCCTGCCGACGGGCACCGGGCCGGAGCAGGCGCTCGCCGCGCTGCGGACGGTCACCGACCGGCACGAGGCCATGCGCACCACGCTGCGCCTGCACGACGGACGGCTCTACCAGGACATCCACCCCACGGTCCCGGTGGAGTTGCCGGTCACCGACCTGTCCGCGCTGCCCGGGCCGGAGCGGGACGCCGCCCGCGCCCGGATCGTCGCCGAGTACGCCCGCCTCGACCTGCCGATGGACGCGGCCCCGCTGTGGCGGGCCCGGCTGCTGCGGCTCGACCCGGACACCTGGTGGCTGCTGTTCGCCGGGCACCACGTCATCCTCGACGGCACGTCCCTGCTGCACCTGCGCGCCGAGCTGACCGAGCTGTGCGCCGCCGCCGTCGCGGGCCGCGCGCCGGACCTGCCCGAGCTGCCGATCCAGTACGCCGACTACGCGGCCTGGGAACGCGACCGCCTCGACGGCCCCCGGTGGGACGAGCTGCGCGACCACTGGCGGGAGGCGCTGACCGGCCTGCCCGCCGTGCACGCGCTGACCACCGACCGGCCGCGCCCGGCGACGCTCACGTTCGACGGCGCCGACGTCCGCCGGACGCTGCCCGGGCCCGTGACGGCGGCGCTGCCGGAGCTGTCCCAGCAGGCCGCCGCGACCCCGTTCATGGTGCAGCTGGCCGCCTACGTGGCGCTGCTGCACCGGCTGTCCGGAAGCGACGACGTGGTGGTCGGCATGCCGGTGGCCGGCCGCGACCGGGCCGAGCTGGAACCGCTGCTCGGCATGTTCATGAACATGCTGGTGCTGCGCGTCGACGTGTCGGGCGACCCACCGTTCCTGACGCTCGTGCGCCGGGTCCGCCGGGTCGTGCTCGACGCCTGGGACCACCAGGACATGCCGTTCCAGAAGCTCGTCGAGGAGCTGGCGGTACGACGCGACCCGGGCGTGCCGCCGCTCTACCAGCTCACGTTCCACCACCTGCCTACCGGCCGGGGTGAGGCGTTCGGCGGCGCCATGGACGACCTGTCGCTGGAGATCGCCGGGGACGAGCTGCGGCTGGAGTACCGCACCGCGCTGTTCGAGCGCGCCGCGATGGAGGCGTTCGCGGACCGCTACCTGCTGCTGTTCGCCGCCGCCGTGGCCGCGCCCCGGACCCGGGTCAGCGCGCTGCCGGTCATGCCGGACGCCGAGCACGCGGCGGTCGTGACCGGCTGGAACGCCACCGCCGCCCCGGTGCGCCGGACCACGCTGGCGGAGCTGTTCGACGCCCAGGCCCGCCGTACGCCGGACGCGGTCGCGCTGGTCGACGGCGACACCCGGATGACGTACGCGCAACTGTCCGACGCCGCCGAGCAGGTGGCGCGACGGCTGGTCGCGCACGGCGTGGGACCGGAGTCGGTGGTCGCGATCCACGAGCCCCGCTCCCGCCGCCTGATCGCCGGGCTGCTCGGCATCCACCGGGCCGGTGCGGCGTACCTGCCGCTGGACCCGGACCACCCGCCGCAGCGGCTGGCCTTCATGCTCGCCGACGCCGGCGCCGGGGTGCTGCTGGCCGACGAGCTGCCCGACGGGTTGACCGTCCCGGGCACAGTGCTGCCGCTGACCGCGCCGGACCGGCCGCGCACCGCCGGGGGCACTGCCGCCGGACCGGGGAACGCGGCGTACGTGATCTACACGTCGGGCTCCACCGGGCGGCCGAAGGGCGTGGTCAACGAGCACGCCGCGATCGTCAACCGGCTCGACTGGATGCAGGACGCCTTCGGGCTCGGACCGGACGACGCGGTACTGCACAAGACGCCGATCGGGTTCGACGTGTCGGTGTGGGAGGTGTTCTGGCCGCTGCTCGTGGGCGCGCGGCTGGTGCTGGCCGCGCCGGGCGGGCACCGCGACCCGGCGTACCTGCGGGAGCTGATCGAACGGGAGCGGATCACCACGGTCCACTTCGTGCCGTCGATGCTCGACGCGTTCCTGTCCACCGCCGGCCCGGGCGACCCGGCCCGCTGCGGGTCGCTGCGGCGGATCGTGTGCAGCGGCGAGGAACTGCCCGCCGACCTGGCCCGCCGCGCCGTGGCCGCGATCCCGTCGGCGGCGCTGCACAACCTGTACGGACCCACCGAGGCGGCGATCGACGTCACCGCCTGGGCGGCCACGCCCGAAGCGCTGACCGGCGTGACCCGGGTGCCGATCGGCGGGCCGATCCGCAACGTCCGCACCTACGTGCTCGACGAGGCGATGCGGCCGGTGCCGGCCGGCGTGGCCGGGCAGCTGCACCTCGGCGGCGTGCAGGTGGCCCGCGGCTACCTGAACCGCCCCGGACTCACCGCCGCCTCGTTCGTCCCCGACCCGTTCGGTGAGCCCGGCGGCCGGCTGTACGCCACCGGCGACCTGGCACGCTGGCGTACCGACGGGACGCTGGAGTTCCTCGGCCGCATCGACGACCAGGTGAAACTGCGGGGCCTGCGGATCGAGCTGGGGGAGATCGCCGCGGTGCTGCGCGAACAGCCGGGCGTCGGCTCCGCCGCCATCGTCGTCCGCGGCGCCACGCCCGCCGAGCAGCGTCTCGTGGCGTACCTGACGGGGGAGGCCCCGGACCCGGCGGAGCTGCGGGCGGCGCTGAAGCGGCGGTTGCCCGAGTACATGGTGCCGTCGGCGTTCGTCACGCTCGACGCGCTGCCGCTGTCCGCGAACGGCAAACTCGACACCGCCGCGCTGCCCGCACCCTCGTCCGGCGTCGCCCCCGCGCAGCGCCGTCCCCCGGTGACCCCGGTCGAGCAGACCGTCGCCGCCACCTGGCGCGACGTACTGGGCGTGCCCGAGGTCGGCCTGGACGACGACTTCTTCGAGCTGGGCGGTCACTCGCTGCTGGCGATCCGGATGCTGGCGCTGCTGCGCGAGGCGTACGGGCAGGTCGACGTCGGCGTGATGGACGTGTTCGCGCACCCGACGGTGCAGGGGCTGGCCGCGCTGATCGACGCCCCGGCGGACCAGGAACGGCAGCGTCCGCTGCTGTACGAGCTGACCCGGCCGGTCCCGGCGGCCCAGCGGGTGCGCTCGTACGTGTGCGTGCCGTACGGCGGCGGGCTCGCCAGCATCTACCAGCCGCTCGCGGACGCGCTGCCGGCCGGGCACACGCTGTTCTCCGTGGCGATCCCCGGCCACGACGTCGGCGTCCGCGACACCGAGCTGCCCTTCGACGAGCTGGTCGAGCGGTGCGTGACCGAGATCCAGGAGCGGGTGGACGGCCCGCTGGTCCTGTACGGCCACTGCGTCGGCGGCGCGCTGCTGACCGGCATCGCCCGGCGGCTGCACGAGCGGGGACGCCCGATCGAGGCGATCTACGCCGGTGGCGTGTTCCCGACCGCCCGGCCGGACAACATGCTCGGCCGGCTCGTCGACTGGGCCGACTCCCGGGGCGCGGACCGGCGGTACGAGACGTTCCTGCGCTCGATCGGCGCGGAACTGGCCGACCTGGACCAGGCGCAGGTCGACCGGTTCGTGCACCACGTACGCCGGGAGGCCGCCGAGGCGCAGGAGCGGTTCACCGAGTGGCTGGACGGCGAGCCGGTCCGGGTGCCCGCACCGGTGATCTCCGTCGTCGGTACCCACGACGTGCTCACCGAGTACTACGAGGAGCGGTACCGCGAGTGGAGCTTCCTCGGCGAGTCCACAGCGCTGGTGGTCCTGGACGAGGCCGGGCACTACTTCGTCAAGCAGCGGGCCGAGGCGCTCGCCGAGGTGCTCACCCGTACCCATCCCCGGCTCGCCGAGCCGTCCGCCGCGCCGCGACAGCTCGCCGGTAACGGCTGGGCACTGGCGGCCACCAGCACCGATCCGGTCACCGCCGAGACCGGCGTGCAACCGGGCGTACGCCGGTTCCTGGCCATCACCGCCAGCCAGCTCATCTCGTCGACCGGCTCGGCGCTGACCCAGTGGGCGGTGCCGGTCTGGGTCTACCTGGAGACCGGGTCGATGCTGTGGTTCGGCCTGTCCGGGGTGATCGCCTACCTGCCGGCGCTGCTGGCGCTGCCGGTCGCCGGCGCGGTCGCGGACCGGTTCGACAGGCGCCGCGTGCTGCTGGCCGCGTGCGCGACGGCGGTGACAGCGGAGGCGCTGCTGGCGCTGCTGCTCTGGACCGACCGGCTGGGACTGGCGGCCGTCTACACGCTCGTGTGCGTGCTCGGCGCGGCGTCGGTGTTCCAACGCATCACCTACCTGGCCGCGATCCCGCAGGTGGTGCCGAAGCGCTACCTGGGGCACGCCAACGGCATCGCGCAGCTCGCGGTCGGGCTCAGCTCGCTCGCGGTGCCGCTGCTGGCTGCGGGCCTGCTCGCCGCGATCGGCCTGGCCGGCGTCCTGGTCATCGACATCGTCAGCTACGTGGTGGCGATCGGTGTGCTGGCCGCGGTGCGGTTCCCCGACCTGCTCGGCCGGCGTCGCAAGGAGCCGTTCCTGGCCGAGCTGATCGGCGGGGCGCGGATGACGTGGGCCGAGCCGGGCTTCCGGGCCATGCTGGGCTTCTTCTCGCTCTACAACCTGTGCCTGGCGAGCCTGCTGCTGGTGCCGCCGATGGTGCTCGCGTTCGGCACGATGGGCCAGGTCGGCACCGTGGCGTTCGCCGAGGCGCTCGGTGCCGTCCTCGGTGGACTCGCCATCGCCGTGTGGGGCGGCCCGACCCGGCGCCGGATGCCCGCGCTGATCGCCATCGCGTTCGGCGTGGCGGTCAGCCTGGTGCTCAGCGGCGTCCGCCCGAGCCTGCTGCTGGTGGCGCTCGGCAGCTTCGGCGTGGGCCTGGGCCTGGGCCTGCACAACGGCATCTACCTGTCGATCATCCACGTGAAGGTGCCGCAGCGGTTCCACGGCCGGGTGCTGGCGATCATCCAGACGCTGACCTGGGCGACGCTGCCGCTGGGCTTCGCCGTGCTGGTGCCGCTGAGCGGGTCGCTGCTGGAACCGATGTTCGCCCCCGGCGGCGCGCTGGCCGGCAGCGTCGGCGCGTTGATCGGAACCGGCCCCGGCCGGGGACTCGGGTTCGCGTTCGTGGTGTCCGGGCTGGCCCTTGCCGTGGTGGCGCTCGGCGCCTACGGCGTACGCCGGCTGCGCCTGTTCGACACCGAGACCCCCGACGCGCCGGCGGACGCCACCGAGTGGCTACCGCGCCTGCGCCGGGTCGACGATCTGTAGCCGCAGTTCCGAGGCGTACGCCCGGCCGGCCCCGTCGGTCAGCCAGGCGTCGTCCGGGCCGGGCAGCAGCTCGGTGACGGTGAGCCCGACGCCGTCGCCGCCCTTGGTGTGCGCGCCGCGCAGCAGCGTGCACAGCAGCCGGGTGTAGACGCCGCTGGTCAGGTCCACGTAGCTGGGTTTGAGTTCGGTGTCGACCCGCACGAAGATCCGCTCGGGCAGGCCGAGCGCGAGCCGCCAGCGCCGTACCGCGAGGTAGCGTTCCCGCTCGCCCTTGACCGTGTGCAGGCCGGTCTCGCCCACAGTGGTGCGCCACGTCTCGCGGACCAGCACCAGGTCGTCGACTGTGACGCGCGGCGTGCGCCCGGCGTTGCCGGCCAGCTTCCACGTGTCGAACACCTGGTAGTCGAACAGCGGCGCGAACACCTCCAGCAGCGGCCACCGCCGCCCGTCGTCGGCGTGCGCGGTCAGCGTGCCGTCGTCGTCCGGCCGCACGGTCAGGGTGGTGATCGGCACGAGGCGGTCCGGGTCGGCGCCGGGAGCGCTGACGAACCCGAGCTGGGCGTCGCCGGGCCCGTGCAGCCACTCCGCGATCCGGGCGGTGTGCCGGGGCCAGTCCACCGGCGGCAGCAGCCGGACCCGGCCGCCGGGCAGGTCGGCGCGCATCCCGTCGCGCAGCCGCTGCGGGTCCGGGTGCCCGTACGCGAAGAAGTGCGTGTCGAACGCCGCCAGGGCCACGTGCAGCTCGCCGAGCACGACTGTGAAGTCCCCGCGCAGCAGCGCCGCCTCGTCCGGGGCGCACACGTGCACGTCCGGGCTGTGGATGCGGGCGGCGGCCCAGCCGGGCGCGTCGGCGGGGAACGCGGCGGCGACCCGCTCGGTCAGCGCGGCGGCGTCGAACCGCAGCTCCCGGGCGTCGGAGTCGGCGTCGGCCAGGCCGAGCACCGTCGCCCACCGGTCCAGGAACCCGGCGGTGACGGCGGCGGCGGGCGGATCCGCCCCGAACACCACCGCCTGCGCCAGGAACCACAGGTCGGCCACCGGCACGTCGTCGGTGGCCGACTCCGCCGCGAGGTCGCGGTACAGGGCGGCCAGCGCGTCGGCGTACGCCTGCCCGATCGCCGCGGTCAGCCACCGCGCCGACAGCAGCAGCGGTTCCAGCGGCGCGAGCCGTTCCAGCAGCGCGTCACCGAAGCGGACGTCCAGGTCGCGGACCGTCTCCAGGTGGCACAGCGTGCGCCCGGCGTACACCTCGCCGGGCTGCTGCCGCGCGGCCCGGCCGGTCAGTTCCACGAACCGCCGGTCCAACGCGGACATCGCCGCGGCCAGCGCGTCCGGGCCGTCGGCGGCGGCCACCGCGTCGCGCAGGTCGCTCACCGTCGCGAGGTCGCCGAGCACCCGCTCGCGGACCGTGTCGTCGCCGATCGCGGCGAGCTGATCGCGCAACGCGTCCTCGGCGGTGAGGTCGACCGGCAGGTCGAAGCCGATCCGCAGCACGCCGCGCCCGGCCAGGTCGTCGAGCTGCGCGTGCACGTCAGCGGCCCGGCGGAAGCCGCTCGCCGGGTCCGCGAGCAGCGCGGCGACCAGGTCGGCCACGCGCGGTCCGCGCCGCGCCAGCGCGAGCAGCGCGGCGGTCGCCGCCGGAAGCGTCTGCGGTGGATGGTGCGGATGCCGCAGCACACGGTCGCGCAGGCTCAGGTGCGGGGCGAGCCGCACCGGCAGCCAGTCCCGCACGCCGGGCACCCGGGCGAAGGCCTCCGCGAGCGCGTCCAGGCCCCACCGCTCCAGGAACACCTTCCGGGTACGCGTCAGCGCCGCGCCGGGACGCACCGTCGCGACCGGACCGCTGCCGCCCAGCTCGGTCCAGCAGATCGGGCCGAAGAAGCCCACCGTGTCGTTCTTCAGGCAGTACCGCTGCCAGTACTTCGCGACGACCTCCTCCCGGTGCCGCCGGCGCAGATTGCGCGGGGCGTGCGGGCCGTCGCGCCGGATCGCGTCGACGGCGAGCAGGACCGCCGGGTTCTGCCAGGTCAGCGCCGTACGGAAGGCGTCGTCGCAGGCGATGTCGTAGACCGCCTGCCCGAGGTCGGCCGCGGCGGCGTCGAACGCCGCAGCGAACTCCGCGGCGTCGCCGTCCCCGCGCAGGTGCCGGTCGGCCGCCTCCGCGAGCGCCGGAGCGGCGAACCGGCTCATCCCGTCGGCCGGAAAACCGGCCGACCGGAGCAACGCGGAACGCCATACGTGCCAACGGGTTCCGGGCAGGGACGTGAGATGCTCTCGGGGCATGGGGGAATGGTAAGCAGCGGCGGATCTGCGGCGGGACGGTCGAGCATGAGCTTCGGGCTGGTGTCCTTCGGTGAGGCGCTCGGCGACCCGGCGCCCGTCGCCGACGTGGTGGCGCAGTACACCGACGACGTCAACCGCGTCCTCGGGTACGGCTACCGGCGGGTGCACCGCGCCGCGCCGGACGTCGGCCTGACCGACCTCGCCGAGCGGGCCGCCCGCCGGGCCCTGGACGCCGCCACGCTGCCCGCCGCGCAGGTGGACCTGCTGGTGCTCGCCGTCACCGACCTCACCGAACACCTCTACTGGGACGCCGCCGCCGACCTGGCGTACCGGCTCGGCGCGGCCGGCGCCGAAGCGGTGCTGCTCACCCAGGCGTGCACCACCGGTGTGCTCAGCCTCGACACCGTCGCCGGCAAGTTCGCCACCCACCCGGAGTACGCCACCGCGCTCGTGGTGGCCGCGAACCGGACCTGCGAGGCGTACTGGAACCGGATGGACACCCAGCCGATGGTGTTCTCCGACGGCGCGGTGGCCACAGTGGCCCGGCGCGGGCATCCCCGGCTGCGCTGGCAGGTCACCGAGGCGGCCACCGACGGCCGCTACGCCGGGTTCTACCGGCTCGACGGCGGTGGCGCGGCGGCGCCGTTCGCACCCGGCGCTGAGCCGCCCGCCGCCCGCGACGTGTGGCACGTGATGGAGTTCTTCGACTACGACCCCGAGCAGTTCGCGCAGTACGCCCGCCACCTCGACGAGCGGATGGTGCGGGTCACCGAACGCGCCTGCGAGCGGGCCGGCGTCACAGTCGCCGACCTGGCGCGGCTGATCCTGGTCGCCGACAACGAACGCGCCATGACGTCGCTCGCCGAGGCCCACAAGGTGCCGCCGGAGCGGACCAACCGGGAGCTGGCGGCCGAGTACGGGCATCTCGGCGCGGCGGACCAGCTGTTCGGACTGAGCCGCCTGTTCGACGCCGGTGAGCTGCACGACGGCGACCGGGTCGCGTTGATCTCGTTGGGCCGGGGCACCCACTGGGCCTGTACGATCATCGAGGTATGAGCATGTCCAGCCGGCTGGTGCGGCTCGTCGCCGACGTGCTGGAACTGCCCGTCGACCAGGTCGACGCGCAGACCGGCCCCGCGACCACCGCGGCGTGGGTGAGCCTGCGTCACCTCCAGATCGTCGCGGCCGTCGAGGACGCGTACCGGATCTCGCTGACGCCCCGGGAGATCCGGACCGTGCGGTCGGTGGCCGACCTGCGCGCGCTGCTCGCCCAGCGGGGTGTGCCGGAGTGACAGCCGCGCCGGCCCCGCTCGACGACGCCGACCTCGACGCGGGGCTGCTCATCCGCCGCTTCGAGGAGCACCTGCTGCGCCTGTACGCCGACGGTCACCTCGCCGGCACCACGCACACCTGCCTCGGCCAGGAGTACGTCCCGGTCGCGCTGGCCCCGCTGCTGACCGGCGACTTCGTGTTCAGCAATCACCGCGGCCACGGGCACTACCTGGCGCACTGCGGCGACCCGGAGGGCCTGCTGGCGGAACTGCTCGGCCGCGAGGGCGGGGTGTGCCACGGGTACGGCGGCAGCCAGCACCTGCGCCGGGACCGGTTCCTGTCCACCGGCGTGCAGGGGGAGAGCCTGCCCGCCGCTGTCGGCGTGGGACTGCACCTCAACCGCACCGGGCAGGACGCGATGGTGGTGGCGTACATCGGCGACGGGACCTGGGGCGAGGGCGCTGTCTACGAGGCGCTGAACATGGCCGCGCTGTGGCGGGTGCCGCTGCTCGTGGTGGTCGAGCACAACCGGATCGCCCAGTCCACCCCGACCACCGCGCAGCTCGCCGGCACCATCGCCGGCCGGGTCACCGGGTTCGGCATCACCGTCAGCGAGTCCGAATCGCTCGACCTCACCGAGGTACGCGCCGCCGCCGCGCCGCACGTCGAGCGGGTCCGCGCCACCCGGACGCCGCACGTGCTCGTGCAGCACACGGTCCGGCTCGGCCCGCACAGCAAGGGCGACGACACCCGGCCCACCGGCGAACTCGACCGGCTGCGCCGCCTCGACTGGCTCCAGCGGTACGCCGAGGCGTACCCGGAGCGGTTCGCGGCCGCCGACGCGCGGGCCCGGCAGCGGGTCGCGGAGGTCTCGGCCGAGGTGCTGGCCCGGCCGCTTGCGCGCGGAGCGGCGGCGTGACGCGCGCCGAACGGGTCAGCCGCAACCTCAACCGGGCCCTGCACGCGCTGTTCGCCGCCGACGAGCGGGCCTGGCTGCTGGGGGAGGACGTCGCCGACCCGTACGGCGGGGCGTTCAAGGTGACCCAGGGGCTCTCCACCGCATACCCGGACCGGGTGCTGTCGACGCCGCTGAGCGAGAACGGCATCACCGGCGTCGCGGGCGGCCTGGCGTTGTGCGGCGACACGGTGATCGTCGAGATCATGTTCGGGGACTTCGCCGGTCTCGCCTTCGACCCGATCCTCAACCTGATCACCAAGTCCGTCGCCATGTACGGCGAGCGCACCCCGATGCGGGTGGTGATCCGCTGCCCGGTCGGCGGCGGGCGGGGCTACGGCGCGACGCACAGCCAGAGCCCGCAGAAGCACTTCATCGGCATCCCGCACCTCGCGCTCTACGAGCTGTCCCCGCTGCACGACGCGGCCGACGTGCTGGCCGCCGCGCTGCGCCGCGACGAACCGGCGATGCTGTTCGAGGACAAGGTCCTCTACACCCGGCGGCGGTACGTGGACGGCCGCGTCGACGACCGCCTCGCCTTCGAACTGCGCGGCGCGGACGGCAACTGGGCCCGCGTCCACGACCCGGACGCCACCGGCGCGCCCACGCTCGTCATCGCGCCGGGCGGGGTCGCCGACCGGGCGATAGCCGCCGCCACCCGGGCCGCCGAGCGGGGACGTACGGTCGAGGTGCTGGTCCCGGCGCGGCTCTACCCGGTGGACGTGGACGGCCTGCGCGACCTGCTCGACGGCGCGCACGGCGTGATCGTCGCCGAGGAGAGCACCGCGGGCGGTACGTGGGGGAGCGAGGTCGCCGCCCGCCTGCACGCCGAGGCCTGGCCGCTGCTGCGCGGCCCGGTCGAGCTGGTCAGCTCCGCCGACCGGGTCATCCCGTCCGCGCCGCACCTGGAACGGACGGTGCTGCTCGGCACGGAGGCGATCCTGGACCGGATCATGCGCCTGCCCGCCGCGGTTCCGGTGCCGCGCACCGATCACTCACCTGCCGGTCCGCCGCCGCCGGATCCGACCTCGGCGGCGCCGTCGGGCGTCCCGGTGGACGTACCCCGGCTCAACCCCAACGACGACAGCTACGTGCTGCTGGAATGGCTGGTCTCAGACGGCGCCACGGTCGAGGCCGGTGAGCCGGTCGCGGCGGTCGAGACGTCCAAGGCGATCGAGGAGCTGGCCGCGACACAGGCCGGCGTGCTGCGCCAGGACGTGGCCGCCGGCGCCGACTGTGCGCCGGGCGCACCCATCGGCCGGATCCTGCCCGCCCCGGTGCCGCTGCCGGCTGTGTTCGCCCCCGTGCCGCAACCGGCTGTGCCCGCCCCGGTGCCGCCGGGACGGCCGCTGCCACCCGCACAGCGCCGCATCGCCGACGTGGTGGCCACCTCGCACCGGGAGATCCCGGTGGCCTTCACCGCCGTGCGCGTCGACGTGACGGCCGCGCTCGCGTACGCCCGCCGCGCCGCCGACGAGACCGGCGCCGCGGTCGGCCTGACCGAGGTCGTCATCGCCGCCGTGGCCGCGCTGCACGAGCGGTTCCCCGCTCTCTACGCCCGGCTCACCGACGACGGCCTGATCCTCGACGCGGAAGCGCCGTCGATCGGGCTCACCGTCGACGTCGGCACCGGACTGTTCCTGCCGGTGATCCGGGACGCGGCCGGGCTGGACCTCGGCGACCTCGCCGACGCCGTGGTCGCGCTGCGGATGAAGGCGCTGCGCGGCCGGCTCCGCGAGGAGGACATGGCCGGCATGAACCTCCTGGTCGCGCTCAACGACACACCCGGCGTCACGGTGGCCCGGCCGATCATCCCGCCCGGCGTCACCTGCGCCCTGTCGGTGCCGGACGTGCACCGCGAGGTCGTGCTCGACGGCGACGGCGGGGTACGCGAGCGCACGGTGGCGGACCTGGGCCTGGCCTACGACCACCGGCTGGTCAACGGGGCGCAGGCCGGGGCGTACCTGGCCGCGCTCGGCGACGCGCTGCAACGGTGAGGAGGCCCGCCCGGGGCGCGTGACCTGCGTTACCTCTCGCCGGGACGGGAATGTGATCACCGGGGGCGCATTTGACTCACTGTGTGAGTGCCGCACCCTCCCGCGCCCGGTCGCACGACCGGGCCGGGACGCCCCAGACGACCGATGCCGCCCCGACGCCCACCCCGGGCGACCTGATGAGCCGGAGCCGGCGGCTCAAGCTCGTGCTGGTCCTCGGCTCGCTGATCGCCGTGGGTCCGCTGACGATCGACATGTACCTGCCCGCGCTGCCCGCGATCGTCACCGACTTCGCGACCACGTCGGCGGCGGTCCAGTTGACGCTCACCGGCACGCTCGCCGGGCTCGCCGTCGGGCAGTTGCTGATCGGGCCGTTGTCGGACGCGGTCGGGCGGCGCCGCCCGCTGATCGCCGGTCTGCTGCTGCACATCGTGGCGTCGGCGCTGTGCGTGGTCGCCCCGAACATCGCCGTCCTGGGCGTCCTGCGCGTCGTGCAGGGCCTCGGTGTCGCCGCGACCGCTGTGGTGGCGATGGCTGTGGTGCGTGACCTGTTCACCGGGTCGGCGTTCGCCACGATGCTGTCCCGGCTGCTGCTGGTGATGGGCGCGGCACCGGTCCTCGCCCCGACGCTGGGCGGCGGCGTGCTGCGGTGGACCGACTGGCGCGGTGTCTTCGTGGTCCTGGCCGTCTTCGGGGTGCTGCTCGTCGCGCTGGCCACACTCGCGCTGCCGGAGACGCTGCCGCCCGCGCGCCGCCGGCGCGGCGGAGTCGTCGCGACCGTGATGACGTACGGCGGGCTGCTGCGGGACCGGGTCTTCGTCGGCCTCGTCCTGGTCGCCGGGCTCGCGATGGCCGCGCTGTTCGCGTACGTCGCGGGCTCGTCGTTCGTCCTCCAGGACGGGTACGGGCTCGACGAGCAGCAGTTCGGCCTGGCGTTCGGCGCGGGCGCGATCGGCCTGATCGGCGCCACCCAGTACAACGTGCGGCTGCTGCGGCGCTACCCGTCGCAGTGGATCCTGGTGACCTCGCTGGTGGCGGGCACGGTGGCCGGGCTGGCCCTGGTGGTGTTCGCCGCGACCGGCTTCGGTGGGCTGCCCGCCCTGCTGGTGTCGCTGTGGCTGGTGCTGGCGGCGGCGGGCCTGGCCATGCCGAACGCCCCGGCGCTGGCGCTGTCCCGTCACGGCGAGGCGGCCGGCACCGCGTCCGCGCTGCTCGGTGCGGTGCAGTTCGGCGTGGGCGCGGTGGCCGCGCCGCTGGTGGGCGTGCTCGGCACCGGCGCGGTGGCGATGGCGCTGGTGGTGGCCGGCGGCATGGTGGCGGCGCTGGTGGTGCTGCTGGTGGTCGTGCGGCCGTCCCAGCTGGCCGGACTGGAGGCGGCGCCGGCGGTCGCCGTCGCGCACTGACCGGGCCGCCCGGATCGCACCGGGTGCGCGCGGTGCCTACGCTGCTGCCATGACCGCCCCGGCCCGCATCCTGGTCGAGGGGATCCACGGCTCCGGCAAGTCGACGCTCGCCGCGCATCTGGCGCAGCGGTTCGGCCTGCCCTGGCATCCGGTCGACGACCTGCTGTGGGAGCCCGGCTGGGTCGAGGTGCCGGTGGCGGAGCAGCGTCGCCGGATCGAGGCGATCTGCCGGCGCGACAGCTGGATCCTCGACGGCGCGTACCACGGCTGGCGGGACGTGGTCCTCGGCCGCGCCGACCTGGTGATCGGCCTGGACCTTCCGCGCGGGGTCTCGTTCCGGCGGCTGCTGCGGCGCACGCTGCAGCGGCTGGCCGGCGGGGAGCTGATCTGCAACGGCAACCGGGAGACGCTGCGCAGCGTGCTGTCCCGGGACTCGATCCTGGTGTGGCACCTGACCGGGTTCGGCCGGACACGCCGACGCCTGCGGGCCTGGGCGGCCGACCCGGCCGGACCGCCGGTGCTGCTGTTCGGCGACCAGGCCGCGCTCGACGCCTGGCTGGCCCGCGGAGCGCCGCTGCCGCCGCATCCCGGTCCGGACCGGGGCGGCCTGCGGCCGCTGACGTGACTACATGGGGAAGCGGCCCCGGCGCCACTGCCAGTGGCGACCGGCCCGGAGGTGGTCGATGACCGCGCGCTGGAGCACGGTACGGCGCGGCAGCCGGTCCAGCGGCGTGTCCAGGGTGCGGAACACGAACCGCAGCACCTCGACGTCGCCGTCCAGCCCGGGTTGTTCCTGGTAGGGCTCCAGCGTGAACCGCCGCTGGAACCGGACGATGTTGGAGTCCTCCGGCAGGTATTCGCGCAACTGCGGGTCGAGCAGCCAGGAGCCGCAGGAGAACGCGGTGTAGCGCTCGCCGGGGAAGTGGCGCGGGAAGAACGCGCGGGCCCGGTCCAGCGACGCGTCGACCGCCTCCGGGGTCAGCGGTCCGGCGTCCGGGATGTGCAGGTCGATCGCCTCGGCGTCGCCGCGCTGGTGCTGGAGCCGGCCCAGCTCGTAGAGGCCGCCGCGCGCGTGCAGCGTCAGCCAGCACTGCATGACCGGCCAGCCCTCGCCGTTCATCCGCCTGTCGACGGCGAGGTTGTTGCCCAGGTCGGCGAGCGTCGCCCAGGACACGTCGTCGGGGACGCCGTGGTCGCTGTGGTAGGCCCGGACGACGTCGACCAGCGCGAGGTACGCGTACGTGTAGAGGTGCCGCCAGGCCGGGCCCCGTTCGCGGGGCAGCGCCGGGCCGGGCGGTAGCCAGGCGTGGCCGCCGAGGTCGGCGCGGACCAGGGCGATCGAGCGGTCGAGCAGCCAGCGCAGCTCCGGGGTCCACAGTGGCGAGCCGGGCTCCGGCCAGCCCGCCAGGATCTCGGCGGCGTCGTCGGGGCGGACCGCGAGCCGGGCCAGCAGGGCGGGCGCGTCCGCCCGGTCGGGCAGCGGCGCGGAGGGCCGGTCACCGGCGAGCCGGTGAACCCGGTCGACCTCCTCGGCGGGCACGCCGAGCCGGCCGGCGACGTCATCGACATCCATGGCGGTGACGCTACCGGCCGGCGCCTGCCCCGACAGCCCCGTGCGTGCTCAGCGGCGTTGCTGGCACGGCACGCAGAAGCGGGCCGAGGGCAGGATCTCCAGGCGGGCGGTCGGGATGTCCTGCCCGCACCGCTCGCAGACGCCGTACGTGCCCTCGGACATCCGCTTCAGCGCCTGGGCGGTGTCCGCGACGCCCTGCCGGGCGGTCTCGATCAGCCGGCGCAGCGTGTCCGGGTCGTGGCCGCCGTAGTCGGGCTGCCGCGTGTGCAGCGTCAGCTCGGTGAGCTGGTCGGTGTACTCGCCGAACTGCCGGTCCAGCAGTTCGCGCAACGTGTCGGTGCGGTCGAGGGCGTGCGTCATGATCAGGCGCTCCTTTCCGGGCGGCGCTGGGTGTCGTGCGGGTGTCGCAGGGCCGAGATGGCGGCCATACCGGCGCCGGTCAGCGCGGCGGTACGGGGTGACGCGGCGCGGTGCACCGTCGCGCCGAGCGTGGCGACCAGGCGGGCGGTCACGTCGGGCCGGGTGGCGCCGTCACCGATGACGATCGGGCCACGGGCCAGCGCGTCGCGGACCAGAGGCCGCAGTGTCGCGTCCTGACGCAGCTCGCGTACCAGCCGGGAGGTGGTGTCGGCGAGCATGGCGGCGGTCGTCGCGTGGTTGAGGTCCCGGGTGCCGACCTCGGCCCGGCGGGCGGCGACCACCCGGCCGTCCTCCAGCAGCGCCACCTCGGTGAGCTGGGCGCCGATGTCGGCGACCAGCAGGGTGCCGGCGGCGGCGCCGGCGCCGATGGCGCCCGCCCGGACGCTGTCGAGGAACAGCAGCCGGGACGGCGCGAGCACGGCGGTGAGCACGCGGCGCGTCGCCTCCTGCTCGGCCGGCGCGGCGAGCACCGGACGGCAGGCCACGACGAGCGCCCCGACCGGGACCGGGGTGCGGTGGTCGCGCAGGATCCGGCGCAGCTCGGAGACGCAGGCCGGACCGTCGACGATCCGGCCGCGCCGGACGACCGGGCTGCGCAGGCCGTGACCGAGCGGGACGCTCAGCGTCCGGCCCGGTCCCAGCCAGATCCGCAGCAGGCTGCTGCCGAGGTCCACGGCGATCGGCGCCGCGTCGACTGTGACCGGCGGGCGGCTGCCGTGGGAGCGGCCGATCAGCATGCCGGTACGGGCCGGAGGGCGAATGGCTGTGACAAGGTGCGGCATACCGACCTCTCTCGGATCAGGGTGCCCAACCGGGCGGTGGACGGTGCGGGGAAGGGGCGTGGCCGGGGCCGCGGGCGTCGGATTCACTCGACGACGCCGGCGGCCGGGGGCTCAGACGCGCTTCTGGTCGCCGCTCGCAGATCGGGACGCGAGGAGTCCGGCGGACACCGGTGGCGGAGCCATCGACGTGCGGGTCATGCTCACCACCTCCTCGCTGCTCGGGTACCGCCTCGGACCTCCAGCGTCGCCTGGAACACCACGCGCGGCAGTGCACGCCACCGGCCAACAAAGGGCGCAATGATTGCCGGTGGCCGGAACCCGGATCCGCCCGTCCCCCGTGGCTATGGTTGACACATGGAGAACGCGAGCTCAGCTCGAACGTCCACCGCGTCGCCCTAGCGCCGGCCGGCTCCGGCGGGCCCCACGGCGGCCGCGTCCGAAGGAGGTCCCCGTGATCATCGAACGTACGACCCTCCCCGGCATCGGGGTCCGGCACACGCTGACCACGGAGGAGGGCCGCCGCATCGGCGTGATCGACTACCAGGTCGGCGGCCGGCGCGACGTCGTCCACGACGACCCGGACGACCCGGACCGCATGGTCACGCTCACCCTCACCCGCGACGAGGCGTCGGCCCTGGCCAACCTGCTCGGCTTCCCGGAGCTGGTCGCCGTACCGGCCTGAGCCGCCTGTCACACCGGCGGCGGACCCGGACCGGCGGCGGCGCTATGCCGGCAGCGGCCGGCGCGGCCAGTCCAGCGCCCGCGCGCCGAGCACGGCGGCGTGCAGCGTGAACCGGTCCCGCGCGTCGGCGGGGTCGTAGCCGCTCAACGCCCGGATCCGGGCCAGCCGGTAGGTGACCGTGCGCACCGACACGTGCAGCCGGCGGGCGGCCTCGGTCGACACCTCGCCGCAGGCGAAGTACTCGTTCAGCGTGTCCAGCAGCGGCTCGGCGCCGCCGCGCGCCTGGGCCAGCGGCGTCAGCACCGCCCGTACCAGGTCGACCATGGCGGGCTGGTCGCGCAGCAGCACCCGGTAGATCAGCAGGTCGTGCGCATCGATCACGGATGCCTCGCTGTGCAGGCGCCGCGCCGTGGTGAGCGCCTCCCGGGCCTCCTCGTACGAGCGGGCGATGCCGTAGACGCCCGGGTGCGGGCGGCCCACCGCCACCTGCCACGGCCGGCCCCGCACCAGCCGGTCCAGCTCGCCGTGCATCAGCGTGCCCAGGTTGCCGGTCGCTCCGGCGCCGCGGCCCCGGTCGGCGGTGACCGGGTCCGCCGGGGCGACCACCACGAGCAGCCCTTCCTTCGTGGCCACCAGCACGTCCCGGTCACCGAGCCGGTCGAAGATGACCCGCTCCAGCGCGCTGATCGCCGCCTCCGTGTCCGGCAGCCGCCGGCCGGGCGCGGCGAGAGCGACCTGGTGCACCCGGGCCAGGTCCAGGCCGAACGGCTCGGCCCGTTCCACCAGCCCGCCCAGGTCGGAGTCGCCGCGCAGCAGGTCGTCGACGAGTTCCCTTCGCAGCGACTCCTCGCGCCGGACGAGTTCCCGGCGGGCCACCGCGTACCCCTCGGCGAGCGTGGCCACGGCGGTGTCGACCACGTGCAGGACGGCGTCGGCGGCGGCGCGGACCGCCTCGCTGTCGTCGGACCGGTCCAGGTGGGGAAGCTGCCGCCAGACACGCCGCGCCGCGGACAGGTAGAGGCGTACCGCGCGGCCGGCGGAGATCCCCTGCTCGGCCGCGCGCCGGCCCAGCGCGCCGACCGCGTCGAGTTCGGCTCGGCGGGGACGGCGGCCGGTCACCGCCGCGTCGGTCAGCAGCCGCAGGTAGTCGCCGAGCAGCTCCACCGGCACGCCGCCCGCGTCGGCACCCGCCTCGCGGGCCACCTCGGCCAGCCACTGCTCGTCCTCGCCGCCCGCCACCGGTGCCGGCCGGCGGACGTTGTCGGTCATCGCGGTCTCCCCGGACGGGGCCGGCACCGGACGCCGGCCCACCGCACCAGCCTAGGCGGCGGGTCCGGCCGGTCCGCCGGTCATCCCCGCGACTGTGGTTCCGGGTCGATCACCAGCGCCGGGCCGGTCCGCCGCCCGCCGCGAGGGCCGCGGGTCAGCAGCTGCGCCGTCCGCGCCGGGTCGTCGCCTGCGGCCACCTGATCGAGTACGCGCAACCAGCGCTCTCCGTGCGCGTCGGTGAAGCCGGTGCCGACGACGGCGATCCGGCGGCCGGTGACCGGGCCGGGCGTGGCGCGTCCGGCCGGTTCCGTCGACCCGATCGCCGGCCCGTCCGGCACCCCGGCGGGTTCGGCGCGGTTCCCGGCTGCGACCACGAGATCCGGCGATCCGCACCGCACCGCCCGGACCGCCCCGGCGCGGTCCACGTCCACGATCGTGGCACGCAGGTGACCCGCCGGGGCGAGATCGCGTACCACCCGGTCGAGCGCGTCGACCAGGTGCGGCACTGTGCGCCGCGGTCCGGCGGCGGCCCGGCGGAACGCCTGCTCGATCGCCCGGCGTCCGGCGGGGGTGTCCAGCGCGGCGCCGCTGACCGTGCCGAGCAGGACACGCAGTCCACCGCCGCGGACCGGGACGGCGGCGCCGATCTCGCCGGCCGTGCCGCAGATCGCCAGCGCGGCGCTCCCGGCCCCGGCCGGCACGGTGAACACGGCGACGTCCGGCGGCGCGGCGGCGCGCGCCACGGTCGCGGTACGCGTCCGGCGGCGGGCCCAGGCCAGGACCGGCACCGCGGCCAGGCCGGCCGCCGAGGCGAGCAGCGCCTGCGGGTCGCTGCGGTGGCCGGGGATCACCGGTACGACGACTGATAGCGCGACCAGCACGCCCGCCCACGCCGACACCAGCGCCGCCACCCGGGGCCGGGCCGAGACGCCGAGCAGGCCGGGCAGCAGCACCCAGCCGACCGGCGTGCTGACCTCGGCGAGGCCCATCAGCATCGCGTTCCCGGTGGTGCCCGCCAGGGCGGCTCGCATCGGCAGCACGCCGACCACCCTATCGGGGCGACCGCCGGACGCCGACCGGTGTACCGGGCGGAGTGAACCTCACTCCTTACCCGAAACAGAGCGGAGCCGACACGACACGTTCGCGTGATTCTCTCGACATACCGCCTCGCCGGATCGCCGGTTAGGGTTGACGTACCGCAGGTCGATCTTGAGGAGTGTGTGTGCTGGTTCTGGTGGCGGTCCATGCGTTCGCAGCCGTGACCGCCCCCGTGCTGGTACGCCTCCTCGGTCGGCGGGCTCTCTACCTGCTGGCGGCCGTCCCGGCGGCGGCCCTGATCTGGGCGGTGACCCGCACCGAACCGGTCCGTGCGGGCCGGCCCGTCGTCGAGACCGTCACCTGGGTGCCGCAGCTCGGCCTGGAACTCGCGCTGCGCATGGGCACGCTGTCCTGGCTGCTGGTGCTGCTCGTCGGTGGGGTCGGCGCCCTCGTGCTGGCCTACAGCGCGCGCTACTTCCGCTCCGACGACCCCGGCCTCGGCCGGTTCGCCGCGGTGTTCGTCGCGTTCGCCGGCGCGATGCTCGGCCTGGTCGTCTCCGACGACCTGCTGCTGCTGTACGTGTTCTGGGAACTCACCACCGTCTTCTCGTACCTGCTGATCGGCAGCGACCCGACCAAACGGGCCAGCCGCCGCGCGGCGATGCAGGCGCTGCTGGTGACCACACTGGGCGGCCTGGCGATGCTCGCCGGGTTCGTGATGCTCGGCCAGCACGCCGGCTCGTACCGGTGGTCGGAGATCGCCGGGAACCTGCCCGAGGGCGGCTACCTCACCGTCGCGCTGGTGCTCGTCCTGCTCGGCGTGACCAGCAAGTCGGCGATCTTCCCGTTCAGCTTCTGGCTGCCGCGCGCGATGGCCGCGCCCACCCCGGTCAGCGCGTACCTGCACGCCGCCGCCATGGTCAAAGCGGGCGTCTTCCTGGCCGCGCTCATGGGCCCGGCGGTGGGCCAGACCACCGTGTGGCGCGGCGTCCTGCTGGCCGGCGGCCTGATCACCCTGTTCCTCGGCGGGTGGACGGCGCTGCGGCAGGTCGACCTGAAGCTGCTGCTGGCGTACGGCACTGTGAGCCAGCTCGGCCTGCTCATGGTGATCCTCGGCGCGGGCACCCGCGACACCGCACTGGCCGGCGCCGCGATGCTGCTGGCACACGCCCTGTTCAAAGCCACACTGTTCCTCGTCGTCGGCGTCGTCGACCACGTCACCGGCACCCGCGACCTGCGCGAACTCAGCGGCCTGGGCCGGCGCGCCCCGGTGCTCGCGGCGGTCGCCGGACTCGCGGCCGCCTCGATGGCGGGCCTGCCGCCGCTGATCGGCTTCGTGGCCAAGGAGGCCGCGCTCGAGGCGTTCCTGCACGGCGGCACCACCGAACTGGTCGTGCTCGCCGGAGTGGTGACCGGCTCGGCGCTGACCGTCGCGTACACCGCGCGGTTCCTCTGGGGCGCGTTCGCCGCCAAGCCCGGCGTCGCGGAGACCCGGCCGCACCGGATCGAGCCGGCGTTCATCGGCCCGGCGGCGGTGCTCGCCCTCGCCGGCCTCGCCGTCGGCGTCCTCGCCCCCGCGGTGGACCGGGTGCTGGCCCCGTACGCCGATCAGTTCCCGACCGCCGACCCCGGCTACCACCTCGCGCTCTGGCACGGGCTGACCCCGGCGCTCGGCCTGTCGGCGCTGGCGGTGACCGCCGGTCTCGGGCTGTTCCTGCTGCTGCACCGGCGCCGGCCCTACCTGCCGCGGCTGCCGTTCGACGGCGCCACCGGCTACGACCGGCTGGCCGGCGCGGTCGACCGCGCGGCGGTGGAGCTGACCGGCGCCACCCAGCGCGGCTCGCTGCCCTTCTACCTCGGCGTCATCCTGCTGGTCCTGGTCGTGCTGCCCGGCGGCGCGGTGCTCGCCGGCGCGCCGTGGGCCCGGCGGTTCCAGCTCTGGGACACCCCGTTGCAGGCCGTCGCCGGCGCGGTCATCGTGGTCGCGGCGGTAGTGGCCGCGCGGGCCCGCCGCCGGCTGACCGCGATGATCCTGGTCGGCGTGACCGGCTACGGCACGGCGCTGATGTTCATCCTGCACGGCGCGCCCGACCTCGCGCTCACCCAGTTCCTGGTGGAGACCGTCACGATCGTGATGTTCGTGCTGGTGCTGCGCCGCCTGCCGCGCCGGTTCTCGGCCCGCCCGATCCGCGCCACCCGGCGGTTCCGGGTCGCGCTCGGCGTCGCCGTCGGCGTGGTCACCGCCGGGATGGCGTACGTGGCGGCGGGCAGCCGGACCGCCACGCCGATCTCGGTCGGCTTCCCGGAGGAGGCCGTCTCCTACGGCGGCGGCAAGAACGTCGTCAACGTGACGCTCGTCGACATCCGCGCCTGGGACACGATGGGCGAGATCGCCGTGCTGGTCGTGGCCGCCACCGGCGTGGCCAGCCTGATCTTCCGCCGCTCCCGCGCGCTGGACCTGCGCAGCGGCATCCCCGGCGCGGGCCGGCAGCAGTCGTCGCGCCCGCGCTGGCTCACCACCGGCGCGACCTCCCGGCAGCAGTCGGTGATCCTCCAGGTGGTCACCCGCCTGCTGTTCCACGCCATCCTGCTGTTCTCGATCTACCTGCTCTTCTCCGGCCACAACGCCCCCGGTGGCGGGTTCGCCGCCGGGCTGGTCGCCGGGCTGGGGCTCGCCGTGCGATACCTGGCCGGTGGGCGTACCGAACTCAACGGCGCCGCGCCGGTCGACGCCGGCCTGGTGCTCGGCGCGGGCCTGTTCGTGGCGGTCGGCACCGGCGTGGCCGCGATGCTGCTGGGCGGCGAGTTCCTCCAGAGCGCGACGCTCGACTTCCACCTGCCGCTGCTCGGCCACGTGCACTTCGTGACGTCGGTCTTCTTCGACGTGGGCGTCTACCTCATCGTGGTCGGCCTCGTCCTGGACATCCTGCGCAGCCTGGGCGCCGAGATGGACCGCCAGGAGGAGGTCGACGAACAGGAGACCGAACCGGCCGGCGTACGGGAAGAGGAGCTGGTGTGAGCCCGAACATCCCCAACCTGGTCTACGTCGTGGTCATCGGCGTCCTGTTCGCCACCGGCGTCACCCTGCTGCTGGAACGCAGCCTCACCCGCGTCCTGATGGGGGTCATCCTGCTCGGCAACGGCGCCAACCTGCTGCTGCTCACCGGCGGCCGGGCCGGCGGCCCGCCGATCGTCGGCACCACCGCCGAGGAGGACATGTCCGACCCGCTGCCGCAGGCGATGGTGCTGACCGCGATCGTGATCACGCTCGGCATGACCGCTTTCCTGCTCGCGCTGGCCTACCGGAGCTGGCACCTCAACGGGCACGACGAGGTGCAGGACGACGTCGAGGACCGCCGGATCATGGAGCTGGCCGACCGGGACGAGGGCCCGGGCACCTCGGACACCGACGGCGTCGACACCGCCGACGGCAGCCCCGAGGCGCGGGTGCTCGCCGCCGGTGAGGCGGAGGCCGTCCGATGACCTGGCTCGTACCGCTGCCGGTGGTGATGCCGCTGCTCGGCGCCGCCCTCACCCTGCTGCTCGCCCGCCGGGCCCGCGCCCAGCGGTGGGTCAGCATCATCGTGCTCACCGCCACCGTCGCGGTGGCCGCGATGCTCCTGGTCCGCTCGTCGCTGGACGGCCCGCTCGTGGTGGAGGTGGGCGGCTGGGTGGCGCCGATGGGCATCGTGCTCGTCGCCGACCAGCTCGCCGCGCTGATGCTCGTCGTGTCCGCCTCGGTCACCCTGTGCGTGCTCGTCTACTCCATCGGGCAGGGCATGGCCGACGGCAACGAGGAGACGCCGCTGTCGGTCTACCACCCGACCTATCTGGTGCTGACCGCGGGCGTCTGCAACGCCTTCCTCTCCGGCGACCTGTTCAACCTCTACGTCGGCTTCGAGATCCTGCTCGTGGCGAGCTACGTGCTGCTGACGCTGGGCAGCACCGAGACGCGGATCCGGGCCGGCACCACGTACGTCGTGGTCAGCCTGCTCTCGTCGCTGATCTTCCTGGTGGCGATCGGCCTGGTCTACTCCGCCACCGGCACGCTGAACCTGGCGCAGCTCGCCGACCGCCTGGACGCGCTGCCCGACGACATCCGCCTGGTGCTCCAGGGCATGCTGCTGCTCGCGTTCGGCATCAAGGCGGCGGTGTTCCCGCTGTCCGCGTGGCTGCCGGACAGCTACCCGACCGCGCCCGCCCCGGTGACGGCGGTCTTCGCCGGCCTGCTCACCAAGGTCGGCGTGTACGCGATCATCCGCACCGAGACGCTGCTGTTCCCCGGCGGCCGCACCGCCGACCTGCTCATGGTGATAGCGGCGCTGACCATGGTGGTGGGCATCCTCGGCGCGGTGGCGCAGTCGGACATCAAACGGCTGTTGTCGTTCACGCTCGTCAGCCACATCGGGTACATGCTGTTCGGGGTCGGGCTGACCACCCCGCTCGGCCTGTCCGCGGCGATCTTCTACGTTGTCCACCACATCACCATCCAGACCACCCTGTTCCTCGCCGCCGGCCTGGTCGAACGACGCGGCGGCAGCACCGCGCTGGACCGCCTCGGCGGGCTGGCCCGGCTGTCACCACTGCTGGCGGTGCTGTTCTTCGTGCCCGCGCTGAACCTGGCCGGCATACCACCGTTCTCCGGGTTCCTCGGCAAGCTCGGCCTGGTGCAGGCCGGCGTCGACGACGGCGGGTTCCTGGCCTGGTCGCTCGTCGCCGGGGGACTGCTCACCAGCCTGCTCACGCTCTACGCCATCGCCCGGGTGTGGAACCTCGCCTTCTGGCGGGCCCCGCACGCGGACATGCCGGAGCCCGGTGACGCCGACCAGGCGGCCCGCACCGACGGCGCCGAGCAGCCGCACGACGGCCCGGCGCCGGCCGGGGCGGTGCTGCCCCGGCTGATGACGGTGTCCACCGCCGCCCTCGTAGTGCTCGGCCTGGCGCTGACGGTGGTGGCCGGACCGCTGTTCGACATCAGCACCGACGCCGCCGACGACCTGTTGCGCCGTGCCCCGTACGTCGAGGCCGTGTTCCCGGAGGGACCGCCGTGACCAGTCAGCCGAAAGCGCCACTGACCCGCCGTGACCGCTGGCGCAACCGGGCCGTAGCGGTGACCGGCCTCGTCACCGTCTGGGTGCTGCTGTGGGGCACCTTCAGCTGGGCCAACGTGATCAGCGGACTCGTGGTCGCTGCCGTGCTGCTCGTCGTCTTCCCGCTGCCCCCTGTCACGTTCGCCGGCCGGATCCGGCCGGTGCCGCTGCTGCGGTTCCTGGTCCGCTTCCTGTACGACCTGGTGGTCGCGTCCGCCCAGGTGGCCTGGCTGGCCGTCCGGCCCGGGCACCCGCACTCGGCGATCATCGCGGTGCGCCTGCGGGTGAACACCGACCTCAACCTGACCCTCAACGCCGAGGCGCTGTCGCTGGTGCCGGGCAGTCTCATCCTGGAGGCCGACCGGAGTACCGGGACGCTCTACGTGCACGTCATCGGCATCCGGAGCCCCGACGAGGTGGAACGGTTCCGGCGCAGCGTGCTGGAGCTGGAGGCGCGCATCGTCGCCGCCGTCGGCTCGGCCGAGGAGCGCGACCGGATCCGCCACGACGAGGCCGAACCCGCCGGTTCGGTCGAACTGGAAGGAGCACCGACGTGACCGTCGTCGCCGTGATCGTCACCGCGCTGCTCGTCGCGGCCGGTGGACTCACCCTCGTCCGCATCATCCGCGGGCCGTCCATCCTCGACCGGGCCGTCGCCACCGACGTGCTGCTCGCCGTCGCGGTCGCGGCCATCGCCACCGAGGCGGCCTACAGCCGGGACGCCACAGCGCTGCCGGTCCTCGTCGTCCTCGCGCTCGTCGGCTTCGTCGGCTCGGTGAGCGTCGCCCGGTTCGCGTCCCGGAGAAGCCCGAAGTGACCGCCGACGCGATCCTGGACATCGTCGCCAGCGTCTGCCTGATCGCCGGCGCCCTGCTCTGCCTCGCCGCGGGCATCGCGCTGGTCCGCTTCCCGGACGTGCTGTCACGCATGCACGCGGCCGCCAAGCCGCAGGTGCTCGGGCTGCTGCTGGTGCTGCTCGGCTGCGCGCTGCGGCTGCGTACCGGGGTGGACATCACCACGCTGGTCCTCGTCGGCCTGTTCCAGCTCGCCACCGCCCCGGTCGCGGCGCACATGGTCGGGCGGACCGCGTACCCGCACGACGACATCCGGCGGGACCTGCTGATCACCGACGAGCTGGCCGACCACATCGACCGGATCCGCGCGGACCGGGCCGGTGAGCCGGAGGAGACGGCGCCGGTCCGCACGTCCTGACACTCCGTACGAGCGCCGAGGCAGGGAGCCCATGAGCGGCACGGTCTACGAGAACGCCCGCATCCACACGCTCGACCCGGACCGCCCGTACGCCGAGGCGATGCTGGTCCGCGGCGAGCGGATCGTCGCCGTCGGTGACCTCGCCGAGTGCCGGGACCGGGCCGGCGGCGGCGCGCGCCGGGTCGACCTCGGCGGAGCGGTCGTGCTGCCCGGGCTGATCGACAGTCACATCCACGCGGCGTCCTACGTGCGCGGGCTGAACCAGGTGGACCTGCGCGGCACGGCGAGCCTCGACGAGGCGCTGACCCGGATCGCCCGGCACGCCGCCACGCTGCCGCCGGACGCCTGGCTGCTCGGCGGCGGGTGGGACAGCAACAAGTGGACCCGGCCGGTGCAGCCGACCCGCACCGACCTGGACCGGGTCTGCCCGGACCGGCCGGCGGCGCTGCCCAGCATCGACGGCCACACCATCTGGGTGAACACCGCCGCCCTGGCCCGCCTCGGCATCGACGCCACCACCCCCGACCCGGCCGGCGGGCAGATCGCGCGGGACGAGCACGGCGAACCGACCGGCATCCTGCGCGAGGCGGCGGCGGACGCGGCGTACGCGGTGGTGCGCTCCCCGCACGCCGGTGACCTGGTCGCGCAGTTGCGCACCCACCTGCCCCGGCTGCTCGCCGCCGGGCTGACCGGCATCCACGACCTCGACGGGCAGGACGCCCGCGCCGCCTACGAGACGCTGTACGCGCGCGGCGAGCTGCCGCTGCGGGTGCACAAGACGATCCCCGCCACGGCCCTGGACGAGGCGATCGACGCCGGCTGGGCCACCGGGGACGGCGACCGCTGGCTGAGCACCGGCCCGGTGAAGATCTTCACCGACGGCGCGCTCGGCTCACACACCTGCCTGATGACCGAGCCGTACGACGGGGAGCCCGGCAACCACGGCATCGCCGTCACCCCGGCCGAGGAGTTCGAGCGGCTGGTGGCGACCGCCGCCGGGGCGGGGATCGCGGTGGCCGCGCACGCCATCGGCGACGCGGCGAACCGGATGGTGCTGCGGGCGTACGCGCGCTGGCGCGAGTCGGCCGATCCCGGCGCGGTGGCGCGGCTGCGGCACCGGATCGAGCACACCCAGCACCTGCTGCCGGACGACGTGCCGCTGCTCGCCCGCCACGGCGTGATCGCCTCGATGCAGCCCACCCACTGCACCAGCGACATCCCGCTCACCACCCGGATGCTCGCCGGCCGGGGCCTGGCCTCGTACGCCTGGCGCAGCCTGCTCGACGCCGGGGCCACAGTGGCGTTCGGGTCGGACGCCCCGGTGGAGGACCCCGACCCGTTCTTCGGCATCCACGCCGCGGTGACCCGCCAGCAGCCCGACGGCACCCCGCCCGGCGGCGTCGACCCGCACGAGCGGCTCGACCTGGACACGGCGCTGCGGTGCTTCACCGAGGCCGGCGCGTACGCCTCCTACGAGGAGCACCTGAAGGGCCGGTTGCGCCCCGGCATGCTCGCCGACTTCATCGTGCTGCCCACCGACCCGTACCGGGTCGAACCGGCGCGGCTGCGGGACCTGACAGTGGCACTGACGGTGGTCGGTGGCGTGGTCCGCTGGCAGCGCTGACCGTGCCCCGCCCGGACGACGCCGTCCGGGCGGGACACGGCGGTCAGGCGCCCTTCACCCAGTCGAGGCTGAACCGGGCGAAGTAGATGCCGCCGGTGTTGCCCACCTCGTACAGGTTGCCGACCGTGCCGTCGGCCAGGACCGCCATCGTCGAGTAGCCGGCGCCGCCGGGCTTGACCAGCGCCCGCGCCGGCCAGGTCGCGCCGTCGTCGGTGGACAGCCGTACGGTGAGGTCGTTGCGCGCGGTCGGGTGCGCGTTGTTGCTGAACAGCGCCGTGCGGGTGCGTACCGGCGCCCGGTTCGCGCCGACCTCGGCGGGGCGCAGGTAGGACATCTCGTCGGCGTTGCACAGCGGGTCGGGCAGCAGGGCGCTCGCCGTCGCCGTACCGAACGTCGCGCCCCCGTCGGCGGAGGTGGCGTAGAACCGGCTGCGGGTCGAGTTGTGCCGCATGTTCTGCACCACCGCGCCGGTGCCGCGCTCGATCGCCTTGCTCTCGTTGATGTTCCCGCCGGCGGATCCGCCGCGGCGCCAGGTCACGCCGTGGTCGTCGCTGTAGATGTTCGCGGCGTGGCTGGTGCCGGCGGAGTCCCGGTAGGCGATCGGCTGGATCAGGCGGCCGGTGCTGGTCTGGATGCCGTGGCCGGAGGAGAAGAACACCTGCCGCCAGGTGGGGTCCTTGACCGCGGGGTTCAGCTCCACCAGCGCGCTCCAGGTGGCGCCGTTGTCCCGGCTGGTGATGTAACGCAGATGCATGCTGTTCGGGTCGTCGGCGGTGTTCAGGCCGGAGCCGCCGGACCAGAAGCTGATGCCGGGCCGGGGGGAGTAGGTGAAGAAGCAGTAGACGACGCCGGTGGCGCGGTCCACGAGCAGGCTGGGGTCGCCGACGCCCTCGCTGGTGGTGGGCGGGGCGTGGATGACGCGGGGCTGCTCGAAGGTACGGCCGCCGTCGGTGCTGCGGATCATCACGATCTGGATGTTGTTGGTGCCGCCGCCGAGGTCGTACGAGCCGTTCACGCGCGCGTCGGCCACGGCGACGACGGTGCCGTTGTTGGTGACGGCCAGGCCGGGGATGCGGACCGAGGCGACGGTGCCGTCGTACCGGCCACCGGCTCCGTTGAGGTCGCGGATCACCGTCTGCGTGGTCAGCAGCGTGGTGGTGGCGAGCTGCGGGTTACCGGCGGCGAGGTCGCAGGAGGTGGTGCCGCGCAGCGTGGTGTCGAAACCCGGCGCGGTGACCCGCAGCGTGTACGGGGTGCCGGCGCCGACGGTCCAGTAGTGCAGGTAGTTGCCGCCGGCGGCGACGGTGCGGGTCCACGGCGAGCCGGTGCGTCCGGGCCAGGTGACTGTGAAGTCCCGGGCCGTCGTGGTGCGGTTCTCCAGGGCGAGCTGGAGGCGGCCGTTCGTGCAGTCGAAGCCGGCCAGCGCGGACATGCCGGTGCCGCAGTGGAAGATGCCGCTGGTGGTGTCGTCCAGACCGGTCGGGGTCGTGGTGCGCAGCGTGTACGGCGTGCCGGGGGACAGCGTCCAGTACAGCTCGGCGCTGCCACCGGCGGCGACCGTGCGGGTCCACGGCGAGCCGGTGCGACCCGGCCAGGTGACGGTGTAGGTCTGCGTCGTGGCGCTGCGGTTGTCGAGGTCGAGCAGCAGCCGGCCGGCGGTGCAGTCGGCGCCGACGGTGGCGGTCACACCGGCGGGGGCGGCGGCCTGGGCGGCGGTGGCGGGCAGTACGGAGAGCAGGGTGAGGGCGGCCGCCGCGAGGACGGTTGCGCGGCGCGGTATGGCGCGGCGAGGGGACACGTGGTTCCTTCCGGGGACGGGGGAGGGGGAATCGGGCATCAATCTGACGTCAGATGTCCGATGTCTGCACGCTAGGCGGCTTCACCCCGGCCCGTCAAGGATCGGTTCCGGTCGACGTCCCCGTACGGTTCGCGAGCCTTCAGCCGTCCTGCCCGGGCGTCTCGCCCAGGAGCGCCTCGCCCATCGCGGTGAGCCGGTGCAGCATGAGGTTGCCGTGCCGCTGGCTGGTGATCAGCCCGGCCTCGCGCAGGATGGTGGTGTGATGGCTGGTCGTGGCCGGCGAGATGCGGGCGCGCCGGGCCAGCTCGCCGGTGGTGGCGCCGCTCGCGGCGGCGCGCAGGACCGCCACCCGGGTGTGGCCGAGCAGCGGCCCGAGCCGGCGTTGCGAGCCCGCCGGCGGCGTCGGTTCCGGTCGCTGCCGGCGTGCCGGATAGACGAGCGTCGGTGGCAGCTCGGGATCGGCCAGTGTGATCGGCGCGTGCCAGCAGAAGTACGACGGGACCAGCGTGATGCCCCGGCCGTCGAGATGCATGTCCCGGTCCTCCGGGTAGCCGTGCACGGACAGCACCGGCGGATCCCAGGAGGTCTCCGGGCTCAGGTCGTCGAGTATCTGCCCGGCGCCGCTGTCGAGGACCCAGGCCCCGCGCAGCGCCCGGTCGCCGGAGACGGCGGCGGTGATCTGCGTCCAGTACGGAGCGAGCGCGACCCGGAAGTAGGCGCGCAGCGCGTCGCCGAGGCCGTGTCGCGCGGCGGACCGGCCGGCGGCCAGGTCGACCAGCCAGGCGCTGTCGACGGGCGTCACCATCCGCCCCAGTTCGGTGCGGATCCGCCGGGCCGGGGTGCCGAGCACCCGGTCGATCCCCTCGTCGAGGTCGGTGACCGGGCCGGGGGTGAGGAAGTCGGGGAAGTACCGCTTGAGCGGCGCGACGGGCAGCAGCCGTTCGCGGACGACCGGGACGAGACCGGCCCGCTCCAGGTCCGGGCGGATCTGCCGGTGCCACCGGGCGTAACCCGCGTAACCGGCCCGGGTCTGGAGGCGGTGCAGGCTGCAGATGATCTCCCACAGTGGATCGGGCCGGGCCGCCAGCCGGGTGCGGCTGAGGTCCCCGGCCGTGAAGTGGATGCGCAGCGTCCCCATGACGCACAGTGTTCCGACGTGTGCCGCCGCACTCAGTCTCGTCTGCGACATTGACATCTATAACTGAATAGGGATGGGGCGGGGCGGCAGCCGCACGGCTGCCGCCCCGCCGTGTGTCGGCTCAGCCCGCGCTGCAGCTCGTGCGCCACCGGTGGGAGGCGATGTTGTCGTTGGCGTTCGCCATGTAGCCGTCCCGGTTGGAGCCCCAGCTGAACCAGACGCCGGTGAGGTTGTCCCACGCGTCGCCGGCGCCCAGGCAGGCGTACGCGCCGGTGTAGTCGGGGTGGATGTAGAGGGCGACCGGCCGGCCGCCGTTCGAGTCGTTCCACGCCGAGGACGCCAGGTTGCGCATGCTGGCCCGGTTGTTGTTGTCGCAGTTGGCGTTCTCCGCCGTGTTGATCGTGTCCCAGTTGTTGTCGGCGTTGTACCACCAGCACCACCGGCCGGCCCAGTTGGCGTCCTGGCTGACGTACAGGTAGCCGCTGCCCGCGGCGGCACGCTGCGCGTCGGCGTGCGGGGTCGGCCGCGGCGCGGCCTGGGCGGCGGTGGCGGTGAAGGCCAGCGCGGCTGCCGCCGCGGCCACTGTGGCCAGCACGGACCGTACTGCTCTCATGGTGCTTCCCTCCGGTCGGGTTCTGCCGTGGCGGGCCGCCACGGAAGTCTTGGGGTGGGTCAGCCGGCGGCCAGCACGGCGCGGGCCCGCGGCAGCGCGGCGGCCTCCAGGCGGAGCCGTTCGGCGACCTCGGTGTGGAACTGCCGGTCGAGGGCGCGGCGGTGCTCGGCGTCGAGCCGCCGGGCGAGCCGGCCGAGCCCGGTTCGCGTCGCGCAGGTCGCCTCGGACACCGCGAGCCGGATCTCGCCGGGCGTGACGGAGCCGGACGTCGGCTCGGGTGCCGACGCGCGAGCCGATGCCGGGTCGGCGGAGTCGTGCCCGGCGGCGCGCATGCACCGCCGCCACGCCCTCACACCGTCGGCGTAGCGGGGGTCGGCGAGCACCCGGCCGATGCGCAGCCCGGCCAGGTTGTCGGTGATCCTGGTGACCCGGTACCAGCCGGGCAGGTCGCGATAGAGCTGTCGCTCCGCCTCGGACGTGCAGCTGTGACTGCTGCGGCGCAGCACCCCGCCGGCCGGCAGCGTCGCGCGCAGGGCGTCGGGCTCGCCGGGGTCGCCGTTCACCGCGCGTACGGCGGCGGCGCCGCGCTCCGGGGGCAGGTCCCGTACGTACCGCGCGTTCGGGTCGGCCGCCATCGTCTCCTGGAGGCGGCGTTCCAGGGCGGTGCCGTATCCGTGCCGGCGGGCGTAGGACACGTCGTCGAGGACGTACGGGAATTCGCGCAGCTCCGGCACCGGCTGCCGGGGCACCGGCCAGTAGCGGAACCCGCGACGCTGCATGCAGTCGCGGATCAGCGCCTGCGTGGCGGCGTACCGCACCTCGGCGGGCGTACCGGAGACGGGCGGGACCGGCACGGCGGCCGCGCTCGCCGCGGGCGGCCCGGCCGAGGCGTGACCCTCGGACGGCGGCGCGATGTCCGGGTGGGCGCCCAGCGCCCCGGCCACCGCCGCCGCGAGAGCGGCGGGGACCGCGACGGCGTACCACAATGACCGCGTTCGGCGCGACACCACCGCCATGACATGCACCTCGGCTGTCCGGGGCGCCCGATGCGCCCGTCAGAAGACAGCTTCGGCGCGGGGCGAGCCCCGGGACAGAGACCTTCGATCAGGCTCGAACGACAGGCCCCGGCGTACGGCGGATCAGGTCTGCGCGGCGCGGGCGATGCTCGCCCGGATGGGCGCGTAGTGCTCGGCGACGGCCGAGCGCAGCGCCGCCGCGTCGGCGGCGGTGAGGGCGGCGACGATCGCCTGGTGCCGCTGGGCGGTGATGACCCGGTCCTCCGGCTCGGTCTGCAGCGTGGGCGCGACGATGGCCTGCACCTGCCAGAACGCCTCGGTCAGCTGGACCAGCAGGTCGTTGCCGAGGGGTTCCATCAGCTTCAGGTGGAACGCGCGGTCGACGTCGAGGAAGTCCTCGCCCCGGGCCGCCCGGCTGTGCATCTCGTCGGCGAGCGCGGACAGCTCCGACCGGTGCTGCTCGTCCAGGGCGTCGATGACGGTGGCGGCCAGCCCTTGCTCCAGCGTCTGGCGGATGTCGACGACCTGGGCCAGTACGCGGTGGTCGTCCTCGCCGCTGAGCAGCCCGCGGAAGGTCAGGCTCTCCACCAGGGCGTTGAGGGACATGCGGCCGACGAACGTGCCGTGCCCGTGGCGCACCTCGACGATGTCGAGCGCGGAGAGGATCTTGACGGCCTCGCGGACGCTGGATCGGCTGGCGCCGACGGCCTCGCACAGTTCCGCCTCGGTGGGCAGGAGGTTTCCCGGCTTCAGGCGGTTGCGCAGGATGTACTCCTTGATCCTGGTGGCGACCTCCTGCCTGCGAGGGCTGGGCCGCTCGGCGCCGCGTAGCGGACTGGCGTCAATGGTCGTCATCTGCCCCTTGCCCTTCGTTCCCGAATCTGACACCCTCACCCTACCGGCATCAGACGTCAGACGTCATACACCTTATGCTTCACATCCCCGAGCGCGAGCGGTCACGCGAGCGCATGAAGAGCCTATGGAGGCAGCTACGTGAGCACCACCGGTAAGCCGTCGAGGAGCCGGCACGTCCCCCGGGGCCGCGTCCGCTCCCTGGCCGTCGCCACCCTCGCGGGTGGCCTCGCGGTCGCGCTGGCGGCCTGCAGTGGCGGTCCCGCCTCGACCAACGCCGTGGGCGACGGGAAGGGGGGCACGTCCATCGAGGCCACGCTGGCCTTCACGCTCTCCAGCGGTTTCGATCCCAGCAACGCCTCCTCGGCCGTGGCGACGGCGGTCAACCAGCACGTCTTCGAGGGCCTCGTCGACCTCGACCCGATCACGCGGGAACCCTACAACGCCCTGGCCAAGAGCGACCCGACCCCCGGGGCCGACGGCCGGACCTACACCGTGACGCTGCGTGACGGGGCGAAGTTCTCCGACGGCACCCCGGTCACCGCCGAGGACGTGGCCTGGTCCTTCACCCGCGTGCTCAAGCCCGCGGACCCGAAGGCGCCGCCGCTGATGCAGGGCTTCGTGTCGTTCCTCGACAGCGTCGCCGCCAAGGACGCGACGACCGTCGAGTTCAAGCTGAAGTACCCGTTCGCCCTGTTCAGCGAGCGGATCGCGGTCATCAAGATCGTCCCCAAGGCCAAGACCGGCGACGCCGCCGCGGCCAAGGCGTTCGACACCGCCCCTATCGGCTCCGGCCCGTTCAAGGTGGACAGCGCGTCCAAGGAATCCGGCATCAAGCTGAGCAAGAACGCGAACTACAACGGCCCGCGCGCCGCCAAGGTCGAGACGATGACGTGGAACACCACCACCGAGGCGTCGGCCCGCGTGTCGGACCTGCAGGGCGGCCGGGTGCAGGCCATCGAGGCCGTGCCCTACCTGAACGTCGACTCGCTCAAGGACAAGTACACGATCGACGTGAAGCAGGCCTTCAACCAGGTCTTCCTCATGTTCAACAACTCCGCCGCGCCGTTCAGCGACAAGCGGGTGCGCCAGGCCCTGCACTACGCCATCGACAAGGAAGCGGTCATCAAGACCGCGCTCAACGGCTACGGCAGCCCGGCGACCAGCTACCTCGACGAGGGCAACAAGGCCTACCAGAAGGCCGCCACCGTCTACGACTACAACCCGGACAAGGCCAAGGCCCTGCTCCAGGAGGCCGGCGTCACCAACCTGTCGTTCCGGCTCGACACCACCGACAGCTCGGTGGTCAAGGACGTCGCCCCGCTGGTCATCGAGCAGTGGAAGAAGATCGGCGTCAACGCCACGCTGAACACCGTGCCGTCCTCGGCCATCTACGGCGACATCGTCCCCAAGGACACCTTCCGGGTGCTCATGGCCACCGGTGACCCGAGCGTCTTCGGCGTCGACACCGACCTGCTGATGCGCTGGTACTACTTCGGCGAGACCTGGCCGGGCCAGCGCTACCGCTGGAGCGACGCCGACCGCAAGGCCATGGGCGACCTGCTGGACAAGGCCGCGCAGACCTCCGACGAGACGGCCCGCAAGGCGCTGTGGAAGCAGGCCCTGGACATGGCGGCGGACCAGGTGCCGCTGTACCCGATCCTGCACACCAAGGTCGTCACCGCGTACGACCCGGCCAAGGTGGACGGCTTCTCCGGCGCCTCCACCACCGGCCTGTACTTCCTGGGCACCGGCCGGACCGGCTGAGCCCACGCGCGGGGTTCCGGCCCCGCAGACGTCCCGCCCGGCCCACGTGACCCGTGCGGCCGGGCGGGACGTCCCGGCGCCCCGCCACGAGAAAGAGAATCCATGCTGACCGTCCTGAACCTGGTCGCACGACGATTCCTGACGCTGATCCCCCTGGTGCTGGGCATCACGCTCTTCGTCTTCGTGATCATGCAGTTCTCCCCGATCGACCCGGCGTTGTCAGTCCTCGGTGACCAGGCCACGCCGGCGCAGGTCGAGGCGTTCCGTGCCGCCAACGGCCTGAACGACCCGCTGCCGCTGCGCTACCTGCACTTCCTCGGCGACCTCGTCCGCGGCGACCTGGGCATGACGTTCCCGCCGTCGGTCCCGGTCGCCGAGAAGATCGCCATGGCGCTGCCGCTGACCATCCAGCTCACCGCGCTCGGCGTCGCCGGCGCGCTCGTCATCGCACTGGCGCTCGGCATCCCGGCCGCCCTGTACCGGGACCGCTGGCCCGACCAGGTCATCCGGATCGTCTCCATGGCCGGCATCGCCACGCCCTCGTTCTGGCTGGCCCTGCTGTTCATCCAGGAGTTCTCCGTCCGCCGACCGATCTTCCCGACCGGCGGCTACGTCAACCCCGCCGACTCGGTCGGTCTGTGGTTGCAGTCGCTGGCCATGCCCGCTCTGGCGCTGGCCGTACCGGTCGGCTGCTCGCTGGCCCGCATCGTCCGCACGTCGATGGTCGAGGAACTCGACAAGGACTACGTCCGTACCGCGATCGGCGCCGGACTGCCGCCGCGCGTCGTGATCGGCCGCAACGTGCTGCGCAACGCGCTGGTCAACCCGCTCACCGCGCTCGGCCTGCGGATCGGCTACCTCATCGGCGGCACCGTCGTCATCGAGGCCATCTTCTCGCTACCAGGCATGGGCACCCAGATCATGAGCGCCGTCCAGCAGAACGACACCGCGCTGGCCCAGGGCACCGTGCTGACCATCGCGCTGTGCTTCGTCCTGGTGAACCTGGTCGTCGACATCCTCTACCTCTTCGCCAACCCCCGACTGCGCGGAGGCCACTGATGCGCCGGTCCCTCACCACGCGGCTGTCCCGCCCCGGCATGGCCTTCGCCCGGCTCGGACTCGCGGCCCGGTTCGCGCTCGGCTTCGTCGCGCTCATCGTCGTGGTCGGCGTGCTCGCCCCGCTGCTGCTGCGCCACGACCCCACCCAGACCGGGCTCGGACCGGCGCTGACCGGCCCGAACGGCGACTTCTGGTTCGGCCTGGACAAGCTCGGCCGCGACGTCTTCTCCCGGCTGGTCGCCGGCACCCGGCGCTCCCTGGTCGTCGGGTTCGGCGCGGCCGGCATCGCGCTGGTGCTCGGCGCGATCCTCGGCGCCGTCGCCGGCAGCAGCCGCACCGTCGTCGACGAGATCATCATGCGCTGCCTCGACGTGGTCATGGCCTTCCCCACGATCGTGCTCTCCGCGCTGCTGATCATCTCGTTCGGCAAGAACAGCCTGCTGGTCCTCGTGATCGCGATCGGCTTCGTGTTCACGCCGTCGGTCGCGCGCATCGTCCGCGCCAACGTGCTGTCCCAGTACGGCGAGGACTACGTGGCCGCCGAGCGCATCATCGGTGCCCGGCGACCGCACATCCTCTGGCGGCACGTCCTGCGCAACTGCGCCGCCCCGATCCTCGTCTTCGTCACCGTCATGGTGGCCGACGCGATCGTCTTCGAGGCGTCGCTGTCCTTCATCGGCGGCGGTCTCGCCCCGCAGGAGGCGGCCTCCTCGTGGGGCTCGGTGATCGCGTTCGGCAAGGAGATGGTGCAGATCGGCGGCTGGTGGGCCACGTTCTTCCCCGGCCTGCTGATCCTGCTCACCGTGCTGGCGCTCAACGTGCTCTCCGAGGGCATGTCCGACGCGTGGGCCGCCCCGGCCGCGCGCCGTGCCACGTCCACCACCAGCGGTGACGCGCTGGAGCAGGCGAAGCCCGGCACCGGTGAGGTGGTCGAGCTGCCGGGTCTCGCCGAGGCGGCGCAGCGGCTGCGCGAACGCGCCCGTCCGCTGCCGCAGGGCAAGCCGGTCCTTCAGGTCAGCGACCTGTCCATCGGCTTCGAGGGCCGCCACCGCGGCGTGGACATCGTCGACGGGCTCTCCTTCGACGTCCGCCCCGGCGAGGTCGTCGGCCTGGTGGGGGAGTCCGGCTCGGGCAAGTCGCTGAGCGTCCTCGCGGTGATGGGCCTGCTGCCGCAGGGCGCCCGGGTACGCGGCGAGATCCGCTTCCAGGACACGAACCTGCTGAAGCTGAACGCCAGGGGCCGCCGCGCCCTGATGGGCCGCGAGATCGCCATGGTCTACCAGGACGCGCTGTCGGCGCTGAACCCGGCGCTGCGAGTCGGCACCCAGCTCGCCCAGATGATCCGCCGCGGCGGCACCCGCTCGGCCGAGGAACTGATGCGGCTGGTCGGACTGGACCCGCAGCGCACGCTCGCCGCGTACCCGCACGAGCTGTCCGGAGGGCAGCGGCAGCGCGTGGTGATCGCCATGGCGCTGTCCCGCGACCCGAAGCTGATCATCGCGGACGAGCCGACCACCGCGCTCGACGTCACCGTGCAGGCCCAGGTGATGAAGCTGCTGCTGGACCTGCGCGAGCGGCTCGGCTTCGCCCTCATCCTGGTCAGCCACGACCTCGCCCTGGTCAGCGACGTCTCCGACCGGGTCGTGGTGATGTACGGCGGGCAGATCGTGGAGACCGGCGTGACCGCCGACGTGATGGAGGCACCCGCCCACCACTACGCCCGCGGCCTGCTCGGTTCCGTCCTGTCCCTGGAGACCGGCGCGGAACGGCTCACCCAGATCCGCGGCGTGGTGCCGTCACCCGCCGACTTCCCGAAGGGCTGCCGGTTCTCCGACCGCTGTCCGATGGCGACCGAGATCTGCCGGGACACCGCACCCGCCCTGGAGGGCACGGACGGCCACGGGTACGCCTGCCACCACCCCGCCGTCACCGTCAGCGAGAAGGAGCCGGCCCGATGAGCGCCACCGCCGAGCACCGGCCGATCGCCGAGCTGAGCGACGTGCACGTGGTGCACGCCGCGCGCGGCGGCGGCATGTTCAGCCGGGAGAAGGTCTACGCGCTCACCGGCGCCGACCTGGTCATCCGGGCCGGCGAGACGGTCGGCATCGTGGGCGAGTCCGGCTGCGGCAAGTCGACGCTCGCAAAGGTGCTCGTCGGCCTGCAACGGCCGACCGCCGGCACGGTGTCGTTCGCCGGCAAGGACGTGTGGTCGATGAGCGCCGCCGAGCGGCGTGAGCACATCGGCGCAGGCGTCGGCATGATCTTCCAGGACCCGGCCACCTCGCTGAACCGCCGCATGCCGGTACGCGACATCCTGCGCGACCCGCTCGACGTGCACCGCCGGGGCACCCGGCAGCAGCGCGAGCAGCGGGTGGCCGAGCTGATGGCACTCGTGGGCCTGCCCCGCTCGGTCGCCGACGTGCTGCCCAGCCAGCTCTCCGGCGGCCAGCGCCAGCGGGTGTCAATCGCCCGCGCGTTGGCCCTGGAACCGGGACTGGTCATCGCCGACGAGCCGACCAGCGCGCTCGACGTCTCGGTGCGGGCCCAGATCCTCAACCTGCTGCTGGACCTCAAGGACCGGCTCGGCCTGGCGATGGTGCTGGTGTCGCACGACATCCAGACCGTCAAGCGGGTCAGCGACCGGGTCGTCACCATGTACCTGGGCCGCATCGTCGAGCAGACGCCCGCCGACCTGCTGCCCGAGGGTGGCCGGCACCCATACACCCGGGCGTTGTTCTCGGCCACGCCGGGCCTGCTCTCCCCGATCGAGCCCATTCCGCTCGTCGGCCCGGTCCCGTCGGCCACCCGGCCGCCGAGCGGCTGCCCGTTCCGGACCCGCTGCTGGGCCGCCACCGACGGCTGCGCCGTGGACATGCCGGCACCGCGCCCCGCCGAGGGCGAGGGCCACGAGTTCCGCTGCCACCACCCGGTGCCCGCCGGAACCGCCAACACCGAACTGGTCGCGCTCGCCACCTCGGCGACCGGCCGCACCACAACTGAGTCTGTCGAGGAGAACTTGTGACCACCCCAGCCCCGCGGTTCGCCGGAGTCGTGCCGCCGGCCGTGACCCCCCTGACCGATGAGGGCGAGGTCGACGTCCACTCGCTGGAACGGCTGGTCGAGTGGCTGCTCGACGCCGGCGTCGACGGCATCTTCGCCCTCGGCAGCTCCGGCGAGACGGTCTTCCTCACCGACCGGCAGCGGGACCTGGCCCTGGAGACCATCGTGAAGACCGCCGGCGGTGCCGTGCCGGTCATCGCCGGCTGCATCGAACCCACCACCCGCCGGGTCGTGGAGCGGGCCGAGGCGTCCACCCGGCTGGGCGCGGACGGCCTGGTCGTGACCGCGCCGTTCTACGCCATCGTCGGCCCGCACGAGATCGAGCGGCACTTCCGCGCGGTCGCCGCGGCGGTCGAGCTTCCCCTGCTGGCGTACGACATCCCGGTCTGCGTGCACAGCAAGCTCTCCGTCGACCTGCTGACCCGGCTCGCCGCCGACGGCGTGCTCGCAGGTGTCAAGGACTCCAGCGGTGACGACGTCGCGTTCCGCCAGCTGGCGCTCGCCGTCGCCGAGCACGCGCCGGAGCGCGACTTCAGCCTGCTCACCGGCCACGAGGTGGTGGTCGACGCGATGATGCTCGCGGGCGGCTCCGGCTCGGTGCCCGGACTGGGCAACGTGGACCCGGCCGGGTACGTGCGGCTGCACCGCGCCTGCATGGCCGGCGACTGGGCCGCCGCCCGCCGGGAGCAGGACCGCCTGACCCGGCTGTTCCGCATCGTCGACGCCGCCGACCCGGCCACCTCGGCGGGCGCCACCCGGGGCGTCGGCGCGTTCAAGACCGCGCTGTCCCTGCTCGGCGTCATCGCCGGTAACGCGGTGTCGCTGCCGCTGCGGCCGCTGGACGCCGCCGAGACGGGCCGCGTGCGTACCCAGCTGGAACTGGCCGGGCTGCTCTGACCATGCCCGAGGTGAGCACGACCGGTCTGGTCGCCGCGCTCGACATCGGCGGCACCAAGACCACCGCCGCCCTGGTCACCGCCGGGGGAGAGGTCGTCGGCCGGCGCACCGCGCCGACGCCTGGTCGCTCCGGCGCCGCCGCGGTGCTCGACACCGCCGCCGGCCTGGTGGAGAAGCTGCGGGCGGACGCACCGGGCGTCGTACGGGCGCTCGGCGTCGGCAGCGCCGGAGTCATCGACAGCGGCTCCGGCCTGGTGCTGTCCGCCACCGACGTGCTGACCGGGTGGACCGGCACGGATTTGCGCGGCGACCTGAGCCGGCGCCTGGGCGTGCCGGTCACCGTGATCAACGACGTGCACGCCCACGCGCTGGGCGAGGCGCGTCACGGCGCCGCCGCCGGGTACGACACAGTGCTCTACGTCGCCGTCGGCACCGGCGTCGGAGCGTCGTTCGTCCTCGGCGACTCGGTGCTCGCCGGTGCGCACAGCGCCGCCGGGCACGCCGGGCACCAGCCGTCCCCGTACGCCGGAACGCTTGCCTGCACGTGCGGCGGGCGCGGGCACCTGGAGGCGATCGCCGCCGGTCCCGCACTCACCGCCGAGTACGTCCGGCGTACCGGCCGGCCGGTGGCCGACCTGCGGGCCGTCGCCGCGCTCGCCGCGGACGGCGACGAGGCGGCCCGGGAGGTCGTCCGGCTCGGCGGCTCGGCTGCCGGTTCCGCCGTCGGCGGCCTGGTCAACGTGCTCGACCCCGCCGCCGTGGTGATCGGCGGCGGCGTCACCGGCCTCGGTGAGCCGTGGTGGCGGGCGCTGCGCGACGCGGTGCGCGCCGAGACGCTGCCCGGCCTGGCCGGCGTGCCCGTGCTCGCCTCCACCCTCGGCCCCGACGCGCCGCTGCTCGGCGCCGCCTCGCTCGCCTGGAAGGTCTCATGAACGCGCTCGTCGACCAGCTCCGTGACCGCCTGGTCGTCTCCTGCCAGGCGTACCCGGGTGAGCCCATGCGCGACCCGGACACCATGCGCCGGGTCGCGCTCGCCACCGCCCGGGGCGGCGCCGCCGGCATCCGCGCCCAGGGACTGGCTGACATCGCCGCCATCCGCGCGGCGGTGGACCTGCCGCTGATCGGGCTCTGGAAGGACGGCGACGACGACGTCTTCATCACCCCGACGCTGGAGCACGCGCTCGCCGTCGCCGACGCCGGGGCGCACGTCGTCGCGCTCGACGGCACGTCCCGGCCCCGGCCCGACGGCCGCACCCTCGCCGACACGATCGCGGCCGTGCACGAGCGCACCGGCGCGCTGGTGATGGCCGACTGCTCCACGCTGGACGAGGGCATCGCGGCGGCCGCCGCCGGCGCCGACCTGGTCGGCACCACGCTCGCCGGGTACACCGCGTACACCACCAAGGGCGACGGACCGGACCTGGACCTGGTCGCCCGGCTCGCCGCCGCGGTGGACGTCCCGGTGGTCGCCGAGGGGCGCATCCACACGCCCGAGCAGGCCGCGCAGGCGCTGCGGGCGGGCGCGTGGACGGTCGTTGTCGGCACCGCCATCACCCACCCGAGCACCATCACCGGCTGGTTCGCCGCCGCCGTGCAGGAGGCCGCGTCGTGCCGCTGACCGACCTCGACCTGGCCGGCTGCCTCGCGTACCGGCCGGAGCTGGACGTGCCGGCGGACCTGGACGCGTTCTGGTCGCGCACCCTCGACGGCGGCGGCGACCCGGAGGCGGCGGTCTACGAGCCGGTCGACACCGGCCTGACCCAGATCCGGACGTACGCGGCCAGGATCCCCGGCTTCGGCGGCGAGCCGGTGCGCGGATGGCTGCACCTGCCCGCCGGGGCCGACGGGCCGCTGCCCTGCCTGGTCGAGTACCTCGGCTACGGCCGGGGCCGCGGCCTGGCGCACGAGAAGCTGTTCTGGGCGGCGGCGGGCTTCGCGCACCTGATCATGGACAGCCGGGGCCAGGGCTGGAGCGCCGCCACCGGCGGCACGCCCGACCCGCACCCCTACCCGGCCGGCACCGTGCCCGGCTTCCTCACCCGGGGCGTCGCCGACCCGGCCGACCACTACTACCGGCGGCTCATCACCGACGCGGTGCGCTTCGCCGAGGCCGCCCGGCGGCACCCCGCCGTCGACCCCGCGCGGGTGGCGGTCACCGGCTTCAGCCAGGGCGGCGGCCTCGCTCTCGCCGCCGGCGCGCTGTGCCCGGACGTCGCCGCCGTCATGCCGGACGTGCCGTTCCTGTGCGACATCCGCCGGGGCGTGCGCGTCGCCGGCCCGGACAGCCCGTACGCCGAGGTCGTCGACTACCTCGCGCTGCACCGCGACCGCGCCGACCAGGTGTTCCGCACCCTGTCCTACCTGGACGCCGCGGTGCTTGCGCCCCGCGCGACCGCGCCGGCGCTGTTCTCGATCGCCCTGCGGGACCAGGTCTGCCCACCGTCGACATGCTTCGCCGCCTACCACCGCTACGGCGGCGACAAGGACGTGCGGGTGTACGAGTTCAACGACCACGAGGGCGGCGAGGCCGAACACCAGCGCGAACAGCTCACCTGGTTGCGCGGGATCCTGGGCGGCTAACGGGCGCGTTCCACCACGTAGTCGGTCAGCTCCAGCAGGAAACGGCCGTCCTCGGTGTCGGCAGCGTCGCCGAGCGCCCGCTCACCCTCGCGCCGGGCGGCCAGCGCGAGATCCCGGGCGCTGCGCCGCGCCGACTCCACACAGTCGTACGCGAGCAGCCGCCCGTGCAGCCAGCGCACCTCGGCGGTGGTGCGCTGCGCCCGGGTACGGCTCAGCAACCGCACGAGCCGTTCGCGTTCCTCCGGCGTGCACCGCCGCATGAAGTCGATCAGGATCAGCGTGCGCTTGCCCTCCCACAGGTCACCGGCGATCTCCTTGCCGTACCGGGCGTAGTCGCCGGTCAGGTTGAGCGCGTCGTCCTGGATCTGGAACGCCGCACCCAGGTACCAGCCGTACCGGTCCAGCACGTCGACGGCGTTCTCTCGGCCGGTCGCCGCGAGGATCCCGGTGCGGCACGGGTAGATGCACGTGTACCAGGACGTCTTCTTCAGGCACATCCGGTAGTAGTCGTCCGCGTCCAGGTCGCACACGTTGTCGCGGATCCAGCCGATCTCGATCGCCTGACCCTCCAGCGAGTGGCGCATCATCAGCTCGGTCTCGGTGAACAGCCGCCAGGCGATCCCGGAGCCGAGCGCCGCCCGATTCGCCGCCAACCGTCGCAACGCCAGCAGGTTCGTCATGTTGCCGACGTTCAGGGCCACGCCCACGCCGTACTCGGCGTGCAGCGTCCGCCCGCCGCGCCGCTGCTCGCTGGAGTCCTGGATGTCGTCGTGGATGAGGAAGGCGTTGTGGAACAGCTCCACAGTCACGGCGGCGTTGAGGCCCACCGCGTCGCCGCCGCCGAACGCCCGGCACGTGGCCAGGCACAGCGCGGCGCGCAGCCCCTTGCCCCACCGCCGTGGGTACTCCGCGACCAGGTCGTAGAGGTATCGCGGGCCGCCGTCGGGCACGTCGTCGAGCAGCGCGCCGAGGGCGAGCCCGCGATAGCGCTCCAGCATCCGTTCCACGTGCCCGCCGGCCACCCCGGTGGTCGGCGCCATCGCGCGGCTACCGGTCCGTCGGCCGCTTCGGGGCCGGCGACGCCAGCCGGTCCGCGAGACCGTTTGCGACCTCGGGGGCCAGCCGCGCCAGATTGAGTACGGTGTCCAGGGCGTCGTGCGCGTCCGACGTGTACCGCCGGATCACCTCGCCGCGCTGGTCGTCGGCCATCTTCAACTGCCCGACCACGGTGTCGATGAGGGCGTGCCCGTCGGTGCGGACCCGCGCGACCAGTTCGTCGAACGCCTCCGGGTCGACCCGGCGGCTCTCGGTCAGCTTCTCCTCGAGTCGCCGTGCGCCGGCCAGCCCCGCCGCGAGTTCCTCCTCCAGCACCGTGGCCGCGTGGGTCACGGTCTCCGAGGTCTCCTCGGCCACCTTCTCGAAGCGCTCGTTCGTGCGCTCACGCTCCACGTTCTCCATGCGGCGGAGTCTTCACCGGCCCCCGGCGGCGGGCTAGAGATGTGTCGCGATGGTGACTGGCGGTAATGATGACGAGCTCGGCTCGCCATCCGGCGGTGACTGGGTACGCGTACTCAGCGCAGTACCGTCCCGTCGCTCATGTGCGGGCGCGGCGGCGTCGACAGGATGCTTGTCATGGCCGAGACGCTGCACCGACACGCCGCTGCACGTACCGTCGACACGCCCCTGCCCGCCGAGGCCGCGCTGGCCCCCGCCGGCCGCGCGGTCGCCGCGCTGGCCCGGCTCGTCGCCCACCACCCCGCCGGCTGGCGCTGGCTGGCCCGGCGCCACCACCCGGTCCTCGACCGGCTCGCCGCCGCGAACGCGCGGTCGACCTGCGTGCGGGCCGCCCGGCGGGTGCCGGCTTACCAGGCGTTCCTGCGGGCCCGCCCGGGCGGCCTGCGCCGCCGGCTGCGGGACTTCCCGGAGACCGACAAGCGCGGGTACGTCATGGCGTACGACGCCTCCGCCCGCTGCCGGGACGGGCGGATGCCGGATCGGGGCGTGGTGGTCGACGAGTCGGCCGGCTCGTCCGGGCGGCCGTTCAACTGGCCACGCGGCGAGCGGGAACTACGGGCGGTGCACCGGGACATCGCCGGCTACACCGGACTGGCGTTCCCGATGCGCCGGCCGTTCGTGATCAACGCGTACTCGATGGGCGCCTGGGCGACCGGCACCACCACCGGCGCGGCGATGGCCCGGATCGCGACTGTGAAGAACACCGGCCCGGACCTCGGGAAGATCGTCGACACGCTGCGCGAGTTCGGTCCCGGCCACGACTACCTGGTGACCGCGTACCCGCCGTTCCTCAAGCACCTGCGGGACCGGCTCGACGCCGAGGACTTCCAGTGGTCGCGGTACCGGATCTTCGCCAGCTGCGGCGGCGAGGGGATGACCGAGGCACTGCGCGACTACCTGGAGCAGCGGTTCGTGCGGGTGCGCTCGGCGTACGGGGCGTCGGACCTGACCATCGGCATCGGTGCGGAGACCCGGTTCACGGTGTGGCTGCGGCGGCGGCTGCGCACCGATGCGGGACTGCGCGCGGAACTGCTCGGCCGCGGCGAGCAGCGGCTGCCGATGGTGTTCCAGTACAACCCGTTCGCCACCTACCTGGAGACGAACGAGCGGCGGGAACTGCTCTGCACTGTGGCCAGCCCGCACATGCTCCAGCCCCGGCTGCGCTACAACGTCGGCGACGAGGCGCTGCTGGTGCCGTACCGGCGGATCGTCGAGCTGGCCAACGCCGACCCGGTACGCCGCGCCGAGTTCCGTACCGCGGTGTCCGAGGAGCGGATGACGCTGCCGCTGCTGCTGTTGTTCGGCCGCAGCGACTCCACCGTGTCCTACCTGGGCGCGAACCTCTACCCGCAGGACGTCGAGTACGGCCTCTACACCGGCAACCCGTACGCCGCCGAGATCAACAGGTTCTGTCTCACGCTGCACGAGGACGCGGCGCTGGAGACCCGGCCGGTGATCCACGTCGAGCTGCGCCGTCCGCTGGACGCCGCGGCACGCGCGGCGCTCGCCGACGCCTGCCGCGACGGGGTACGCGCGCACCTGACCTCGGTGTCGCGGGACTTCGCGCAGTCCCTGGTGGAGGACCCGACCGCCGGCGACCTGCGGGTCGAGCTGCACGAACCGGACGGCGGCCCGTTCGCCGACATGCAGAAGCTCAAGAACGTCTACCTGGTGAGGTGAGCGATGCGTACCCGTGACTTCTCCCGCGCCCCCGCGCAGGCCCGCGCCGGCGCCATGTTCATCGGCGGCACCCGGTACGCGAACCCGCTGGTGCTGCTGCGCCTGGCCCCCGACTGGATCCGGATGGTGCGCGACATGCGCCGGATGTCCGGCTACTGCTGGCACACCGTCTACTGGCAGTTCCCGCTGACGCTCGGCACGATCGCGTTCTTCACCGACCGGGACGCGCTGCTGCGCTTCGCCCGGACCCGGCACCACCGCAAGCTGATGATGTGGCTGACCGACGGCGACCGCAACGCCACCGCCGGGTTCATCCGGCTCTACACCGCCTCCCCGGACGGCTACTCCAACGGCGCGTGGCGGGCCGAGGACGGCGCGATGGGCCACATCGAGCGGTTCACGCCGCTGGGCGCGGAGACGACCGGACCGGCGGTGCGCCGGTGACCGGCCACCGGTTCGAGCGCGTGACCGGCCGGCGCGGCCTGCGCGACTTCCTCGCCCTCACCGACCGGCTGTACGCCGACGAGCCCCGGTACGTGCCGACGCCCCGGCAGCAGATCCGCCGCTGGTGGCGCGACGGCGTGCCGATGTACGTGCTGCGCGACGCCACCGGCGCCGTGGTCGGGCGGACCACGCTGCACACCGACGCGGACTTCGACGCCGAGATGGGGCGCCGCTGCCAGCTGTTCGGGCTCACCGAGTTCACCGCGCCGGCCGCCCGGCCGCTGTTCGACGCGATCGGCGCGTACGCGACGCCCGGCCGGGACCTGCTGTTCGGGCCGGTGGCGCTGCTGCCCAACCAGGCCGGCGGCGTGATCACCTCCGGGTACGCCGACCGGGGTTTCGTGGACAGCGCGTGGAACCCGCCGTACTACCCGGACGCGTACGAGGAGAACGGGTTCACCGGGCGGTTCGTCTCCGATACGTGGATCTGCCCGGTCCCGCCGCCGGTCGAGCCGCCGCCCGCGCTGGGGGTCCAGCCCGACGGCGCGCGGCTGGAACTGCACCGGGGGAACACGCGGCGGCTCGACGAGCAGCTCGACCTGCTGCGCGGGATGCTCAACGACTCCTTCGCCCAGCTCGGCTACTACACGCCGATCTCCGCGGCGCAGCTGCGGCGGCAGACCGACGGCCTGGCGTATTTGCTGGACGAGTCGCTCCTGCTCTACCTGACCCGCGACGGGCGGCCGGTGGCGTTCGTGCTCTGCGTGCCGGACATCAGCGACTTCCTGGTCGCGGTCCGCGGCGACCTGAACCCGGTCAACCAGCTGCGGCTGCTGGCCACCCGCCGCCGGTACCGGCGGGAGGCGGTGCTGATCGTCAAGGGCGTGGTGCCGGAGTTCCAGGGGCGCGGCTACCAGCGGCTGCTCTCCGCGCACCTGCACCACAACCTGCACGACGGCGGCTACACGGCGCTGCGCAGCACGTACGTCGGGCGGGACAACCCGGCGTCGGCGGCCCAGTACCGACGCCTCGGCGGGCGCCCGCTGCACGGCTACACGTTCTACGCCAGGGAGCGGTGAGCATGGACCTCGCCGCGTTCCACGCGCTGGAGCCGCTGTGCTGGCGGGCGCCGAGCGCACACAACACCCAGCCGTGGCGGCTGCGCTACGAGCGCTGGGCGATCACCGTCGGCTGGGATCCGGCCGACGCGCTTCCCGCGGGCGACCCGACCGGGCGCGACCTGCGGCTGTCGCTGGGCGCGTTCGTGGAGACCTGCCTGATCGTCGCCGCCGACGCGGGGCTGCGGCTGGACTGGGCCGCCGACCACGACGAGTCCGACCGGCGGGTGGGGCGGCTGCGGCCGGGACGGCAGCCGTACCGGACGCCGTTCCGCACCGCCGACGTGTGGGACCGGCGTACCCACCGGGGCCGGTTCACCGCCGGGCCGGACGCCGACGTGGTCGCGGCCGTGGACGCGGTCGCCCGGCGGGCCGGTGGCGCGGTCCGTGCCGTGCCGGCGGCCGGGCGGCTGCGCGCGCTGCTGCGCACGGCCGACCGGCAGGTGTACGCCGACCCGGCGGTGGTCGCGGAGCTGCGCCGCTGGCTGCGCCTGGACCGGTCGGGCCCGCGCTACCGGGCGGACGGGCTCAGTGACAGGTGCCTCGGGCTGGGCCGGGCCACTGCCACCGGACTGCGGGCGGCGCTCGCGGCGTACCCGGCGTTGCGCCCGCTGGGGCTGCCCCGGCTGCTCGCCGCCGCGGGCGGTGACCCGCTGGCGCAGGGCGGCGGGGTGCTGGCGCTCGTCGCGCCGCCCGGTCTGGACGCGGCCGGGCAGGTCGAGTTCGGACGCGTGCTCATGCGGATGTGGCTGACGCTGCACACGGCCGGGCTGGCCGCGCATCCGCTCAGTCAGCTCGTCGACGTGGCCGCCACCCGGGACGCGCTCGGCACGCTGCTGGACGTGGCGCCGGAGCGGATCGTGCACGTGGCCCGGGTGGGCCGGCCGGCCGTGCCCGCGCCCCGCTCGGCGCGCCGGGTCGAGCGCACGGGTGGGGGAGTGCTGATGCGGGACGCCGCGGTGCGGGTGGGGTAGGACCGCCGGGGGTCATCGCGACGGCGGCGCGGTGCTGGCCCGCACCACGAGAGTGGTGCCGAGTTCGTACCGCTCCTGGGCCGGGGCGCGGCCGTCGGCCAGGGTCAGGGCGAGCCGGGCGGCCGTGGCGCCGATCTCGGCGAACGGCTGCCGCACCGTGGTCAGCGGTGGCGCGAGCCAGGCCGCCTGCTCGACGTCGTCGAAGCCCACCACGCTGAGATCCTCCGGTATCCGCAGACCGGCGTCCCGGGCCGCCGCGTAGACGCCCATCGCCTGCAGGTCGTCGCCGCAGACGACAGCGGTCGGCGGGTCGGGCCGGGCGAGCAGCTGAGCGCCGAGGTCGCGGCCGTCCTCGAAGGTGAACACGCCCCGCTGTTCGAGGCTCTGGTCGAACGGGACACCGGCGTAGTCCAGCGCGGCGTGGAACCCGTCCAGCCGGGCGCGCGCGGACAGGTCCCGGACCGGTCCGGTGATCACGCCGATCCGGCGATGGCCGAGTTCGAGCAGGTGCCGGGTGGCGGCGAGCGCGCCGCTCCAGTTGTTGGACCCGACGGCGGGGGTGGGGAACAGGTCGCCGGTCGGGTCGATGGCGACCAGCGGTATCCCGTCGGCCTCGAACCGTTCGCCGTCCTCGGCGGTGACCAGGGCGAACGCCGTGATGACGGCGGTCGGCTGCCGCACCAGCAGTTGCTCCGCCCAGGGCAGCCCGGCCGACACGAGCCGGTGCACGTCGGTGAAGCCGACGGTGTGGTCGTGGGCGGCGGCGACCTCCTGGACGCCGCGCAGGATCTGCATGGCGATCGAGGACAGCATCCGGTGGAAGACCACCTCGACGCAGAGGGCCGCGCCGGTGGTCTGCCGTCGCCGGTAGCCGTGGTCGCGGAGCAGGGCTTCCACCCGCTGACGGGTCTGCTCGCCCACCCCGCGCCGGCCGTTGAGGACCTTGGAGACGGTGGGTGGGGACACCCCGGCGAGTTCGGCGATCGTCGCGAGGGGCAGGTCACCGCGCCGGGGCTTGCGCAGGTGCGGCCGCGGTCCTTCTTCGATCACGAGGGAAGTCTATGGCTGCGGCGCGAGGGCGAGTACGGGCCGCTCAGACCGCCCGCGAAAGGTTATCGATAACATTTCGCGCCCCGGATGACTTCGCCGGGTCGGGTCGTGGATCTCCGGCTTTCCGCGGGAACTTTCGCGAAACCTGTTCGTCACATCTTGACGGCCGACGCCTCCATCCATGAGAGTCCATATAGGCAGATGCGGCGCACGGACGGGAGCCCGGCGCCGGTGGGGTGGCGGAGCGCGTACGGAAAGGATGCCTGGGCAGCATCCTGTTAGCGCTAACACCAGCCCTTCCTGCCGACATCAGACGCCGGTCCGGCCCGCGTCATCACGTCCCACCCATCCACGCGCACGAGCGTGGCGGCAGAGGGGTTCCGATCCGTGGCGATCAGTCGACGAGCACTCATCAAGGCCGTGGCCGCATCCGGCGCACTCACCGCGGCGTCGGTCACCGGCCTTCCCGGCGTGGCGTGGGCGGCGAACACCGCGTACGCGATGGCCTACTTCACCGAGACGCCGAACTTCCAGGGCGCGGACTACGGGCTGCACCTGGCGGTGAGCCGGGACGGTCTGAACTGGACGCCGCTGAACCAGAACAACCCGGTGGTCACTCCGACGCAGGGGCAGATGGGCCTGCGGGATCCGTTCGTGTTCCGCAAGCGGGACGGCAGGTTCGTCATCCTGGCCACCGATCTCAAGGGCACCAACTTCGGCCTGAACAGCCAGTACCTGCACGTGTGGGACTCGACCGACCTCACCGCTCTCACCGGCTACCGCCGGATCCGGATGCACACGCTGCCCAGCTCGCACACCTGGGCGCCCACGGCGTTCTGGGACGCCGGCCGCGGCCAGTACGGCATCGTCTACTCCTGCAACAGCGGCGGCGACGTGCTGATGGTCAACTACACAAGCGATTTCATCACAGTCGGCCCGCAGCAGGTGTTCTTCAGCCCCGGCTTCGGGGTGCTCGACGGTGACGTCGTCGTCGACGGTGGCACCACGTACCTCTACTTCAAGAACCTGTCCACCGGCCTGCTGCACGGCGCCCGCTCCTCGACCGGCGCGCCGAACAGCTTCACCACGTACACCAGTGGACTGCGGCAGGGCAACGCGATCGAGGCGCCACTGCTGGTCAAGAACAACGACGGCAGCGGCTGGCGGCTCTGGGGCGACTCGTTCAGCCCGGTCAACGCCGACTACTACATCTGGTCCACCTCGAACATCGGCGGCAACTCGTGGACCGCGCTCAACCAGCGCGACTACACGCCGCCGCTGAACGCCAAGCACGGCTCGATCGTCGGGATCAGCGACGCCGAGTACAACGCGATGATCTCCCGGTGGGGCACCCCGAACTGGGTCCGGCTCAAGTCGTCGAACCTGCCCGACCACGTGGTACGGCACAGCAACGGGGTCGGCCGCGTCGACGCGTACCCGTTCGATCCCTACCAGGACCAGATGTGGCGGATGGTGGCCGGCCTGGCCGACCCCGCCGCCGTGTCGTTCGAGTCGGTGAACCGGCCGGGCAGCTTTCTGCGGCACAGCAACTACGCCATCCGCCTCGACCCCAACGACGGGTCGGCCACGTTCCGGGCGGACGCCACCTTCCACCGCACCGCGGGACTCGCCGACGCCTCGTGGACGTCGTTCCGGTCGCACAACTTCCCGGACCGCTACCTGCGGCACGCCAACTACCTGCTGCGGATCGACCCACTCGGCTCGGCGTCGAGCGCGAGCGACCGCCAGGACGCCACCTTCCGCATCACGCCCTGACCGAGGAGGCCGTCATGACCAGAAGACTCCTGCGACGCGGCGTCGCGCTGTTCGCGAGCATGCTCTGCGCGGTCGCGCTGACGCCTGCTGTCGCCCACGCGGACAACCCCGTCGTCCAGACCATCTACACGGCCGACCCGGCGGCGCTGGTGCACAACGGCCGGGTCTACCTCTACACCGGCCACGACGAGGACGGCTCGACCTACTTCACCATGAAGGAGTGGCGGGTCTACTCGTCGGCCGACATGGTCAACTGGACCGACCACGGCTCGCCGATGAACCTGGCCACCTTCAGCTGGGCCAGCGCCGACGCGTGGGCCGGCCAGACCGTCTACCGCAACGGCCGCTTCTACTGGTACGTCCCGGTCAAGAACCGGGCCACCGGCCGGATGGCGATCGGCGTCGGTGTCTCCGACAGCCCGACCGGCCCGTTCCGGGACGCCATCGGCCGTCCGCTGGTGGAGAACGGTGAGATCGACCCGCACGCCTTCGTCGACGACACCGGGCAGGCGTACCTGTACTGGGGCAACCCGAACCTCTGGTACGTGCGGCTGAACGCCGACATGGTGTCGTTCTCCGGCGGCCCGACCCAGATCCCGCTGACCACAGCGGGCTTCGGCGCCCGCAGCGGGAACACCAGCCGTCCCACGCTGTACGAGGAAGGGCCCTGGGTCTACAAGCGCAACGGGACCTACTACAACGTCTTCGCGGCCGAGTGCTGCTCGGAGTTCATCGGCTACTCCACTGCACCCGGCCCGACCGGTCCGTGGACCTACCGCGGCACGATCATGCCCCGCCAGGGCGGCAGCTTCACCAACCACGCCTCGATCATCGACTTCAACGGCGGCTCGTACTTCTTCTACCACAACGGCGCGCTGCCGGGCGGCGGCGGCTTCACCCGGTCCGTGGCGGTGGAGAAGTTCAGCTACCGCTCCGACGGCACCATCCCGACGATCAACATGACCAGCGCCGGCGCACCGCAGGTCGGCACGCTCAACCCGTACGTGCGCCAGGAGGCGGAGACGATCGCCTGGTCCGCCGGCGTCGAGACGGAACCGTCGAGCGAGGGCGGGATGAACGTCGGCTGGATCGAGAACGGCGACTACATCAAGGTCAAGGGCGTCGCGTTCGGCGCCGGCGCCGGCTCGTTCACCGCCCGGGTGGCCTCGGCGACGGCCGGCGGCCGGATCGAGGTGCGGCTGGGCAGCCCCACCGGCGCCGTGGCCGGCACCTGCGTCGTCGGCGGCACCGGCGGCTGGCAGACGTGGACCACGGTCACCTGCCCGGTCAGTGGCGCCACCGGCACCCAGGACGTGTTCCTGCGCTTCGCCGGCGGCAGCGGCTACCTGCTCAACGTCAACTGGTGGCAGTTCCGCTAGACCGGCCCACCCCACCATCACCGGAGGAGACCTCAGATGTCGAAGCGCAGAACGAGAGCCGGGTCGGTCACCGCCGCGATCCTGCTGGCCCTGGGCATGGGCGCCGCCATGGTCGGCGGCTCACTGGGCGGCAGCGCCCGGGCCGCGGACGCCGGCGCGGCGGCCGCGACGGCCGGCTGCGGGAAGGCCCCGACGCTGGCCAGCGGGACGCACACCGTCACCAGCAGCGGCAAGAACCGCACGTTCATCCTGCGGGTGCCCGACGGCTACGACGTCAACCGCCAGTACCGGCTGGTCGTCGGCTTCCACTGGCGCGGCGGCACCGCCACCGACGTCGCCACCGGTCAGACCGTCCAACGCGACGTGTGGTCGTACTACGGGTTGCAGCGGCTGGCGAACAACAGCACCATCTTCGTCGCGCCGCAGGGGCTCAACAACGGCTGGGCCAACGCCGGCGGCGAGGACATCACCTTCGTCGACGACATCCTGCGCCGTGTCGACGCCGGCCTGTGTGTGGACACCAGCCAGCGCTTCGCGCTCGGGTTCAGCTACGGCGGCGCCATGAGCTACGCGGTCGCCTGCGCCCGGCCCACCGTCTTCCGGGCGGTGGCCGTCTACGCCGGCGGCCAGCTCAGCGGATGCAGCGGCGGCACGCAGCCGATCGCGTACTTCGCCGCGCACGGCATCCGCGACGGCGTCCTCGGCATCGCCGGCGGGCGGACGATGCGCGACCGGTTCGTCCGCAACAACGGCTGCGCCACGCAGAACCCGCCCGAGCCGGGCCAGGGCAGCCTGAGCCACCGCACCACCACGTACACGGGCTGCCGGGCGGGGTACCCGGTGGTGTGGGCGGCCTTCGACGAGGGGCACATCGCCGCCCCGCAGGACGGCGCGCCGGGTGACAGCGGCTCGCGTACCTGGCTGCCGGGGGAGACGTGGCAGTTCTTCACCCAGTTCCAGAGCACGACGCCGCCGCCCACCACGCCCGCGCCGACCACCCCGCCGCCGTCCGGCGTCGCCTGCAAGGTCACCGCGACGGTGAACGCCTGGAACACCGGCCTGACCGAAGACCTCACCCTCACCAACACCGGCGGCAGCGCGATCAACGGCTGGTCGCTGGTCTTCACCCTGCCGGGCGGGCAGACCATCACCTCCGGCTGGAACGCCACCTACTCGCCCGGGTCCGGTCAGGTGACCGCCCGCAACGTCTCCTACAACTCCACCATCGCGGCCGGCGCCTCGGTCAGCCTCGGCTTCCAGGCGAACCACACCGGCAACACGGCCGCACCGGCGGCGTTCACCCTCAACGGCGTCGCCTGCGCGAGGTAGCCACCGCACCCGGTGCGCGGGCGGGCCGACGCCGGCCCGCCCGCGCACCGGCCGCACCACCATCCGACCCGCCTGCGAGGAGAAGACCATGTCCGACGTGACCCGAAGGAACATCCTCAAGGCCGGCGCGGCCGGGGCCGGTGCCGCGCTGGTGCCGGCCGCCTGGAGCGCCGCCGCACGCGCCGGCTCGGCGGCGCCACCACAGGTGCTGGCCGCGAACGACCTGGCACTCTGGTACGACGAACCGGCCGGCACCGACTGGCTGCGTGCCCTGCCGATCGGCAACGGGCGGCTCGGCGCGATGGTGTTCGGCAACGTCGACACCGAACGGCTCCAGCTCAACGAGGACACCGTCTGGGCCGGCGGCCCGTACGACTCGGCGAACACCAGGGGCGCGGCCAACCTGGCCGAGATCCGGCGTCGGGTCTTCGCCGACCAGTGGACCTCGGCCCAGGACCTGATCAACCAGACCATGATGGGCAGCCCGGGTGGTCAGCTCGCGTACCAGACCGTCGGCGACCTCCGGCTCGCCTTCGGTTCGGCGAGCGGGGCGACGCAGTACAACCGGACGCTCGACCTCACCACCGCCACCGTCACCACCACGTACGTGCAGGGCGGCGTCTGGTACCAGCGGGAGATGTTCGCCAGCGCGCCCGACCAGGTCATGGTGCTCCGGCTGACCGCCGACCGCGCGAACGCGATCACGTTCTCCGCCGCGTTCGACAGCCCGCAGCGGACCACCGTGTCCAGCCCGGACGGCGCGACCATCGCGCTCGACGGCGTCTCCGGCTCGATGGAGGGGGTCACCGGCTCGGTGCGGTTCCTCGCGCTGGCGAACGCCGCCGTCACCGGCGGCACGGTCAGCAGCTCCGGCGGCACGCTGCGGGTGTCCGGCGCCACCAGCGTGACGGTCCTGGTCTCGATCGGGTCCAGCTACGTCAACTACCGCACCGTCAACGGCGACTACCAGGGCATCGCCCGCAACCGGCTGAACGCCGCCAAGAGCGTCGCCGTCGACCAGCTCCGCACCCGCCACCGCGCCGACTACCAGGCGCTGTTCGACCGGGTCACGATCGACCTGGGCCGCACGGCCGCCGCCGACCAGCCCACCGACGTACGGATCGCGCAGCACGCGAGCACCAACGACCCGCAGTTCGCCGCGCTGCTGTTCCAGTTCGGTCGGTACCTGCTGATCTCCTCGTCGCGGCCGGGCACCCAGCCGGCGAACCTCCAGGGCGTCTGGAACGACTCGCTGACGCCGTCCTGGGACTCGAAGTACACGGTCAACGCCAACCTGCCGATGAACTACTGGCCGGCCGACACCACGAACCTGTCCGAGTGCTTCCTGCCGGTCTTCGACATGGTCAAGGACCTCACCGTGACCGGCGCGCGGGTCGCCCAGGCGCAGTACGGCGCCGGCGGCTGGGTCACCCACCACAACACCGACGCCTGGCGGGGCGCGTCGGTCGTGGACGGCGCGTTCTGGGGCATGTGGCAGACCGGCGGGGCCTGGCTGAGCACGCTCATCTGGGACCACTACCTGTTCACCGGCGACAGCGGTTTCCTGCAGGCCAACTACCCGGCGCTCAAGGGCGCCGCCCAGTTCTTCCTCGACACCCTGGTCGCCCACCCGACGCTCGGCTACCTGGTGACGAACCCGTCGAACTCGCCGGAGCTGGCGCACCACGCGAACGCCAGCGTCTGCGCCGGCCCGACGATGGACAACCAGATCCTGCGCGACCTGTTCGACGCCGCGGCCCGGGCCAGCGAGGTGCTCGGCGTCGACACCACCTTCCGGTCTCAGGTGCGCACCGCCAGGGACCGGCTGCCGCCGAGCCGCGTCGGCTCGCGGGGGAACGTGCAGGAGTGGCTGGCCGACTGGGTCGAGACCGAACGCACCCATCGGCACGTCTCCCACCTGTACGGGCTGCATCCCGGCAACCAGATCACCAGGCGCGGCACCCCGGCGCTGTACGAGGCCGCCCGCAGGACGCTGGAGCTGCGGGGCGACGACGGGACCGGCTGGTCCCTCGCCTGGAAGATCAATTTCTGGGCGCGGCTGGAGGACGGCGCCCGCGCCCACAAGCTCCTGCGCGACCTGGTGCGCACCGACCGGCTCGCGCCGAACATGTTCGACCTGCACCCGCCGTTCCAGATCGACGGCAACTTCGGCGCCACCTCGGGCATCGCCGAGATGCTGCTGCACAGCCACACCGGCGAGCTGCACCTGCTGCCCGCGCTGCCGACCGCCTGGCCCGCCGGGCAGGTCGCGGGCCTGCGCGGCCGGGGCGGCTACACGGTGTCGCTGACCTGGAGCAGCGGCCAGGCCGACGAGATCACCGTCCGCGCCGACCGCGACGGCACGCTGCGACTGCGGTCCCGGCTGTTCACCGGGAGCTTCACCCTCGCCGACGTCACCGACGGCAGCACACCCGCCACCACCCGGCCGGAGTCCGACGTCGTCGCGCTCACCGTCCGCGCCGGGCACACCTACCGCGCGGCCCGGCCCGGCGTGACGCCGTCGCCGACCCCGACCGTCACACCCACATCGAGTACGACGCCGAGCCCGGCGCCCACCACCAGCTCCCCGGCGCCGTCCGGCGCGCGTGCCACGTACGCGATCACCGGCTCGTGGTCCGGTGGCTTCCAGGCCGAGGTCACGGTGACCGCCGGCGCCACCGCGATCCGCGGCTGGACGGTCTCCTGGACGTTCCCGAACGGGCAGGTGATCAACCAGATCTGGAGCGGCACGCACACCCAGAACGGCGCGAACGTGACGGTGCGCAACGTCGACTACAACGGTTCGGTGCCGGCCGGCGGCTCCACCACGTTCGGCTTCATCGGTGCCGTCAACGGCAGCAACAACCCGCCGGCGAACCTCACCTGCACGACCACCTGAGCACCGACGCACCCCGCTTCGGCCACCCGGCCGGGGCGGGGCGTGCCGCCGGTCAGGCCAGCAGCGTCTCGCGCAGCCGCGCGCCCAGGTTCAGCTCGCCGACCACGCGGGGACCGGCCGGGTCGTACACGGCGATGCGGTGATTGCGGCGCATCATCTCCCGTACCGCCGGCGGCAGCCGGGGCGGGTCGTCCATCGTCGCGAGCACCCGCGCGCCGGTGCCCATCAGCCGCTCCACGAGCGTCGCGCTGTCGGTGTCCACACGCACCCGGCCGAACTCCCAGCCGGCGGTGGTCAGGTCGAGCACCTCGAACAGGCGCGTCACGAACGGCTGCAGGTCGGTCACCCGGTCCAGCCGGTCGGCCCGCCCGCCGACCACCGCCACGGCGGCGCTGACCTGCGCGTACGGGTGCAGCCCGCTGGGTAGCGCGCCGAGCGGCCAGCGCAGCGCCGGCCCGGCCTCCTTCCACAGGGGCCGGTAGTTGCGGCGGTGCACCAGCAGCCGCCGCCCGGTGCGCCGGAACACCTCCTGCGCCTGGCCCTGGAGGTCGGCGTGCGCCTGGTCGGCGGCCTCGCAGACGATCCCGGCGGCCACCACGAGACCGTCGTCATCGGACAGCAGCCGGGTGATCGCGTCGGCCTGCTCCGGGAACCGGAGGCGGGCGTGCGCCCCGTAGGACCGCCGCACGTCCCGCAGCAGCTCCTGCTGACGTGCGGGGTCCAGTTCGACCCGTCCGCCACCGAGCAACCGCTGGAGCCAACCCATCGCGCCTCGCTTCCGTCGCCGTCTGCGGACCGGGCAATGCTAGTTCGTCGGCCGATGCTCGTATGGTGACGGGGTGACCGATCGATCCCTGACCCTGATGGCGGTGCACGCGCACCCCGACGACGAGGCGACGAGCACCGGCGGCGTCCTGGCGCGCTATGCGGCCGAGGGCGTCACCACTGTGCTCGTGACGTGCACCGACGGGGGGTGCGGCGACGGTCCCGGCGGGATCAAACCGGGCGACCCCGGGCACGACCCGAAGGCCGTGGTCGAGATGCGCCGCGCCGAGCTGGCCGCCAGTTGCGAGGCGCTCAAGGTCACCCACCTGGAGACGCTCGACTACGGCGACTCCGGGATGATGGGCTGGGCGACGAACGACGCGCCCGGCGCGTTCTGGAACACGCCGGTGGCCGAGGCGGCCGACCGGCTGGCCGAGCTGATCCGGCGCTACCGCCCCGACGTGGTGGTCACCTACGACGAGAACGGCTTCTACGGCCACCCGGACCACATCCAGGCCCACCGGATCACCATGGCCGCTGTGGAGCAGACCGGCATTCCGGCCAAGGTCTACTGGACCACAGTGCCGCGCAGCGCGTTCCAGCAGTTCGGCACCGTCATGAAGGAGATCGGGGTGGAGTTCCCCGAGCCGGAGGCGACCGACGAGATGCCGGCGCTGGGCCTGCCGGACGACGAGATCACCACCTGGGTCGACACCAGCGGCTACGGCGGGCAGAAGTTCGCCTCGCTCGCCGCGCACGCCAGCCAGGCGGAGAACATCTTCTTCCTGCGCCTGGGGCAGGAGCGGTTCACCGAGCTGATGAGCATGGAGACGTTCGTGCGGGTGCGGGACACCACCGGCGCGGCCACACCCGAGGACGACCTGTTCGCCGGGTTGCGCTGACCGGTCGCCGGTCCGGTCCGGGGAGGTCATCGACTCACGTCGAGACGGTCTGTGCGGCCAGGTGCGCCAGCACGGCGCGGACGTCCCCGTCGGTCCCGGCCATGATCCGTCGTTGCCGGGTGGCGCCGGTGCCGTCCCGGCGCACCCGGTCCAGCTCGCGCCGGACCAGATCCAGGTCACCGTGGCGGGCCAGCGCGGGCGTGACGGTGACGACGAGGTCGTCGACGAGGTCCCAGGCCGGCCGGGGCCGACCGGAGCGCAGGTCCACGAGCTTGCCGTCGACGCCGTCGTGGGCGGCCCGCCAGTGCGCGGCGGCGACCAGGCAGTCCCGGATGCGGGGTGCCGGCACGCCCGCGCGGACGTCGTCTATCAGGGTGGCCACGAGCGCCCGGACCAGCCCGGCGACCAGCACCGTGTCGTCGACTGTGGGGCACACGTCGCCGACCCGGACCTCCACCGTCGGGTACGCCGCGGACGGGCGGGCGTACCAGTAGACCATCGCGGCGTCGAGCATGATCCCGGCGGTGATCAGGTCCGCCACCGTGGCGTCGTAGTCGGCGGCGGAGTCGAAGTGCGGTGTCGGTCCGATGCTCGGCCACCGTTCCAGCTGCATCGAGCGCCAGCTCGCGTGGCCGGTGTCCCGCCCGTCGTGCAGCGGCGAGTTCGCGGTGAGCGCCTGCACCACCGGCAGCCACGGGCGCAGGTGGTTGCAGACCTGCACTGCCAGTTCCCGGTCCGGCACGCCGACGTGGACGTGGCAGCCGCAGACCGCCGGGTCGTGGGCCACCGGGCCGAACCGGCGGGACATGTCGTGGTAGCGCTGCTCGTCGGGCACCGTGCGGTGGGCCTCGCAGACCGGGGTGGCACCGACGGCGACCAGCCGTGCCCCGGCCGCGCCTGCCGCCTGCGCGGCCGCCCGGCGCAGCGTGACCAGGTGCTCCCGCAGCTCTCCGAGATCGGGACTGACCGGCGTCACCATCTCGACCATGCTGTGCCGGAACTCCTGCCGGCTCTGCTCGCGGGCGGTGCCGGACAGCGCGCCGCGTACCCGGTCGGCGACCGGCATGCTCTCGCCGGTGGCCGGGTCCAGCAGCAGGAACTCCTCTTCCACCCCGAGGGTCAGGACGGTGGGGATCTGCGGGGTGGTGGTGGCGGTGGTGGTGGGCCGCGGCCTCACCGACGGCTCCACCGGCACGGAACGGTCGGCGTGTCGTCGTGAGGCGGAGTCATGTCTCGACGGTACGAGGGCGGGGGCCGGCCCGAGGCCGTTTCCGCCGACCACCGCCCCCGCGGGTGGCGGGGGCGGTGGCGGTACGGCTCAGCAGTCGAAGTAGAGCGCGAACTCGTGCGGGGTCGGGCGCAGCCGGACCGGGTCGACCTCGTTGGCGTTCTTCCAGTCGACCCAGGTGGAGATCAGGTCGTCGGTGAAGACCCCGCCGTCGAGCAGGTAGTCGTGGTCGGTCTCCAGCGCCGCCAGCGCCTCGGGCAGCGAGCCCGGGACCTGCTTGACGTCGCCCCACTCCTCCGGCGGCAGGTCGTAGAGGTCCTTGTCGATCGGCGCGGGCGGCTCGATCTTGTTCTTGATGCCGTCCAGGCCGGCCATGAGCATGGCGGAGAACGCCAGGTACGGGTTGCTCGACGGGTCCGGCACCCGGAACTCGACGCGCTTGGCCTTCGGGTTGCTGCCGGTCACCGGGATGCGGGTGCACGCGGAGCGGTTGCGCTGGGAGTAGACCAGGTTGACCGGCGCCTCGAAGCCGGGGACGAGACGGCGGTAGGAGTTGATGGTCGGGTTGGTGAAGGCGAGCAGCGAGGGTGCGTGGTGCAGCAGGCCGCCGATGTACCAGCGGGCGGTGTCGGACAGGCCGGCGTAGCCGGTCTCGTCGTAGAACAGCGGTTCGCCGCCGCGCCAGAGGCTCTGGTGGGTGTGCATGCCGGAGCCGTTGTCACCGAACAGCGGCTTCGGCATGAACGTGGCGGTCTTGCCGGCGGCCCACGCCTCGTTCTTGATCAGGTACTTGAACAGCTGAAGCTCGTCGGCCGAGTGCAGCAGCGTCGAGAACCTGTAGTTGATCTCGGACTGCCCGCCGGTGCCCACCTCGTGGTGCGACCGCTCCACGGTGAAACCGGCGTCCACCATCCGGCGGACCATGCTGTCGCGCAGGTCGGCGTAGTGGTCGACCGGCGGCACCGGGAAGTAGCCGCCCTTGTACGCGGTCTTGTAGCCGCGGTTGCCGCCTTCCTCGATCCGGCCGCTGTTCCAGGCGCCCTCGATCGAGTCGATGTAGTAGAACGACTGGTGTGCCGAGGTCTCGTGGCGGATGGAGTCGAAGATGTAGAACTCCGCCTCGGCGCCGAAGTAGGCGGTGTCGGCGATGCCGCTGGCGGCGAGGTATGCCTCGGCCTTCTTCGCCACGTTGCGCGGGTCGCGGGAGTACGCCTCCCGGGTGAACGGGTCGTGGACGAAGAAGTTCAACGCGACGGTCTTCTGCGTGCGGAACGGGTCCACGAACGCGGTCGCCACGTCCGGCAGCAGCAGCATGTCCGACTCGTGGATCGACTGGAAACCGCGGATCGACGAGCCGTCGAAGGCGAGACCGTCGGTGAACACGCTGTCGTCGAACGACTCGACCGGCAGGTTGAAGTGCTGCATCACGCCGGGCAGGTCACAGAAACGTACGTCGACGAACTTCACGTCCTCGTCGGTGAGGTATCGCAGGAGTTCCTCGGAATTGGCGAACACACGTCCTCCTGGCAGGCGTCGTTGATCCTGGCCACGTCCCGTGGCCGGACCGCCCGGGGACATGGCCCGTACCGCCACCGTACGACGGCGCGCCGTGCCCGGCTCGCCAACAGCCCATCCGGGTTTCCTTCGCCACAGGCCGGGTAGTCGCCGTACCCGGCGGACCGCCCGGGAGACGACGTGGCGGGAGGTTGGCGTGGTGGGTGCTCCCCGACTGACCGGTGGACGCTGAGATGTGCGGGATCAGCGGTGAGGCCAGATTCGACGGGGCCGCCCCCGACGCCGCCGCGGTGACCCGGATGACCGCCGCCATGCGCTCACGCGGCCCGGACGGCGAGGGCACGTGGAGTGACGGCTGGATCACCCTCGGACACCGACGGTTGACAGTGATCGACCTGTCCGAGGCCGGCGCCCAGCCGATGGTCCGCGACGACCTCGGCCTGGCCCTGGTCTTCAACGGCTGCGTCTACAACTACCCGGAGCTGCGCGACGAGCTGCGCGCGGCCGGGCACACCTTCCGCAGCACCAGCGACACCGAGGTGATCCTGGTGGCGTACGCGCAGTGGGGGGAGCGGTTCGTCGACCACCTGGTCGGCATGTTCGCGGTCGCGCTGGTGGACCGGCGGCGCCGCCGCCTCGTGCTGGCCCGCGACCGGCTCGGCATCAAGCCGCTCTACCTCGCCGAGTCGCCCGGCCGGATCCGGTTCGCCTCCACGCTGCCGGCGCTGCTGGCCGGCGGTGACGTCGACACCGGCATCGACCCGGTCGCGCTGCACCACTACCTGTCCTGGCACTCGATCGTGCCGGCGCCCCGCACGATCCTGCGCGGGATACGCAAGCTGCCGCCTGCGACCGTCCGGGTGATCGAGGCCGACGGGCGCAGCCGGGAGCGCGTCTACTGGCGGCCCGAGTACCGGCGCGACCCGGCCCACGACGGCATGGACGCCGCCGACTGGCGGGCCGCCGTCGGGGACGCGCTGCGCACCGCCGTACGCCGCCGGCTGGTCGCGGACGTGCCGGTCGGGGTGCTGCTCTCCGGCGGGCTCGACTCCAGCATGATCGTGGCGTTGCTCGACGACGCCGGACAGCACCACCTCCAGACGTTCAGCATCGGCTTCGACAGCCGCGGCGACGAGACCGGCGACGAGTTCCACTACTCCGACCTGGTGGCCCGCACGTTCGGCACCGACCACCACCGCATCCGGCTCGCCGACGGCGATCTCGGTCCGGCCGTACGCGCCACCGTGGCGGCCATGACCGAACCGATGGGCAGCCACGACGTGGTGGCGTTCCACCTGCTCTCCGAGCAGGTCGCCAAGCACGTGAAGGTGGCGCAGTCCGGCCAGGGCGCCGACGAGGTGTTCGCCGGCTACGGCTACCACCACCGGCTGGCCCGCTCGTCCCGAGAGGACGCGACGGCCGAGTTCACCGCCGCGTTCTTCGACCGCGACCACGCCGAGCTGACCGAGGTGGTCGAACCGGCGTACGCCTGCGACGGTGACGCCTCCGGCGAACTGGTCGCCGCGGACCTGGCCGCGCCGGGCGCGCAGACCGCCGTGGACGCGGTGCTGCGCCTGGACACGCACCTGATGCTGCCCGACGACCCGGTCAAGCGGGTGGACAGCATGAGCATGGCGTGGGGGCTGGAGGTGCGTACGCCCTTCCTCGACCAGGACCTGGTCACGCTCGCCGCGGCGTGCCCGCCGGAGCACAAGCTGGCGCAGGGCGGCAAGGGTGTGCTCAAGGACGTGGCCCGCGAGGTGCTGCCGGCCGAGGTCATCGACCGGCCCAAGGGCTACTTCCCGGTGCCGGCGCTGCGCAACGTCGACGGTCCCGTGCGAGAGTTGGTGGTCGAGGCGCTGGGTGCGCCCGAGGCGCGCCGGCGCGGGCTGTTCCGCCGGGCGTACGTCGACGAGCTGCTGGCCGAGCCGGACCGGGCCCAGGCCGCCGCCGGCAGCAACAAGTTGTGGCAACTGGGCCTGCTGGAGCTGTGGTTGCAGACGCACGGCGTGAGCTGAGCTGAGCGGGAGGAGCGCTGTGAAGTTCGTCATCGAGAGCGAGGCCGACGGCAGTGTGGGGTTCACGGTCGTCGGCGGCGACGGTCAGGTGCTCGCCACCGGGGCGCCCTGCCCGGACAAGGGCTCGGCGCTCGCGGTCGTCGGGGAGCTGATGCACGGGCTGGGCGACGCCTGCGTGGAGGACCGGACCGAGGCCGGTGCCGGGCCGGTGGCCGGCACCCGGACCGAGATCGGCGACGACATGTCGGACATCGGCCGCTCCGGCATCCCGCCGGTCTGACCGCGGCACGTCCTGGCGGCGTGACGGCGATCCGCCGGTCCGGCCGCGACACGTCCCGTCCGGCCGACGAGCCCGGGCGGGACGGTGCGCTCACTGCTCGTCGTCGAGCACGTCCGTGTGGCCGTCCCGGGTGACGGTGGGCGGCAGGTGCTCGTCCGGCTGGGGCGCCTCGGCGAGCGTGTGGTGCGGGTCGCCGTCGGGCGAGAACAGCACCCGATCGGTCTTGCGGGTCTTCTCCTGCTCCTCCTCCGGCTCCGTCACCGCGTTCTCCCTCCGCTCACCGGCGCCCCGGGCAGGCCGCCCCTCGTCCCACGCTAAGCGCCGGACGGGCGCCGGGAGCCGGTTTCCGCGCGACGGCCCCGCGGTCACCCACCGGGACGGTACGGCCGCCGGGTGAGGCTCGCGTACGCCATCGTGGTCAGCGTGACGATGTCGAACACCGGCACACCCAACCGCGCCTGGATCCGGTGGGCGAACGGCACCAGGTCGGTGCACTCGACGACCAGCGCCCCCAGGTCCGGGTGCGCGCGGGCCAGCGCGTCGACCCGCTCGTCCACCTCGGCCGCCAGCCGCCCGACGTCGAGGGCGTCGCGCCGCCCCTCCAGCATCACCTCGCGGAACTCCGGCTGCCCGGCCATGCCGGTGACCGCCACCGGGACGTCGGCGGCGCCGATCGCGGCCAGGTGGCGCGGGGTCAGCGCGGCCTCGTCGGCGACCAGCAGCCCGACCGGGCGCCCGACCATGCGGTGCACCATCGGCAGTTGCACCAGGCTCGACGACCACAGCGGGACGCGCACCGCGGCGGCGAGTTCGGCCTGGAACAGCACGAGGAACCCGCACGCCCCGGTGATCCCGGCGACCCCGGCCGCCTCCAGGTCGCGGGCCGCGTCGACGAACGGTCGCAGCAGCGCCGGGTCGGCCTCGCGGACCAGCCGCTGCGGCGTGGCGCCCTCCACCACCCGGTAGCGCACCGGGAAGTCGAACGTGTCCGGGTTGCGGATGTGCCCGGGGATCTTGTCGAAGCTGGTGTCGAGGCAGAGCACGCCGATCTCCGGCCGGTCGCTCACGAGATCCCCTTCCGGAAGCGGTCCAGGGCGAACGTCTCCAGCGGCAGGTCCGGCTCGGCGCCGGAGACGAGCTGGGCGAGCAGCCGTCCGCCGGCCGGGGCCAGGCCCATCCCGATGTGCCCGTGCCCGGTGGCCACGCTGACGTTGTCGTAGCCGTCGGCCCGCCCGATCAGCGGCAGGCTGTCCGGGGTGCACGGACGCAGGCCGCTCCACACGTCCAGCCGGCGGCCGGTGTCCAGCGCAGGCAGGTACCGCCGCGCGGTGTGCAGGATCCCGTCGACGCGGCGCGGTGAGATCGACGTGTCCAGCCCGGACAGCTCCAGCGTGCCGCCGACGCGTACCCGGTCACCCAGCGGCATCACGGCGACCTTGCCCTCGCTGAGCAGCACCGGCCGGGTGGGCGTGCCCGGCCCGGCGGGCAGCGTGACGGTGTAGCCCTTCGCCGGTTGCAGCGTCAGCCCGACGTCGAGCATCCGGGCGCAGGCCGCCGACCACACCCCGGCGGCGATCACCACCTCGGCCGGGCGCAGCTCGCCCCGGGCCGTGCGCACCGCGCGTACGCGCCGCCCGGTCACCTCGAAGTCGCGTACCTCCGCGCCGGTGACGACGTCCACGCCCCGGGCCCGCAGCGCCCGCGCGAGTGCCACCAGGAACGCCGGGATGCGCAGCGCGGCGCCCTCCTCGTTGAGCAGCGTCCCGGCCACCGCGAAGTCGACGCCGGGTTCCAGCCGGGCCAGCTCGGCCCGGTCCAGCTCGCGCAGCGGCACGCCACGCGCGGTCGCCGCCGGGATCGTCCGGCGCGCCTTCGCGTACCCCTGCTCGGTGTGGCAGGCGAGGATCATGCCGCGTTCGGTGAGCGTCCCGGCCAGCTCGTCCTCGGCGCAGATCTCGCGCAGCAGCGCGAGGCTGCGCTGTTTGAGCGCGAGCAGCGTCTCGAACCCGGCGCGGGCGTGCCGTTCGGTGCAGTGCCGGCGGAAGTGCCAGAGCCAGGCCAGCAGCGCGCCGTCCAGCCGGGGCCGGACCGCGAACGGGCTCTCCGGGCGCAACAGCCAGCGGATCCCGGTGGCCGGCACCCCCGGCTCGGCCAGCGGCGCCGAGCCCTGGGTGCCGACGAAGCCGGTGTTCCCGGCCGAGCAGGCCGCCGCGTCGCCGACCTCGCCCCGATCCACCACCGTCACGCTGAGCCCGGCGCGGCGCAGGAACCAGGCGCAGCACAGGCCCACCACGCCCGCGCCGACCACCAGCACGTCGGGGTCGGTACGGCCCGGCGTCGTCATCAGTCGCCGCCGGTCAGAGCGTCACGACGAAGAAGCAGGTGGGCAGGTTCACCACGACCCGCTCCCAGATCTCGGCGCGCAGTGCCACCCCGGGTTCGGCGAACGTGCCCGGCGGCGGTTCGGCGAACGCGATGGTGGACCGGCCGGCGTCGAACAGCAGCGCGCCGTGTCCGAAGTCCCCGACGATCGCGGTGCCCGGGTCGACCAGCCGGGTACGCACGATGAACACGCCGTTGTCCTCCACGTCCCGCATCAGCGAGCCGCTGCCCAGCAGGCGGTAGTAGTCGGCCGGGTTGATGATCAGCCCGTCGGCGGTGCTGCCCATCTGCTCGACCTCGTTGCACGCGGCCAGGACGGTGGACGCGAACGGTCCCGGGTCGGTGAGCCGGCCCAGGTCCGGCATGGTCAGCAGCCCGCCCTCGCCGCGCAGGATGGTGTGGTTCTCGGCCGTGGCCAGCCGCACCACCAGCCGGTAGTCGATGAACTGCGCGAAGCTGACCGGGTCCTCCCACAACGTGTCCGGCACCTGCACCCACGCGGTGGTGGTGAGCAGCGGCGGGATGGGGGAGCGGTGGAAGTGGTTGGCCGCCTCCCGGCGCAGGTCCGCGCCGTCCACCGCCGGGTCGTCCGGGCGGGGCGGGCTCTCGTGCCAGTAGTAGTCCTGCGGATCCCGGGACAGGTCCACCACCTTGAGCATGTTCCGCGACGGGTAGCGGGGCTTGCGCCGGGAACTGGTGAGCGAGTCGGTGATCGTCACGTCGTAGTCGACGCTGGTGTCGAAGCCGTTCTTGGCGAACGCCTCGACGAACGTCGCGCCGGGCGACATCTGCGTCTTCCGTTCGGCGACCACCTCGGCGATCGTCCGCTTCACGGTGTGGGTGCGCTGCGACATCTGCTGTCCCTCCCTCAGGCCGGCTTGCGGGCGACGAACATGCCCCAGCCGAACTCGCCCCTGTCGATCGCCGCCTGGATCTCGTCGCACGAGTCGGCGAAGCCGAGGATCCAGGTCCGCGCCGCCTCGTCCGCCGTCGTCTCCGCGCGCTCCCGGGCGGTGCGGCCCAGCACCCGGTACGTCTGCCTGATGTGCGCGTCGAGACTGCGCGCGACCACGTCCACGAATCCGGCCTCGGTCAGCGCCCGGCGGTAGCCGTCGAGCGAGTAGCCGTCGTTCCAGCGCACCCGGTCGTAGACGTGCCTGCGGGCCGCCTCGCCGATCCGCTCGGTGGGCTGGAGGAAGTCGGACACCGCGAGCACCCCGCCGGGGGCGAGCACCCGGAACATCTCGGCGTGGCTGCGCGGCTTGTCCGGCACCAGGAACAGCGCGTCCTGGCTGACCACGTGCGTGAACGTGCCGTCGTCGTACGGCAGGGCGGTGGCCGAGCCGTGCCGGAACGACACCGGAAGCGAGGCGCCCCGCTCGGCGCGCCGCTGCTCGGCGAAGCGCACCCGCTCGATGCTCAGGTCCAGCCCCTCGCCCCGGCACCCGGTACGGGCGGCCAGGCGCAGCAGGAAGTTGCCGCAGCCGCAGCCCACGTCGAGCACGTTCGACGACGCGTCGATCCCGGCGTCCGCGGCCAGGATGTCGGAGGTCCGGTCGGCCGCCGCGTGGTAGTCGGTGTCGTCCTCCCCGGCGAAGTAGCCGGTGTGCAGCACGCCCTCGCTGTCCCAGAAGCTGAGGTACGTCTGCGTGGTCTGGTCGAAGAACTCGGAGACGTCCCGCTCGGTGAACCGGCTGGTCGTGGACATGGGCACTCCCTTGTGCGGCGATCGGTGGGTCAGGCGTAGGTGTCCTTGCGGACGCCGGTGAGGTGGGGCAGGTCGGGGCCGGTGGCGGCGGCGCCGCCGTCGATCAGGTGCACCCCGGCGGTCACGTACGACGCGCGTTCGCCGGCCAGGAACGCGGCCACCGCGGCGACCTCCTCGGGCCGGGCCAGCCGCCCGACGGCGCTGTGGTGGCCCATCGCGGCCAGCCGCGCCTCGACGTCGCCGTCCGCGCCGGCGAGCCGGGCCGCGGCGCGTTCCATCGGCGGCGTCCGCACCCCGCCGGGCGCGAGCACGTTCACGGTGATGCCGTCGCGGCCCACGTCGACGGCGAGGCCCTGGGCGAAGCGGACCAGCGCCGCCCGGGTCACCCCGGACAGCACGAGCGGGCCGATCGGCACGCAGGCGGTCTCGGAGGCCACAAGCAGCAGCCGGCCCCAGCCCGCGGCACGCATGTGCGGCAGCGCGGCCATCGACACCGCTACCGCCGGCAGCAGCACCCGGTCCACAGCCGCCCGGTAGTCGTCCGTGCCGAACCCGGTGGCGGTGCCCACAGGCGGGCTGCCGCCGCTGACCAGCAGCACGTCCACCCCGCCCAGCTCCTCGGCGACCCGGTCCACCCAGCGGGCGGCGGCGCCGGTGTCGGTGAGGTCCACGCCGGTCGCGCTGACCCGGCCGGACGCCACAGCCGTCAGCTCCCGTTCGGCGGCGGCCAGCCGCTGCGGGTCACGCCCGCAGACCGCCACGTGCGCGCCCTCCGCGGCGAACTCCCTCGCGCAGGCCAGCCCGATGCCGCTGGTGCCGCCGGCGACGAGCGCCACCCGGCCCTTGAGCCCCAGATCCACGTCCTCACCTCTCCGTCTCGCCGACGCGGGCCGCCGCGCCGGGGTACGCCGGGTCGCCGTCCGGCCCGCCGGACCGGTAGCCGTACCGGGTGGACAGCGGCCAGCCCAGCGCCGCCACCGCGAGGCGCTGCCGGCCGGTGAGCGTGCGCCGCCACCCGTCGTCGCGGTCCCGGATGACGGTCGGCCCGGTCCGGAACCGGTCCGGGTTGCCGGTGACCGTGTGGTTGCCGCGCAGCTCGACGGTCCGGTCCCGTACCGGGTTGGCCGCCGGGTCCACGCCCACCAGCCGCAGCAAGGCGCCGATCGTGCCGGCCGGGTCGGCGGTGAAGTCCTCGTAGCGCAGGAACGCCGACCGGTCCGGGTACCGCCTGTTGATCGCCGCCGACGCGAGGTTGAACCCGTGCCAGTACGCGGTGCTGCGCGCCGCCGACATCGCGTAGACGTATTCCTTCGGCTCCCGCCACGAGTGCGCCACCGCACGCGGGTCGCGCACCAGGTGCAGCCAGTACGCCTCGACGCCCGGCACGTGCGGCAGCAACGCCGACTCGCCGGGGATCTTGGTGCTGTCCACGATGACCCGGGCACCGGTGCGGGCGGCCACCTCCCGGTAGACCGCGCCGAGCAGGTCCGCGTGCGCCCGGGTGTCCGCGTCGTACGCGCCCCGGCGCAGAACCCGCCACGTGTGCCGGGTTCGCAGCCGGGCGCGTTGCCGGCGGATCACCTCGGCGGCGTGCGCGTCCGCCGGCATCCCGGCCGGGCGGCCCAGCGGCAGCACCGCCGACCACAGCGGACACGCGGTCAGCGCGGCGCCGCAGCCGCACCTGTCGTTCACCCCGCGCCCGGTCGAGTTCTTCCACAGGAAGTGCAGCTCACCGACGTGCACCACACCGGGCGCCTCGCCGAGGACGTTGCCGATGATGGTGCTGCCGTTGCGGCACCAGCCGTTGACGCTCAGGACGGTCACCGGTGCGCTCATGCCGCGCGTACCTCCGCCGCCTGGGCGGGCGCGGGCGCCGGCCGGCCGATGCGCAACGCCATCGCGGCGGCGACGGCCGCGCCGGCCGCGCCCGCGACGAACACCGCCGGATAGCCGAGACCGGCCGCGACCAGGCCGGTCGCCGGCCCCCACACCGCCAGGCCCAGATCCCAGAACGAGGTGTACGCCCCGATCGCCGCGCCCTGCCGCGCCGGGTCGGTGCGGTTCATCACCATCAGCGCCAGCGACGGGTGCAGCAGGGAGAACCCGACGCCCATCACCACGCTGCCGGCCACAGCCACCGGCAGGTTCGGCGCGACGGCGATGACCAGCAGCCCGACCGCCTCGCCGACCCCGCACCAGGTCGCCACCCGGCGCGGGCCGAGCCGGTCCGGCAGGTGCCCGATGACCAGGCGGGTGCCGGCGTACACGGCGCTGAAGCAGCTCAGCACCACCACGCCGTGACCGATGCCCCGGGCGTCCAGGTGCAGCACGACGAACGCTGCAAGACCCGCGTACCCGGCGGCACCGAAGGTGAGCGCGATGCCGGGCAGCAGCGCCGGGCGCAGCAGCAGCCCGGCACCCTTTGCCGCGGGTGCGGTACGCGCCGGCGCGGGCACCAGCGCGACGAGCGCCGCGCCGACCGCCGGAGCGACCGCGCTGAGCAGCCACACCGCCGGATAGCCGGCCTGCTGCACTGTGGCGCCGAGGAACGTGCCGGCGGAGATGCCGCCCCACATGCTCACCCCGTACAGGCCGATGAGCTGGCCGCGCCGCTCGTGCGGGGCGAGCTGCACGATCCACACCGCACCGGCGGTGAACAGCGCCGCCTCACCGGCACCGAGCAGCAGCCGGACCGCGACCAGCGCGGGCACGCTCAGCGGGGCCAGGTAGAGCAGGCCACCACCGGCCACCACGAGCGCCCCGGCCAGCATCACCGTCCGATGGCCGTGCCGGTCGGCGAGCGCGCCCGCGACCGGCCGGACCAGCAGCGCGGTCACCGCGGTCACCGTGACCACCACGCCGACTGTCAGGTCGCCGGCGTCGTGCCGTTCGCGCAGGAATCCGGGCAGCACCGGGATCACCGCTGTCAGTCCGAGGTAGCCGGTGAACAGCCCGCCGAGCAGCCCGGCGAGCGCGAGCCGGGGCAGGGGCCGGGCGGGGGCCTGCGTGCCGGTCACGACCCGACCAGGGCTGTCTCACGGGCGGCGGCCACCTTGCGGACCGCGCGGACCAGGTCGTTGCAGTCCCCGGGCGTGAGGTTGGACGACAGCGGCACGTCGACGGTCTCGGTCAGCAGCCGTGCGGTACGTGGCAGCGTCGCGCGGATCTCGCCGGGGTCGGCGCTGTCGTACAGGAACCGCCAGTTCCAGAACGCCCGCACGTTGAGGTCGTCGTCCGCGCCGATGTTGCGGGCGTCGATCCCCTCGGCCCGCAGCGCGCGGGCGAACCAGCCCGCGTCGCCGCCTGGTACGCGGAACACGAAGGCCTCCCCGAGGTACGCCCCGGGCGCGACCGGCCGCCGGACCGCGATGCCGGGCAGCCCGGCCAGGGCGGCGCTGACGTGCGCGTAGTTGCGGTGGAACAGCGCCAGCCGCTGCGGCAGCCGGGTCAGCTCGGCGCGCAGCAGTGCCGCCCGGATCTCGTCCATCCGCAGGCTCAGCAGCGGCAGGTCCAGGCCGGTCAGCGGCGGCTCGCCGTCCGGGAAGTGGCGCCGCAGCCGCCCCTCGTACGCCCCGGACAGCGCCACCGCCCGCGCGAACAGCGTGCTGTCGTCGGTGATCAGGAAACCGCCCTCGCCGCAGTTGAGCGCCTTGTCGGACTGGGTGCTGAACGCCCCGGCGGCCCCGAACGTGCCGAGCTTGCGGCCGTTGAGTTCGGCGCCGAGCGCGGGCACCGCGTCCTCGATGAGCGGCACGCCCATCTCGGCGGCGAACGCGGACAGCGCCTCGACGTCGGCGGCGAAGCCGCGCATGTGCACGACCATGACGGCGCGGATCTCGGGGTGCCAGCGGCGGCGCAGGTCGTCGAGGTCCATCCGCAGGTCGTCGTCGACCTCGACCAGGAATGGCCGGCAACCGGCCAGGACAATGGCGCTGGGGGTGGCGACGAAAGTGAATCCGGGGCAGGCCACCAATGATCCCGGCGGCACTCCGGCGCCCATCAGGGCGAGCGCCAGTGCGGCGGTCCCGCTGGAAACGGCCAGCGCGTGCCGGGTGCCGAAATAGCGACACAGTTCGTCCTCGAACCGCCCGCATTCGGTTTCGTTCGGCGGCCGATGGTCGTATCGGAAGTAGAGGTGACTGCGGACGGCGCGAATAGCCGCGTCCTCGTCTTCGGTGTGCACGAAGACCGCGCCCTTGTCGTACGTCGGCCAGGGCGTGCGCCGCACCGGCTGTCCGCCGTGCAGGGCGAGCTGTTCGGGCAGCTCAGAGCCGTTCTGCACCGGCCTCGGCGGGCTCGGTGCGGGAGCGTCGTTGTTCCCGTCCACCGGCGGACTCCTCGGGCGAGCGGCGACAATTCCTATTAGCTCGGTAGGATTGGCCGGGCGTGCGCCGGGCATGGTCGCCCGGCGGAATCGCAGTCCCGGCGCGATCCCGTCGAGGGGTAAGAAATGCCACCAGATCCGACATTCATGGTACGTCGATCCAGCGAGAGTAATGATTGTCGTCGATCCCGCACTCGTCAACAGATAGACGTGAATATGTTCGGCGCCGGGCCGTGCCGACAGTGGACTATGCGGAATTGTCGCTGCCGTCCCGCTGATCCGTCGGCGTGGCCCGGCGCCTCCGACCGCCGGACCCGGCGCCCGTCCCGTGGCCTCGATCCACTGCCCCAGGGGTCGCCCGGCACGTCGGGCGGCCCCTGGTCGCGCCGGGCCCGATCGCAGCCGGCCTGATCACACCGGGCCTGATCGCACCGGGCCTGGTCGTGCGGCGCCTGATTGCACCGCGCCCGATCGTGCGGGATCAGGCCGCGCCGAGGTCCGGCCGCCGTCGGGACTTGCCGTCACCGACAGTAGCCTCCGCAGCTCCCCGGCAGAACTCACCCCGCGCCCTTTGCTCTGCAGCCATCGGCGCATCGGTGACTCACGGCCACTGCCGCGTATGTGGCTGCAGAGCAAAGGGCGCGAAGGGGTATGCGTCCAACTCTCGGCTCGCCGCGCATCGTCGCTGTTCAGGAGCATGCTGCGGACAATCCGACCCATTCGGCCCCGGCGACTGCCGTCACCCTCCGTGATTCACTGTCGAGTCGGGCCGCAGTAACGGAAAGTTACGCGCAGGGGTGAGCGCGCGTCGTCGAGACCCGGACTGACAAGGCCCGTCGATCAGGCGGCTCGCCAGTCGCGGACCAACGCGGACACAGTGGCGTACCGCTCCGCCAGATCGGACCGGGCGGCCCGGTCGGCGACCGCGCGCTCGGCGGCGGTGCCCCGCCAGCCGGACGGACCGTCGAGCAGGTGGTGCAGCGTACGACCGAGCGCATGGACCGTGGTGCGCTCGTCGATCGTCGCGCCCCGGGTCAGCTCCTCGGGCGACAGGTAGCGATGGGAGCCGGGCAGCCGGTCGGAGTCGAGCACGAACGGTCCCGGCCGGTACTCGTCCAGGTCGATCAGCCGCATCCGGCGGGCGTCGAAGTCGTAGAGGAAGCAACCGTCGTACAGGTCGACCGCCACGTATCCGGCCGCGCTCACGGCCAGGTGGGCGTCGAGGATGATGTCCAGCGCCGCGCGTACCTCAGCGACCGGCAGCCGCTGGAAGCGGTCCAGCCCGCTCCGGTCGCTGCGACCGCCGATGGTGGCGTGGTTGAGCACGACGCCGTCGCACCACGGGTACACCAGCGTCGGGCCGTCGGTGCCGTCGCGGACCAGCTCGGGCCGGACCACTGCCGGGTGCCGGACCGCGGCGTGCAGGCCCAACGCGCGGGTCAGCGACTCTCGCGCCGCGGGTGCCCCGGCCCGCTTCACGAACCAGCGCCGGCCCGCCGACTCCACGCCGTAGGAGACGCATCCGGAGTCCTGGTCGCCGAAGACCACGAACGCGGCGGCCGGGTCGAAATCCCACACGCGTCGAGGCTACGACGACCGCCGCGCCGGCGGTGGCCCTCCGGACCGCGCCGGGTCACCGCGGCGGGTCCACCACCTCGATCACGTCGGTGGGCGCGCGGCGCGGCGCCGGCGGCAGCTCCGCGTCCGGGCCCCAGCCGACGCGCACCACCAGGTACGGGTCGCCGATGCCGGCCAGCAGGTCGCGCATCATCCGGCGGGGCCAGGCCAGCTCCACGGCGTCGCTGAGCGGCGCGCTGGCCAGTCCCTCGGCGGTGGCGGTGAGCAGCAGCGCCGACAGCGCCTCGCCGCCGCGCAGCCAGGCGGCCGGCTCGTCGGACTCGCCGAACAGGATCAGGTACGCCGCGCCCCGGTCGAAGTCCGCGCCCGCGCTGAGCCCGGCCGCCCCGCCGGGGGCGTAGTCGCGCAGCGGCACCCGGCGCGGGGACGGCCGCACGGCGGTGGCGGCGGGCACCCCGTCGCCGCTGCCCTCCGGGCGGTGGGTCCAGCGGTGCAGCTCCTCCCGGTACGCGGGGTCGGCCAGCTCCGCGTCGGCGGCGCGACCGGTGGAGACGGCGAGCATCGGCATCTGGTCCGGCCGGACCACGTGCAGGTGCGCGCCCTCGGCCTCCACGGCGTCGCCGAGCCGGGCCAGCACCGCCTCCGGCACCGGCCGGTCCCCGTACGCCCGCCGGTCGGTGCGGCGGCGCGGAATGGCGTCGACCAGGCGGCCCGCCGGGACGTCCAGGTCGGCCGGGCCGGTGGTACGCACCCGGGCCAGCAGCGACGGGTCGCCCGGGTCGGGCAGCCGCTCCACGGTGACCGCCCAGCCGACCGCCGTCAGCGACACGCGCGCGTGGTGCAGGGCGGCGCCGCAGCTCAGCATGAGCAGCCGGCCGTCCGGGTCGGTGTGGGCGAGCTGCCGGTCCGCGTCGGCGCGCAACTCCAGCGCGTCGCCGGTGACCTGCCAGCGCCAGGGCTGGGTGTTGAACACCGACGGGGCGTGCAGGGACTGCCGGGCGGCCGCCTCCAGCACCCGTACCCTCGGGTCCTGCTCGATGCGGGTCGATGAGCTGTTCATGGCGGCCCTCCTGGTTGCTCGTCCCCTTCCGACCCTGCCCGCCACCGTCGCGGGCGGACAGGGCCGGAGGTCCCGGCCGCACCGGGCCGTGCGCCCCGGCGCGGCGTCAGGCCTCCTCCGGCTCCGGAGGTACGGCCAGAGCGATGGTCAGGTCGAGCACAGTGGCCGGGTCGTGCAGCCGGTCGCCGAACAGCTCCCGCAGCTTGCCCATCCGGTAGCGGACGGTCTGCGGGTGCACGAACAGGTCGGCCGCCACGTCGTCGCGGCGTCCCTGGTGCAGCAGCCACGACCGCAGCGTCTCGGCCAGCCGGTGCGCGGTGGCCGGGGGCAGCGCGGCCAGCGGCGCGAGCGCCTGCGCGCGCAGGTCGGCCAGGGCTTCCGGATCCATGCTGAGCAGCAGCGTCGCCAGGTGACGCTCGGTGTCGACCGGCCCGGCGTCCGCCTCGCCGAGGCCGAGCGCGAGCGCCCGGGTGGCCCGCTGGTACGACGCGGCGACCCGGTGCCAGGGCCGGGCCGGGCCGAGCACCGCCCGGTGCCCGTGCAGCAGCCGGGTGAGCTGGCGGCGCCGGCCGCCGTGCATGTCCGGCACCAGCAGTACGGCCAGCTCCTCGACCGGGTTCATGCCGGGCAGGTCCTCGCCGCTCTCCAGCGTGTACGGGCTGAGCAGCGCCAGCACCGCGCGCAGGTGTCGGCGCGGCAGCAGCACCACTGTGAGGGTCTGCGGCGGCGGCCAGTCGGCGCGCTCCGCGCTGCGCCGCAACGACTCCTCCGGCTCGCCCGCCAGCAGTTGCTGGGTGAGCCGTTCCAGGCTGCGGCGGCGCATCCGGCCGGCACTGGCCAGTTCGTCGGCGTGCCCGGCCACGCTCGCCGCGGACAGCTCGTCGATGTAGGCGAACATCAGCTCGGCGAACTCGGCCACCGTCTCGGCGGCCAGCCCGCTGCGTACCGTCGTGGTCGACACCTCGCGCCAGGCCACCCGGGCACCCACCCGGTACGCGGCCAGCAGCGCGTCCATGCTGCGCCCCGAGCGGGCCTCGCCGCTGCCCAGCGCGTACGCCGCCTCCAGCGCCGGGGCCAGGGGAGTGCTCGGGTCGAACGCCTGGGTACCCTCGATGAGCTGGAGGAACGTTCCCAGCGCGATGCGCACCGCGTTCTCGATCTTCGCGCGCATGGCGCCGGTGAGCGCGCCGGAGTAGTCCGGCACCTCGGCGGTGATCGCGGAGACCGTCCGCTCGGCCACCATCGGCAGCCGGGCGCGCAGCGTCTCGGCCATCCCGGCGTCGAGGTTGAGGTGCGCGGCGCGCTGCCCCGTACCGGCCTCCGACGTCATGTTGTTCCCTCCGAACAAAAACCCGCGACATTTTCACCTTTGTCGGTCAAGATGTTATGCGATCGGGCGGTCACGCTGGTCATATGACCACAACTGCCTCCCGCCGCCCTCAGAAGGTCACCTTCCGGGACAGGCTGCTGCGGCTGGCCGAGACGGTCACCACGCCCGTGCTGCCGGACGACTACCTCGACCTGATCGCCCCGCTGCGTGCCGGCGCTCCGCTGCGCGGCCGGATCGTCGCCGTGCGGCCGCAGACCCGGGACGCGGCCACGCTGGTGATCCAGCCGGGCCGCGCCTGGCGGGGCCACATGCCCGGGCAGTACATCCGCCTCGGCGTGGACGTCGACGGCGTGCGCCAGTGGCGCGCGTACTCGCTCACCTCGCCGCCGGACGCCGCCGACGGCCGGATCTCCGTCACGGTGAAGGCGATCCCCGACGGCAAGGTCAGCAACCATCTCGTACGCCGGATCCGGCCCGGCACGATCGTGCACCTCGACCAGGCCCAGGGCGAGTTCGTGCTGCCCGCCGCGACGCCCGAGCGCGTCCTGTTCCTCACCGCCGGCAGCGGCATCACCCCGGTCATGGGGATGCTGCGCTCCGGGCTGGCCGACCGGGCCGACGTGGTGCTCGTGCACTCGGCGCCCACCCGCGACGACGTCATCTTCGGTACGGAGCTGCGCGCGCTCGCCGAACGCGGCGCGCTGCGGCTGATCGAGCGGCACACCGACACCGACGGCCTGCTCGACGTCGCCGAACTGGCCGGGCTGGTGCCCGACCACCTCGACCGGGAGGCGTGGGCCTGCGGACCGATCGGCATGCTCGACGCCGTTGAGGGGTATTGGTCATCCAACGGCCTCGTCGAGCGGTTGCACACCGAGCGGTTCCGCCCGACGGTGATCACGCCGGGCGAGGGAGGCACCGTGACCTTCACCGGGGCGGGCGTGACAGTCGAGTCCGACGGCGCCACCACACTGCTCGACGCGGGGGAGAACGCCGGAGTGCTGATGCCTTCCGGGTGCCGGATGGGCATCTGCTTCGGCTGCGTCGTACCGCTGCGTCAGGGTGCCGTCCGCGACCTGCGCAACGGCGACGTCACCACTGCCGTACCGGGGGACGGCGTGCTGGTCCAGACGTGCGTGTCGGCCGCCGCCGGTACCTGCGACATCGATATCTGACAGGAGCCACCCACGTGACCGTGATCCAGAAGAAGGCTGTCAACCCGATCGCCCACCTGAGCGCCGAGGACATCGAGATCATCGGCAAGGAACTGGACGCGATCCGGGACCGGGTCCTCGCCGACCGGGGGGAGCGGGACGCCCGCTACATCCGCAAGGTGGTCAAGACCCAGCGGACACTGGAGATGAGCAGCCGTGCGGTGCTGCTGTTCTCGCTGTTCCCGCCGGCCTGGATCGTCGGCACGGCCGGGCTCACGGTCGCCAAGATCCTGGAGAACATGGAGATCGGGCACAACGTCCTGCACGGCCAGTGGGACTGGATGCGTGACCCGAAGATCCACTCCACCACCTGGGAGTGGGACCACGTCTCCCCGGCCGACCAGTGGAAGCAGTCGCACAACGAGCTGCACCACAGGTACACCAACGTGGTCGGCAAGGACAACGACCTCGGGTACGGCATCATGCGCGTGGACGAGGACCAGCCCTGGCACCCGATGCACCTCGGGCAGCCGCTGTGGAACCTGCTCAACGCCGCGTTCTTCGAGTACGGCATCGCCGCGTACGACATGGAGCTGGGCGACCACCTCAAGCAGCGCAAGCTCAAGGACCCCAAGTTCCGGGCCAAGGCCAGGGCCGTCGGGCGCAAGATCCGCCGCCAGGTGCTCAAGGACTACGTGGTGCACCCGCTGCTGTCCGGGCCGTCGTTCCTGTCCACGCTCGCCGCCACGTTCACCGCGAACCTGCTGCGCAACGTGTGGAGCCACTCAGTGATCATGTGCGGGCACTTCCCCAACGGCGTGGAGACGTTCGAGAAGACCTCCATCGACGGCGAAACCCGCGGCGAGTGGTACCTGCGGCAGATGCTGGGCTCGGCCAACATCAGCGGCAGCCGGCTGCTGCACATCATGACCGGCAACCTGTCGTACCAGATCGAGCACCACCTCTTCCCCGACCTGCCCAGCAACCGCTACCAGGAGATCGCCCCGCAGGTGCGGGCGCTGTTCGACAGGTACGGCCTGCACTACACCACCGGCCCGCTGCCCAAGCAGGTCGCCTCCGCGTGGTGGAAGGTCATCCGCCTGTCGCTGCCCAACCGCAAGGACAGCCGGCAGCCGGTCGCCCCGGCCGCGCTGGCCTCCTCCGGTACGGCCTGACCCGCCCGTCCGGTGCACGGCCGGTGAACTTCCACCGGCCGGCACCTGACCGTCGGCTGCACAGTCGGCGTCACCGCAGCTCAGAGCCGGTTTCGCGGCCGTCGTGACGGTCCCGCGTCCCCGTACACTCGCGCCCGTCCGGGCGTACGGGTGAAGGGGTGGAACGCCGATGGGGCGCGACGACACGACGCGGCTCGGCCGGCGCGTGGTCATGCTCGTCGACAACGCGGTCGAGGGTGACTCGCGGGTGCAGAAGGCGGCCCGCTCGGCCGCCGACGCGGGCTGGGACGTCACGCTGATCGGCTGCGCCCACGTCGACGCCGAACGCCGCTGGCGGCTCGGCGACGCCGAGGTGCGCGTCCTGCCGCTCGCCGCTGCGCGCGCCACTCCACCGTCCGCCGTCTCCGGCCCGCGCGGCGTGTCCGGGCTGCGGACGCGGCTGGTGGCCCGGGGCGGGCTGCCGCTGCGCGCGGCCCGGCTGGCCCGCCGGCCGGTCGAGCACGCCCAGGTCCGCTACTGGCGGGCCCGGCTGCGCGACGGGGCCTGGCGGCGGCTGGAGCCGGGGCTCTGGGACTACGAACGGGTCGCCCGACCGGTCGTCGACGAGCTGCGGCCCGACCTGATCCACGCGCACGACTTCCGGATGCTCGGCGTGGCCGCGCGCGCTGTCGAGCGTGCCCGCGCCGCCGGACGTGACACCAAGCTGGTCTGGGACGCGCACGAGTGGCTGCCCGGCGCCCGGCCCCGCCGCGACAACGCCCGCTGGCTGCCCGCGCATCTCGGGTACGTCCGCGAGTACGTCGGCGCCGCCGACGCGGTGGTCACCGTCTCCGACACGCTCGCGGACCTGCTGGTACGCGACCACGCCCTGCCCGAGCGCCCCACAGTGATCCTGAACGCCCCGGTCACTGCCGCCTCCGAGCCGCCCGCCCCCGAGCCCGCCGACCTGGCCGCTCCCGACCTGCGGAAGCGGTGCGGTCTGCCCCCGGACACGCCGCTGCTCGTCTACAGCGGGGCGATGGCCGCCCAGCGCGGCGTGGACACGGTGGTCGAGGCGTTGCCGCTGCTGCCCGGCGTACACCTGGCCCTTGTCGTCGCCGACCCGGACGCCGCCTACGTCCGCCAGGTCGTCGCCCGCGCGGCCCGGCATCAGGTGGGCGACCGGGTGCACGTGCTGCCGTACGTGCCGCACCGGCAGCTCGTCGCGTTCCTCGCCACCGCCGACATCGGGCTGATCCCGCTGCATCACTGGCCGAATCACGAGATCGCGCTGATCACGAAGTTCTTCGAGTACGCGCACGCGCGGCTGCCGATTGTGGTCAGCGACGTACGGACCATGGCCGAGACGGTCCGCGCCACCGGGCAGGGCGAGGTGTTCCGCGCCCGCGACGCCGCCGACCTGGCCCGCGCGGTACGGGCGGTCCTCGCGGATCCGGCCCGGTACCGCGCCGCCTACGAGGGGCCGGACTCGCCGCTGCCCGGGTGGACGTGGGAGGCGCAGGCCGAACGCCTGACCGCCCTCTACCGCCGCCTGCTCACCCCCACCCGCTGACGCCCGCCGCCTGCCCGAGTGGAACGCCATGGGTGTCTCCGGCCCGTTTTGACACCCATGGCGTTCCACCCACGTCTCCAGGGGCCATGGTCAACTCCAGATCGGCGAAGTGGCGGCATCCGAGGGCCGGTGACCCCGCCTTCTCGGGGGAGTTGCGTTGATCTTGCGCTGGCGCGGGGCGCGGGGCGCGGGGCGCGGGGCACGGGGCGCACGGGGCACGCGGGCGCGCGGAAAAGGGTTGGGCGGGACGGTGCGGGGCGGGCTACCGTCGGAGTATGCAGAGCAGGCGTACCTTTACCGCCGCGGCCGCGCGAGCTTCCCGCTCGCCGGTTGCCGCCGCCTGACCTGCCCCACACCCACGCCGGCGACCGGAAACGGTCCGCCGGCGTCGTCGTGTCGACGCCGTCAAACGCGCGCGGCGGGCCGTCCGGTCACCCGTACCCGGAAGGCACCCGCCATGACACCCGACGAGATCACCCGGACGTTCCTCGACCACTACCAGCGGCACGACCATCGGCGTGCGCCGGAGAGTTCGCTCGTTCCGCCACCCGGCGACCCGGTGCTGTTCACCACGTCCGGCATGCACCCGCTCACGCCGTACCTGCTGGGGCGCCCGCACCCGGGCGGGCGGCGACTGGCGAACGTGCAGCGGTGCCTGCGCACCACGGACCTGGACGAGGTGGGCGACAGCACCCACCTGACCGTGTTCCAGATGCTCGGCTCGTGGTCGCTCGGCGACTACGACATCGCGACCAGCCTGCGCTGGGGCTTCGAGCTGCTCACCGACGGGTTCGGCATCCCGGCGGGAGAACTGCACGCGACGGTGTTCGGCGGCGACGACCGGCTCGGCCCGGACGACACCGCGCGGGACACCTGGACCGGGCTCGGCGTCCCGGTGGAGGCGCTCGGCGAGGACAACTGGTGGTCCAACGGCCCGACCGGCCCCTGCGGACCGGACTCGGAGATCTTCGTGTGGACCGGCGACGGCCCGCCCACCGGCACACCGAGCACCGACACGCGCTGGGTGGAGGTGTGGAACCACGTGCAGATGCGCTACCACAGGCACCCCGACGGGCGGCTCACGCCGCTGCCGCACTCCAGCATCGACACCGGCATGGGCCTGGAACGGCTGGAGATGGTGCTGCGCGGCGACCGGTCCGTGTTCACCGGCGACGGGCTGCGGCCGTGGGTGGACGTCGTCCGCGACCGGTGGGACCTGCGCGGTGAGGACCTGCGCGTGGTTTCCGACCACCTGCGGTCCGCGGTGGTCGTGCTCGGTGACGGGGTACGCCCCGGCAACACCGGCCGCGGGTACGTGCTGCGGCGGCTGCTGCGCCGCGCGCTGACAGTGCTGTGGCGCGACGACCCGGCGCGCACCCTGGACGACCTGCCACCCCGGGTGTACGCGGACACGCTGCGTCGCTTTCGCCAGGTGCCCGATCCGAGCACGCGGCCGGTCGACGTCGGCTCGCTGCACACGACGCTGGTGGACGAGGAACGCCGCTTCCGCGGGCTGCTGCGACGCGGACGGCCGCTCGTCGACCGGGTACGGGCGCGCGGGCCGCTGACCGAACGCGACTACCACTGGCTGCACGACACCCACGGGCTGCCCCGCGACCTGGTCGACGGCCTGCTCGCCGAGGCGAGCTGAGCGGTGGCCGCCCGGCCGGGCCGGTGCCAGACTCGGAGGCGGACGCCACGCGAGGGAAGCGGACGCCGCCGCGAGGAGAGGGCTGCCGATGACCGAGGTACGGCTGGACGAGGAGACGGTGCCGCTGCTCGGCGCCGAGGTGCGCATCACCGACGCGGCCGGGCTGCTCGCCGCCGCCGTCGACGGGCCGGTGGACCTGCTGTCCGGCGGCGACTTCCCCGCCCCGGTGCGGGAGGTCCGCTGCACCGTGCGCGCCGACACCGCCGCCGAGCCGCCGGTGCACCGCTTCGAGGCGTACCTGCGGGTGGAGGCCGCACCGGCGGGCCTGATCGCCCTCGGGCTGGCCGGGCCGGTCGGCCTGCTGCTCGCCGAGCGGCTGGCCGCGCGCGGCGGCGACGGCCCGGCCGCCGCGGTGGGCCGGATCGCGGCGGAGGCCGGGCGGCGGATCTGGCCTCGCCCGGTCGCCACGCTCGTCGCGCCGCCGCGCGACCCGGCCGGCCGGGAGGTGCTGCGCGCCGCCGAGGAGGCAGGGCTGCGCCCCCGCGTCGACCAGGACAACGGCACGGTACGCATCCGCGCCGAAGTGCCCAGCGCCGACGTGGATCCGGCGCACCTGCGGGCGATGCTGGGCCTGCTGCTCCAGGCCGTACGCGAGTTGTCCGGCGACAGCGAGGAGCCGGCGGTGCTGCGCGGACGGACGTACCTCGTGGGGCGGCGACCGGTCACGGTGGCCGGGCCGCGCAGCGCGGCGGTGACCCTCGACCAGGTCGGCGGCCTGCCCGACGTGGTCGCGCGGTTCCGCGAGGTAGCGGTGTCGTTCCGGCACCCGCAGGCGATGGCCCGCTGGGGCGCGCGCAGGCCGCAGGGCATCCTGATGTACGGCCCGCCGGGCACCGGCAAGACGATGCTGGCCCGCGCGCTGGCGAACGAGGTCGGCGCGGACTTCGTGGAGATCCGTACCCCGGAGATCCTGGACAAGTACCTCGGCGGCTCGGAACGCAACATCAAGCGCATCTTCCGGGAGGCGCGCCGCTACCGGCGGCCCACCGTGATGCTGTTCGACGAGTTCGACTCGATCATCAGCTACGCCGGTGCCGGCGGCGACGCGGCCAGCCAGGCCGTCAACGCGGTCGCGGGCATCTTCAAGCAGGAGATGAACACGCTGTTCGAGGAGAACCCCGACGTCATCGTGGTCGCCACCACCAACTTCCCGCAGCGCGTGGACGCGTCGCTGATCCGCTCCGGCCGCTTCGACCTGAAGATCGCCATTCCCGCGCCGGACGAGGCCGGGCGCGCGGAGATCCTCACCAAGATGGTCCGCGAGCTGATCGACCGGCACGAGCGGCCGGGATTCCGGATGTTCGCCGACGACCTCGACCCGGCCGCGCTCGCCGCCGACACAGCGGGGCTGACCGGCGCGGACCTCCGCGAGGCGCTGCGCCGGGTGCAACTCGCCAAGGCGCTCCGGGAGGCGGCGGAGGGTGCGCCACCGGCTCCGATCGGTCAGGATGACCTGCGGGAGGCCGTCGCCGGGTTGCGCCGCGGCTGACCGGAAGGAGTCCACGTTGTCCTCGTCCGATCTGCTGCTGTCCCGCCGCGACCTCGCGTTCCTGCTGCACGACTGGCTGGACGTGACCCGGCTGACCGAGCGGCCCCGCTACGCCGAGCACACCCGCGAGACCGTCGACGAGGTGCTGGACCTCGCCGCCCGGGTCGCCGCCGAACGGTTCGCCCCGCACAACCGGGCCGCCGACACCGGCGAACCCACGTTCGACGGGCAGCGCGTGCGGACCATCCCGCAGGTCAAGGCCGCCCTGGAGGCGTTCGCCGAGACCGGGCTGCTCGCCGCCACCATGGACGAGTCAGTCGGCGGCCTGCAACTGCCGCACACCGTGGCCGCCGCCGCCTTCGCCTGGTTCCAGGCCGCCAACGTGGGCACGTCGGCGTACCCGATGCTCACCCTCGGCAACGCCAACCTGCTGCTGGCCCACGGCAGCGCCGAGCAGATCGACACCTGGGTACGCCCGATGGTCGAGGGGCGCTTCTTCGGCACCATGTGCCTGTCCGAGCCGCAGGCCGGCAGCTCCCTGGCCGACCTCACCACGCGGGCCGAGCCGCAGGACGACGGCACGTACCGGATCGTCGGCACCAAGATGTGGATCTCCGGCGGCGACCACGAGCTGGCCGAGAACATCGTCCACCTGGTGCTGGCCCGCATCCCTGGCGCACCGCCCGGCGTGAAGGGCCTGTCGCTGTTCATCGTGCCGAAGGTGCTGCTCGACGACGACGGCAACCTCGGGCCGCGCAACGACGTGGTGCTGGTCGGGCTCAACCACAAGCTCGGCTACCGGGGCACCACCAACACGCTGCTGAACTTCGGCGAGGGCGTGCACCGGCCGTACGGACGGGCCGGGGCGGTCGGCTACCTGGTGGGGCAGCCGCACCAGGGGCTCGCGGTGATGTTCCACATGATGAACGAGGCGCGCATCGGCATCGGGGCCGGCGCCACAGCGCTCGGCTACACCGCGTACCTGAAGTCCGTCGCGTACGCCCGCCAGCGCCCGCAGGGACGGCCGGTCGCCGACAAGGACCCCACCACGCCGCAGGTGCCGATCGTGGCCCACAGCGACGTACGCCGGATGCTGCTGGCGCAGAAGAGCTACGTGGAGGGCGCGCTCGCGCTGGTGCTCTACTGCGGACGGCTGCTCGACGAGCAGAAGACCGCACCCGCCGAGGCCGACCGCGAACGGGCACAGCTGTTGCTGGACCTGCTCACCCCGATCACCAAGAGCTGGCCGGCGCAGTGGTGCCTTGTCGCCAACGACCTGGCCATCCAGGTGCACGGCGGGTACGGCTACACCCGCGACTACGACGTCGAGCAGCACTGGCGGGACAACCGGCTCAACGCCATCCACGAGGGCACCCACGGCATCCAGGCGCTGGACCTGCTCGGCCGCAAGGTCACCATGCGCGACGGGGCAGCGCTGGAACTGCTGCTGGAGACGATCCGCGGCACCGTCACCCGGGCGTGGAAGGCCGAGGGGTTCGCCTCGGAGCTGGCTGGTCAGCTCGGCGCGGCGGTGGACCGGATCGCCGTGGTGACACGGCGGTTGTGGGCCCCTGGTGATCCGGAACTGGCGCTGGCGAACGCCTCGGTGTACCTGGAGGCGGTCGGGCACGTGGTGATCGCGTGGATGTGGCTGGAGCAGGTGCTCGCGGTGGAGGCGCTGGGGTCGCCGGATGGAGCCGAGGGGGAGTTCCTGGCGGGGAAGAGGCAGGCGGCGCGGTACTTCTACCGGTGGGAGTTGCCGAAGGTGGGGGCGCAGTTCGACCTGCTGGAAGGGCTGGACCGGACGACGCTGGACATGCGCGAGAGTTGGTTCTGAGGCAGGTACACGACGCCGACGTGTCAGGTCACACTGGAGCGGATTCGTGTGTAAGAATGCGAGCGTGAACGATCCCTCTATTGCCACAGAGAGCAAATCCCACCAGCCGACCGTGTCGATCTATCAAAATGCCGAACACGTAGGCGGAATCCTTCAGCAGATATTCGGTGAGCCCCTTATTTCCAGTGAGAGTCGGGAAGTCGCGACTGGTCAGGCTCAAAATTCGGGGAGTGTTCGCAAGGGGCAGGCGTCGTTGAGCGCCAAGGCAACTGTGCCGATAGTTGGCGCTGTGGGGGCCAACCTGGGAGGTGATCGAACCGGCTCGAACTCCGATTCGTCCAGTGCTAGCCAAAAGTCGCAGCAAAACTTCGTTTACTCGCAAGCTTATTATCTATATGTAATCCGCAACTGGCTACGGGACGAGGGTAAACTTAAGCGCGTAGAAAGCGTAAAGGATGCGCTGGCCCTATTGCCCGGCCAATTTGTTGAGTATCAAGCGACATTCAAGGCGAATGAGCTGAATGCGATCCTGGATATCTTGACGCCTGACTTGGTTGCGGCAATCACTGATCATCAGGTGAAGAGTAGCGGTTTCAAGGTCTTTCCGCAATATGGGGACTTCGACTCGCTGCAGCGGTTCTCGTACGAGTTGATGGAGCGGTCGAAGGCTCACGCGGAGTTGGCGCGCGCCATCGCGGAGGCGGTCAGGGTCGACTTTCGTAGTCAGAAGACTCGGGAGTATTACGGAAAGATTGGCTTGGCGTCGTCTGCCGTAACTGCGGTGACGATTTGTGATACCCGGCATTTCGTTGTTGAAGACGAAGATCGCATCTTGGACGGTCTGTTTACCGTGCTGGGTAAAGTTACTTCTTCGGGTGAAGTTGATGTGCCGGTCCTGAAGCGCAATAAGGTGCTTGACCGGATTAAGCCCGAGGCGGTTGATTGGTTGTTCGATGTTGCCCGGCGTTCGGTCAGTGAGCAGGCCAACAAGCTTGATGGCTCCCAGTTGAGCGCGCTCGCGGATGCCGAGACTCCATCGGTAAGCGACGTTTTCGATGCTGCCTTCTCGTCGCGAATCGAGGGCACATCGTTCCGAGTTGTGCCGATAGCAATTTACATTTGAGTGATCTTTTGCTGGTTCGGGGGTGCCGTTCTGGTCCCCCCGGGGGTACCGTCGATTTTGGCGGCGTGATGCGCTCGCGTGACCCAGGTGGGGAGTGGATCGTGACTAATCCCGCAGCATTCGGAGCCCGACTTCGGGCGCACCGCGAGCGTGCTGGCAAGACGCGTCCGGTCCTCGGCGGCCTGGTGGGCCGCAGTGCCGAATGGGTCAAGGCTCTGGAGAACGGCCGTCTGCTCCCGCCCCGCCTTCCCATGCTCATCCGTCTGGCCGAGGTGCTCGACATCTCCGATCTGGCGGACTTGACCGGTGACCAGTCTCTGCCGGTGGCTTCGGTGACTCGTGCCGGTCACCCGGATGTCGACACGGTGGCTGCGGCGATGCAGCGGGCGGCTGCTCCGGCGGGCGATCTCAAGCAGAGCGATGTGCTGCGTGGGTTGGTCGACCAGGCGTGGTCTCTGTGGCATCGGTCCAGCGTCGAGCGTTCGGCTGTCGCGGCTGTCCTGCCAGGGCTCCTTGGCGACGCCCAGCGCAGCGCTCGACGGCTGGACGGGCAGGCACGCCGGTCGGCTCTGGTCGAGCTTGCTCGCGTCTACCACCTCGCGCAGCTGTACCTCGCCCACCAGCCTTACCCGGAACTGGTGTGGCTCGCCGCCGACCGGGCCATGCGGGCGGCCCAGGACGCCGACGACCCCGCGGCCATCGCTGTGGCCGCCTGGTACTACGCGCATGTTTACCGCAGCTCGAATCAGATCGACGTCGCGGAACACCTGCTCATCGATGCCGCAGCGATGGTCGATCCGGCTGCGGGGACGGAGCAGCTGGCGAGATGGGGACAGGCGCAGCTCGGCATCGCCCTCGGGCACAGCAAGGCCGGTCGTGCGGGGCAGGCATGGCGCGCGTGGGATGCCGCCGAGGAAGCGGCCGGCCGGCTCGGTGACAGGTACGCCCATCCGTGGTTGATGTTCGGTCCGGCGGCGTGCCTGGCCTACGGCGTCACGATCGAGACGGACCTGTGCCGCCCGGGTGAGGCGATCCGGCGTGCCGACACGGCGGACTACTCGATGCTGCCGTCACGAACCCGTCGCGCGGCAGCGCTGATCGACGCTGCCCGCGCGCACCTGCTCGATCGCGGCGAGGTGGCGGCTATCCATCTGCTCGGCCGCGCGCTGCGAGAAAGCGTCGATACAGTGCGGCACAACCCCTATGCCCGTACGGCAGCGCTGGAACTGTCGAATCGTCCTGGCACGGTCGGGGAGGACGCTCGTGAACTGGCGCTGGCGATCGGCATCCAGGGGTAGTCCTCCCTCGGGTACAAACCTTCCCCGTCGCCGCGCGTGACACTTCGTAGTGTCCAGGTCACTGGCGGCGGCGGATCTTTCGCCACCCGAATGTGCCCGGGTGAGCGTTCCGCGCCGCGTCCTGACCCTGGTCGAGGAGGCGGAATCGGTGTTGAGGTGGTACGGCCTGTACAAGTTGGTGCGCCTGCTGCGTAGACGTCCGGTACCACAGTCGGCTGTCGGGCTGCGATATCAGGAGCGTGAGCAACGGGCCGCGCAGCAGCGATTGCTCGACCAGGCGCAGCGGCTGCGTGAAGGGCGCTCGCCGAGGCACGCGGAGCTGGCGGAGTGAGGAATGCGGAACAGGCGATCCTGGCGGTGCACGTACGGGGTCTGGACGGGATGTGCGTGGGTTGCCGGCTGTGGTGGGCGCGGCTGACTCCGTACCCCTGCTGGCAGGTCGCGTGGGCGACCAGCCGGCAGGCGCGCGCGAGCGTCGCCCGCTTCCTGGGGGTGCGCGGGTGAGCACCCACGGGCCGGTGCTGCCGATCTGGACGTGCGGCGGGTGCGGTGCGCCGTGGCCGTGCGCGACGCGGCGGCGGGAGCTTCTTGCGGAGTACGAGGGTGCGCCGGTGTCGCTGGCGGTGTACCTGGGGGCGCAGTTGGTGCGGGCGACGGCGGATCTGAGCTGGGCGCCGGCCGGGACGTTGCACAGGCGGTTCCTGGGGTGGCTGCGGTGAGCGTGTTGCGGGCAGGGGACGAGAAGTTCCACTACAGCGACGGGTCGCATCGGTGGATGGCGCCGGATCCGGAGTACGACCAGGAGGTGTGGGAGGAGCAGGTCCGCCAGCACAAGCTGGGTCACCTCCGCAACGAGCACCCGAGGGTACGCATTCGGCGGATCATGTGATTCCGGCTGATCGGGCGGCGGATTGTCGGCTTGGTGCCGGACGCGATCAGTCGGACGTCAGGTTCCATCGTGCGGGCAGGGTGTCACCGCACAGGGCGCACGTGAAGTCGTCATCCCGCACGATGTTGCGCTCGCCGCAGCTGGGGCAACGACGGAAGATCACCTGGTCGGTGAAGCGACCAGGGTGCGGTACGCCGACTCGGTCAAGTGCCTCCGCCACAGCGGGCCAGCAGTCCGGATCGGGGCAGTAGCCGGTCGACTGGTTCGTGACCTCGCTGGCGCGCCAGCCGCCACCGGCCAGAGCAAACGCCATCTCACCTGCGGCGAGCACGTCCCGCCCACCAGCAAGGGCGATGTGTTCGCTTCGACGCGGCGCCAGTCTGAGCACGCCATCGAGATCAACGACGAACGTGACCGGTTCGACGAGGTCCCCAGGGTCACGCCCGGCCAGCCACTCGTCGAGCGAGGCGATCGAGTCCACGGTGACAGCGTCCACCGCGACCGCCCGGTCACGGAACTCCGCCGGCCCGACATAGGCGTACTGCCTCGTCTGTGCCACGGCGCGACGATATCGGACCTGGGACCGAACGCGGCTACTCCAATTCAGGCCTGCGGATGCGCCGAGTAGCACCGTGGGCTACGGCGTGTGCTAGGGCTGGGCCGGGCCGCTGCTGCCGTTGTACGAGTTCTTGGCGGCGACCACTGCGGCCTGGATGTGCTCGGGGTCGACGCCGTGGACGTTGAGCGGCGGGTGCAGACGCCTGACGAGTTCGGCCTCGATGATCGTCGGCTCGGGGTCCTCCGCCCAGGTCAGGCGCAGGTGCTCGTGCATCCACGCGGTCAGCCGCGTCTCGTCCTCGGGCACCAGGACGACGCGGTCGGTCCAGGTGGTGCGGTAGCCCTCGGACACGAGGAGGCCGGCCAGCGTACGGCGCAGGGTCGAGCTGCCCGAACGCCGCAGATGGTTGCGCAGGATCCGGCCCCGCAGGCTGGTCGCCCGGCCGAGATAGAGCATCCGCCGCGACGGGTCGCTGTCGTTCGGCGGCCCGGGGAGGTCCGGGAGGACCGAGGGAGCAGCCCACCAGGCGTAGACGCCGCTGCCACGGCTGAGCCGCTTGACGGCGACTTCGAGCGCGACCGGCACGCCGGAGAGCAACCGCAGGGCCTCGTCGACCCGGGCTTCGTCGGTCGGGACGTCGGCGGATCGCCGTTCGGGGATGGTCACCGGGACCATCCTAGTACTCCAGCCGGGGATTGTGATCACGGCTCGGTGAGGGCTTGTCGGGTGTAGTGGCTGGTCATGGCTTGGGCTTGGTGGCGTCGTCGGCGGA